>NZ_CP084753.1:600000-895176 GCF_020535545.1 Roseateles sp. XES5
CCGTTGAACCGGCGGAGGTTCCGTTCAGGGCGTTCGACAGGGCGTCAACGCAGCTTGCCGCCAGGCCTCATAGGCCTCCGGGGCCAGAACGCGCAGTTCGAACGCCATTTGCCGATAGCCATCGCCCGATAGGCTCGTCGCTCCACCGTCGAATGCGCCCGCCTTCCCCGCCTCGACGCGGACAATGTTCAAGAGGCCGGGAATGGCATTCGATTGAAGCCCCAGCGCCGGCACCCGCCATTCGTGAATGACGTCGTCCGCGGTGAGGGTAAGCTCGACCACCTTGCCCTGTGGCAGGACAAGCGCATCCGCCCGGCACCGGACAGCCGCGCCCCGTGCTGGATCGGGGTAGTCATACCGCCAGCCGTATTGATAACCGACGATGGCGATCGCAAGGTCCGCAGGCGTGGCATGATCCTGCAGCAGGACGTCGGGGACGAGCAGATCCAGCGGTCCGCCCTCAAAAGCCGTCCTGTCTTCGGCCACCGTCGCACTGGCCGCGCAGGACAGCGCGGCCAGTGCGACCGCGATTGCCTTGAAGGACATGCCGTTATCCCCGCTCCTTCACCGTTTCCATCGCCACATTGGTCGAGGTGTTGGCGACATAGGGCAGGTTCGAGATGCGTTCGCCGAGAACGAGACGGTATTTCTTGATGTCGCGGGTACGGATCTTCAGGAGGTAGTCGAAGCGGCCGGCGATCATGTGGCACTCCTCCACTTCCCTGATCTTCTTCACCGCCGCGTTGAAGCTGTTCAGGGCCTCCTCATGGGTATTGGTCAGCTTCACCTCGGCGAAGGCGATATGGTCGAGGTTCATTTTCGACGGATTGAGGACGGCCTTGAAGCCCTGGATGAAGCCTTCGGCGATCAGCCGCTTGAAGCGGTTCTGGCAGGGCGTCTTGGAGAGACCCACCTTTTCGGCAAGCTCGGCCACCGGAATGCGGCCGTTTTCCGTAAGTTCCTCGAGAATTTTACGGTCGAATGCATCCAACGACCCATCCGAGTGGGAAATATCGGGCAAATCATCCTCCAATCTTCAAAAAATAGATACGAACAGCCTAATCGAAGGCAATTTGAAGTCCATTTGTTTTTTAGCATCATGATATTGTCCGCGCCAGTTTCCCGGATCGACCACAGGCAATCCGGCCGTCTTCGATCCGGCCGGCGCAAGCGGCGATCCGGCACCACGAACAGGGGGATGATGGTGCACGACAAGAGCTTCGATGATAGCATGCCGACGGACCTTCTCAGCCACTACAAGCCGCTCGGCATAAGGGCGCTCGTTGCGGCCTGCAGCATCAAGGCGGAGCGGTCCGGGGGCGTCGAGCCGAGCATCCTGCTCCATCACGCGCCGGAGTTCCATGACGTCCCCGAATGGGACGAGCCTGCCGTCACCTTCATCCGCTGATTTCCCACCGAACCCGCGTCTCATAGGTCCTTCCATGCAGAACCCCTTCGCCCATTTCGCACCGCCGATCCGCCCGCAGAGCGAACTGCGCCAGGCGATCACCGCCGCCTATCGCCGCCCCGAGACCGAGTGCCTGCCGCCGCTGGTCGCCGCCGCGCGCGTCACCGAGGCGCAGCGCTACGATATCCGCAGCACCGCCCGCACGCTGATCGAGGCGCTACGCGCCAAGCACAAGGGTACCGGCGTCGAGGGTCTGGTGCAGGAATATTCGCTGTCGAGCCAGGAAGGCGTGGCGCTGATGTGCCTTGCCGAAGCGCTGCTGCGTATTCCCGATACAGACACGCGCGACGCGCTGATCCGCGACAAGATCGCCGAAGGCGACTGGACCTCGCATATCGGCGGCGGCAAGTCGCTCTTCGTCAACGCCGCCACCTGGGGTCTCGTCGTCACCGGCAAGCTGACCTCCACCGTCAACGACCGCGGCCTTTCCGCCGCGCTGACGCGCCTCATCGCGCGCGCCGGCGAGCCGGTCATCCGCCGCGGCGTCGACATGGCGATGCGCATGATGGGCGAGCAGTTCGTCACCGGCGAGACCATCGAGGAAGCGCTGAAGCGCTCCAAGCCGCTGGAAGCCCGCGGCTTCCGCTATTCCTACGACATGCTGGGCGAGGCGGCGACCACGGCCGCCGACGCCGAACGCTACTACCGCGACTACGAGAAGGCGATCCACGCCATCGGCAAGGCCTCGGACGGCCGCGGCATCTATGATGGTCCCGGCATCTCCATCAAGCTCTCGGCGCTGCATCCGCGCTATGTCCGCGCACAGGCCGAACGGGTCATGGGCGAATTGCTGCCGAAGGTGAAGGCGCTCGCCGCCATCGCCAAGAGCTACGATATCGGCCTCAACATCGACGCCGAGGAAGCGGACCGGCTTGAACTGTCGCTCGACCTTCTCGAAGGTCTCTGCTTCGACGAGGACCTCAAGGGCTGGAACGGCCTCGGCTTCGTGGTGCAGGCCTATGGCAAGCGCTGCCCCTTCGTGCTCGATTTCATCATCGATCTTGCCCGCCGCTCCGGCCGCCGCGTGATGGTGCGCCTCGTCAAGGGCGCCTATTGGGATGCCGAGATCAAGCGCGCGCAGCTCGACGGCCTGGAAGGTTTCCCGGTCTATACGCGCAAGATCTACACCGATGTCGCCTATGTCGCCTGCGCGCGAAAGCTGCTGGCTGCGCCGGACGCCGTCTTCCCGCAATTCGCCACGCACAATGCGCAGAGCCTCGCGACGATCTACCAGCTCGCCGGCCCCGATTTCTCCGTCGGCAAGTATGAGTTCCAGTGCCTGCACGGCATGGGCGAGCCGCTCTATGACGAGGTCGTCGGCAAGGACAAGCTGGACCGGCCGTGCCGCATCTATGCACCTGTCGGCACCCATGAGACGCTGCTGGCCTATCTCGTCCGCCGCCTTCTCGAAAACGGCGCGAACTCCTCCTTCGTCAACCGTATCTCCGACCCGAAGGTCTCGGTGGAATCGCTGATCGCCGATCCGGTCGACATCGTCGCAGCCATGCCCGTCGTCGGCGCGCAGCACGACCAGATCGCCCTGCCGGGCGACCTCTTCGGCAAGAACCGCGAAAATTCCAAGGGTCTCGATCTTTCCAACGAGACGACGCTTGCCGAACTCGCCGGCGCGCTCGCCGGCACGGCCGCCAGGCAATGGCATGCCGCCCCGCTCCTCGCCGACGGCTCCACGGCCGGCGAGACCAGCCACGTGCGGAACCCCGCCGACCACCGCGACGTCGTTGGCAGCGTCACCGAGATCAGGGCTGAATATGCCGAGCGCATCGTCGCCATGGCGGCCGACAGCGTCGCCGCCTGGGCCGCCGTGTCCCCGGCCGAGCGCGCCACCTGCCTCGACCGCGCCGCCGATCTCATGGAAGCCCGCATCGAGCCGCTGATGGGCATCATCATGCGCGAAGCCGGAAAGTCGGCGGCAAACGCCATCGGCGAAGTGCGCGAAGCGGTCGACTTCCTGCGCTACTATGCCGAACAGGCGCGCCGTACGCTCGGACCGTCCCACCTGCCGCTCGGCCCGATCGTCTGCATCAGCCCGTGGAACTTCCCGCTCGCCATCTTCACTGGCCAGGTCGCCGCCGCGCTCGTCGCGGGCAATGCCGTGCTGGCGAAGCCCGCCGAGGAGACGCCGGTCATCGCGCATGAAAGCGTGAAGATCCTGCATGAGGCCGGCGTTCCCGCCGGCGCGCTGCAGTTCGTGCCCGGCGCAGGCCGAGTCGGTGCGGCGCTTGTCGGCGCGTCGAAGACGGCCGGCGTCATGTTCACCGGCTCGACGGAAGTCGCCCGCCTCATCCAGGCGCAGCTTGCCGAACGCCTTTCGGACACCGGCAAGCCGATCCCGCTGATCGCAGAAACCGGTGGCCAGAACGGCATGATCGTCGATTCCTCGGCCCTTGCCGAACAGGTCGTCGGCGACGTCATCGCCTCGGCCTTCGACAGTGCCGGCCAGCGCTGCTCGGCGCTGCGCGTGCTCTGCCTGCAGGAAGACGTGGCCGACCGGACCCTCACCATGCTGAAGGGCGCCCTCAAGGAACTGACGCTCGGCCGCACCGACAGCCTCAATGTCGATATCGGCCCGGTCATCACGGCCGAAGCGCGTGACGGCATCGTCAAGCATATCGAGCACATGCGCAGCCTCGGCAACAAGGTGGAGCAGCTTGCCCTGTCGGGCAGCACGGAAAACGGCACCTTCGTTCCGCCGACGATCATCGAACTGAAGTCGCTCGCCGACCTGAAGCGCGAAGTCTTCGGCCCGGTGCTGCATGTCATCCGCTTCCGCCGCGCCGATCTCGACCGGCTGATCGACGACATCAACGCCTCGGGCTACGGCCTCACCTTCGGCCTGCACACGCGCCTCGACGAGACGATCGCGCATGTCGTCAGCCGCATCAAGGTCGGCAACATCTACGTCAACCGCAACATCATCGGTGCGGTCGTCGGCGTTCAGCCCTTCGGCGGACGCGGGCTTTCCGGCACCGGCCCGAAGGCGGGCGGCCCCCTCTATATCGGCCGCCTCGTGCAGAAGGCCCCGGTCCCGCCGCAGCAGGATTCGGTGCACACCGACCCGGCGCTGCGCGACTTCATCACCTGGCTCGACCGCAAGGGCAAGGCCGCGGAAGGCGAGACGGCACGCAGCTTCGCCAACCGCTCCGCACTGGGCCTCGAGCGGGAGCTGCCCGGTCCGGTCGGCGAGCGCAACATCTATGCGCTGCATCCGCGCGGTCACATCCTCCTCGTGCCGAAGAGTGAAGCAGGGCTGCTGCGCCAGATCGCGGCCGCGCTTGCAACGGGCAACCATATCGTCATCGACAGCGTCGATGCGCTGAAGCCGGTTCTCGCCGATCTCCCCGCCTCCGTCGCAGCCCGCCTCTCCTGGACGGCCGACTGGGCAAAGGACAGCCCGTTCGCCGGCGCGCTCGTCGAGGGCGAGGCGGAGGACGTGCAGCGCGTCAACCGCAAGATCGCCGGCCTTCCCGGTCCGCTCGTCCTCGTGCAGGCGGCAACCACCGCGGAACTCACGGCAGACCCGGACGCCTACTGCCTCAACTGGCTGCTGGAGGAGGTCTCGACCTCCATCAACACGGCCGCCGCCGGCGGCAATGCCAGCCTGATGGCCATCGGCTGATGGATCGTCGCGGCGGGCTCCGCCGCGGCACCGAACGGGGACGCCTTCCGTGAGGCGTCCTCATCCGGCCTAACGGCCGCCTTCTCCCCGAAAGCGAGAGAAGAGACCCCTACATCGTTTTCCGCGATCAGGACCTGCCCTCTGGGCAGGTCCCTCCCCCCGCTTTTGAGGAGCGGGGTGACGGCCAAACCCTCGCGGGCGATTCCCTCATGGGAATGATCAGGCCACTCTTCCCATCGAATCAGCCCCCCATTTCCTACGCTCCCGGCACGTCGGCCACCCGCTTCGGACGCGAAAAATATGGCGCGTCTACCTCTACGTTTCTTCTCCGTCCCGGTTCGTCGACATCGGCAGCGGCGAGGCATGCCTCGCGCCAGCCTGACCTGCAAATTAACCATTTGTTAACCATTTCACCGCTACACCGGGGATACCGAAAATTAACCAAGATGACTGACGTGTTAACTCAACCCCGGCCGATCCGCCTCAAGGGGCGGTCCTTCCTTGCGCTTGCACTGACCCCGGAGCTCCCCTTCGCGGACTGGCTGACGCGGCTTGACGACCTGGCGGCCCGCTCGGCCGGCTTCTTCCTTCGTCGGCCGGTGGTGCTGGACGTCGAGGGGCTGGACATCGACCGCGCCGAACTGCGCGAGCTCGTCGACCAGCTGAACGCCCGCAACGTCCGCGTCATGGGCATCGAGGGCGCACGCTCCTCCCTGCTCGGCCCCGACATGCCGCCGGCCATGACCGACGGTCGCCCGGCGGGCGAGATCGAGGCGCCGGCGAAGGATGCAGGAAACGACCCGGCAGAGCAGACCGAATCGGCCGCGCCCGTTGCCCCGGTCGCACCGACGGTTCCCGCCGTGGCGGTATCGGGCACGACGCCGTCGCTCGTCGTTTCCCGGCCCGTCCGTTCCGGCCAGTCGATCTTCTTCCCCGAGGGAGACGTCACCATCATCGGCTCGGTCGCCTCGGGCGCGGAAATCGTCGCCGGCGGCTCCATCCACGTCTACGGCCCCCTGCGTGGCCGGGCGATGGCCGGCACGACAGGCAATGCCTCGGCGCGCATCTTCTGCCGCAAGCTCGAAGCGGAGCTGATCGCCATCGACGGGTTCTACAAGACGGCCGACGACATGGAGCCCGAGCTGCGCGGCAAGCCCGGGCAGGTCTGGCTCGAAGGCGAAATCATCAAGGCCGCGACACTCGGCTGACGAAATCCAACGCACTGGAGACACATATGGGCAAGGTAATCGTTGTCACATCGGGCAAGGGCGGCGTCGGCAAGACGACGTCGTCGGCTGCACTGGGCGCCGCACTGGCGCAGAATGGCGAGAAGGTCGTGGTCGTGGACTTCGACGTCGGCCTGCGCAATCTGGACCTGATCATGGGCGTGGAGCGCCGTGTGGTCTATGACCTGATCAACGTCATCAATGACGAGGTCAAGCTGGCCCAGGCCCTGATCAAGGACAAGCAGCTGGACAAGCTCTTCATCCTGGCCGCCTCCCAGACCCGCGACAAGGACGCCCTCAAGCAGGAGGGCGTGGAGCGCGTGCTGGACGAGCTCAAGGCCATGGAGTTCGACTACATCATCTGCGACTCGCCAGCCGGCATCGAGACCGGCGCGCTGATGGCCATGCATTACGCCGACGAGGCCCTGGTCGTGACCAACCCCGAGGTCTCCTCGGTGCGCGACTCGGACCGCATCATCGGCCTTCTCGATTCCAAGACCCTCAAGGCGGAAAATGGCGAGCGCATCGAAAAGCACCTGCTGCTGACCCGCTACGACGCCGCGCGCGCCGAGCGTGGCGACATGCTGAAGGTCGACGACGTCCTGGAAATCCTCTCGATCCCGCTGCTCGGCATCATCCCCGAGAGCATGGACGTGCTGCGCGCCTCCAACGTCGGCGCCCCGGTGACGCTGGCCGATGGACGCAGCGCCCCGGCGCTCGCCTATTTCGAGGCAACGCGCCGCCTGAAGGGCGAGAGCCTGCCCGTCACCATTCCCGGCGACAAGCGCAGCTTCCTCGGCAAGATCTTCGGAAGGAAGGCGGCATGAACCCGTTCCGCTTCTTCTCCCGCAACCAGTCGGCTCCGGCCGCGCGCGAGCGGCTGCAGGTGCTGCTCGCCCACGAGCGCGCCGCCACCGGCGACTCCGATCTCGTCAACAAGCTGCGCGACGAAATCCTCAAGGCGATTTCCAAGCACATGCAAATCGACGACGAGAAGGTCACCATCAAGATGGAACGCGGCGCGCAGGTCTCCACCCTCGCCGTCGACATCGAGATTCCCTTCGACGCCGGCAAGAAGGCCGCCTGACGGCATTTCCTCCACGCCGGGCACCAAGGCGATGCCCGGCGACTCTTCCCGAGCACAAGGACCCTTAAATCCACGCGCCGGCCCCTTGGGGCCGAATGTCGCAGCAATCGTCATTAAAAGGAGTATGTCATGAGCCGTTTTGCACTTCTGGAGAGGCTGAAGGCAGCCCAGCAGATGCCCAAATACCAGGGGCGGGACATCATGACGATCAGTGCGGTGCTGTCGAACCAGGCGCTTGCGCGCCATGTGGAAGTCTGCGAACAGGCCGCCGGCATCATGCCACCCGCCGACGCCGCACAAGGCGCGTGACAGCGCTCTGTCCACAGCCTCGATTCAACAAAGTTGACTCTTTAACTCATGTATAATATCGCCGTTCGCATCCGCTCTGCGGATTGCCGAATTGGAGATATTTATGAATATTGTTAAAGGCTTAGTCGGGCCGCTTGCAGCGGTGGCCGTGGGTATTTCACATGCGCATGCCGCCGAGATCGGCGGCTTCACGGAGTTCGAGGGCCGCTGGCAGAGCGAGCAGTCGCATGGCGCCCTCGGCATCCTGCTGCCGTTCCAGCTCGATGCAACGCAGACCTTCCTGATCGACATCAACGGGTCCCTCGTCCAGGGCGGCATCCGGCAGGGGTCCTTCGGCGCGGGCTACCGCGTCGCGACGCCGGGTGAATGGACGCTCGGTCTCTACGGCTACTACGATTATTTCGAGTCCCGGCTCGGCAACGACTTCCATCAGATTTCGCTCGGCGCCGAAGCGCTCGGCGCCATCATCGAGACGCGCGCCAACATCTATCTTCCCCTCGGCAACGGTCATGCAGTGGACGGCGCCGGCGCCGGCGTCGTCAGCAACGGCACGCTGAAGTTCCGCGAGGGACGGGAGCAGGCGCGGCCGGGCATCGACGCCGAGGCCGGCGTCAAGGTTCCCGGTCTTTCGGAAGACGGCAATGCGGAACTCAAGGTCTTCGCCGGCAGCTACTGGTATGGCGGACGGAACCTCGAGGACATGTTCGGCGCCAGGCTGCGCGCGGAACTCGCCTTCGCCAACGTCGCCGGCCTTCCCGCCGGCTCCACGGTCTCCGTCGGCGCAAGCGCGACCTACGACAATCAGGACCGGCTTGGCGGCAACGTGATGGCGCGTCTGCGCATTCCCTTCGGCGCATCGAATGGCGCGGCGAACGATCCCTTCGACCGGTCAACCCAGGCCATCCGGCGCGCTTCCGCCATCAAGACCCATGTCGGCGCGACGGGCGATCTCGAAGACGCGGTCCTCGACCTCACCGGACGCACCGCCGGCAATGTCGTGAACATCTCGGCCGACAACGGCAATGCGGCTGCCATCAACGCGCTGCTGGCGGCGGCGGGCTCCGGCGCGCTCGTGCTGTCCGACGGCAATATCGGCCTCGACGGCTCGCTGATGCTTGGCAACGGCCAGACCCTGCTTGGCGGCGGCGGCACGCTCGCCCTCACCGGCGCATCGAGCGGCGGCCGCGGCGCGTTCACAAATGCGGGTGCGGCCACCACGCTCACCGGCTACGACCCCGCGCAGGATGTGCTGACCATGGCGTCGAACAGCGCGGTGTCCTCGCTCGCCATGACCGGCGGGCGTGCCGGCATCGGCAGCACCGGCACGGCCGGCCTGATCATCGACGGTGTCGACGTCTCCCGCACCGCCCATGACGGCATTCGCCTGACACACGTGGACAGCGCGCTGATCCAGGACAGCCGCATTCACGATCTCTATATCTGCGAGAGCAGCACGCTGTGCGAATTCGCCGTCGGCGATCCGAACCGCGCGCCCTATACCGCGGTCAGCGCGCATGGCACGAAGAACCTCGCCATCCGCGATACGGTGATCGACAGCGTCACCTATGGCGTCTTCGCCGGCAGCGCCATCGACGACAGCGGCTGGCCACCCGTCATCACCGATCGTGCCAGCAACATCACGCTCGACAATGTCAGCATTTCCCGCTCGCGCCGCGAGGGCATCCTGCTCGTTGCGGCCGACGACGTGACCCTCGACACGGTGACGGTCGACAATTCCGCGCAGGGTCGCGACATGGACCTCGTCGTGCTGCAGGGCAGCTCGAACGTTTCCATCACCGACATGACGCTCAAGGGCGGCATCAACGGCCTGATGCTGGTGACCGCGCCATCCTTGCCGGACGAGGCGGTGACAACGGCTGTCACGGTGAACGGCTTGAAGATCGACGGCACGAAGAATGCCGGCATCTTCCTCAATCCCGTCGCGGGCATCGATTTCAAGAATGTCACAGTCAGCAATGCAGGCACCTACGGCCTGTTCATCTATGGCGACGAATGGGGCTTCCTCGGCGGCCCGGTGGCCGATATCAGCTTCGAGAACCTCGTCGTCGACACGGCAAAGGAGGCGGGGCTCTACGTCATGGGGCCGGCGGAAAACCTCTCCGGCGACATCACGGTGCGCAACACGCCACGCGATTGCAAATCCGATCCCTCCTGGATGGGCGGCCTCAGCGGCTCGATCACCCAGACGGACGGCTCCGTCTTCATCGTCAACGGTCAGGAGCTGGGCGCGGCAACCTTCGAGGCCCGTTGCGGCTAGAGCATTTCCAGCCGAAGCGGGATCGCTTCGGCGTCGGATAGTGCTTTAAAAACAAAAAGCTGGAGCATTTTCGGTGAACCGGATTTCACCGGAAATGCTCCAGGTGATAGCGGCAAGGGGCGATACAACGCCCCTTGCCGTCTCTGAAAGCCTCAGGCGGTGACCCAGCATTTCGTCAGGGCGTGGCCGCCCATCAGTTCGCCGTTCGGATCGTCCACCCAGCCGCCGACCCGAGCATTCGTCGCGTCGATATAGTTGTTGAACATCGGCGCGATCACGCCCCCTCGTCGCGCAGGATCATCGCCGCTTGCCGATACATGGCCTTGCGCTTGGTCTGGTCCAGCTCCGAGCGCGCGCCGATGATCAGCTTGTCGAAATCCTCGCGGAAGAAGCGGGTGTCGTTCCACTCCGCCTTGGAAAGATAGGCGATGGAGTAGACCTGGTCCTGCGTCGGCCGTCCCGTCCAGTAGGACATGGAGAAGGGCTGCTTGTTCCAGACGTCCGACCAGTAGCCGTCGCCGGGCTCGCGCTTGATCTCGATCGGAATGCCGCATTTGGCGGCGCTCTGCTGGAAGAGCTGTGCCGCGTCGACCGCGCCGGGGAAGGCGACATCAGAGGTGCGCAGCGTGACCGGGCCGCTATGCCCCGATTTCTTGAAGTGCTCGGCGGCTTTTTCCGGATCGAACTTGCGCTGCTCGATGTCGTCGTCGAACAGCGGATAGCCCTTGATCATCGGCGTGTCGTTGCCGACCGTGCCGTAGCCGCTCAGGATCTTCTGCACCATCTCCTCGCGGTCGACGGCATATTTCAGCGCCAGCCGCAGGTCGTTGTTGTCGAAGGGCGCCGTGTTGCAATGGGCGATCATCACATAGTGGCCCTTGCCCGGCACGTTGCGGATCGTCACGCCCGGAAGGCGCTTGATCAGCTCGACCACCTTCGGCTCGACGCGGTTGATCATGTCGATCTGCCCGCCCTGCAACGCCGCCGTGCGGGCGGTCGAATCGTTGATGACGATGATCTCGATGCTATCGGCATGGCCGCGCTGGTCGCTGCCCCAGTAGCCCGGATGCTTTTCGCCGACATGGCGCACGCCCGGCTCGTTGACGGTGACCTTGTACGGCCCCGTGCCGATGCCGGCGTTCGGATTGTCGCGGCCGCCGTTCGGCTGGATCATCAGGTGATAGTCGCTGACCACATAGGGAAGGTCGGCATTGGCCTCCTTCAGCGTGATCACCACGTTGCGGCCATCGGCTTTCACCGTGTCGAACTCGGCGACGAAGGCGAGCGCGGCCGACTTGGAATTGGCGTCCGCATGGCGCTCGAAGGTGGCGACGACGTCTTCCGGCGTGAGCGGCTTGCCATTGTGGAAGGTGACGTCCTGACGGATGCGGAAGGTCCAGGTCTTGGCGTCGGGCGAGGCCTCGTAGGACTCGGCAAGTCGGTATTCGATCTCGCCGGCAGGCGAAATCTCAAGCAGTTGCTCGCCCCAGCAGCGGCCGATCGTGTAGGGCACCTGGCTTGCCCAGGTCGCGGGGTCGAGGCTGTCGGTGGCCGCCCCGCCGACGAGGCCGGCGCGCAACACGCCGCCCTTGACCGGGCCTTCCGCGCGGGCGGCGCTGGTCAGAAGCGCGTTCGCCGCTGTCAGAGACAGGCCAAGCAAAGCGGCACGGCCAAGAAATTCACGGCGGGAAAGCCGCCCATGGATGACGAGACGGCTCAGATGATCGAGTTCGGTGGTCACAGTCGCATTCCTCCCAGAATTGACGTGACCATCCTGCATCCCGGCGAGCCTCGTTGCCAAGGGTCATTTCTCGCGACAGCCCTCAGCGGGCGAACTTTCGCGCGCCGGCGACGCAGAGCACGATGGCAAGCGTCGTCGCGACCATCAGGGGGCTGACCTTCTCGTGCAGCAGGCCGGCGGCGAGCAGCAGGCCGAAGAACGGCTGGAGAAGCTGCAATTGCCCCACTGCTGCGATGCCGCCGAGCGCAAGGCCGCGATACCAGAAGACGAAGCCGACCAGCATGCTGAAGATGGAGACATAGGCGAGCCCCATCCACGCATCGCCGCCGATGCCCGCGAAGGTGCCGGGAAGCGTGGCGAGCATGATAGCCGCCATGGCCGGCAGCGATAGCACGAGCGCCCAGGAGATGACCTGCCAGCCGCCGAGGCTGCGCGAGAGCTTCGCTCCCTCCGCATAGCCGAGGCCGCAGGCGATGACCGCCGCGACCATCAGGAGATCGCCGACGACGGAGATTTCCGCGCCGGCACTCAGCGCGAACCCCACCACGGTGGCGCTGCCGAGGCAGGAGAAGAGCCAGAACAGCGGTTTTGGCCGTTCACCGCCGCGCAAGACGCCGAAGATGGCGGTCGCCAGCGGTAGAAGGCCGATGAAAACGATGGAATGGGCGGCCGTGATATATTGCAGCGCCAGCGCCGTCAGCAGCGGAAAGCCGACGACGACGCCGAGCGCGACGATGACCAGCGCCTTGAGATCCGCCCGCGAGGGCCTCTGCTGCCGGAGCGCCAGAAGCAGTGCCGCCGCCAGGACGGCGGCAATGACCGCCCGCGCCGATGTCAGGAA
The DNA here is from genome assembly GCF_020535545.1 of Roseateles sp. XES5. Taxonomy (NCBI): domain Bacteria; kingdom Pseudomonadati; phylum Pseudomonadota; class Betaproteobacteria; order Burkholderiales; family Sphaerotilaceae; genus Roseateles; species Roseateles sp. XES5. The sequence continues at coordinate 612,588 of NZ_CP084753.1, forward strand.
CATCGGCGAAAAATCGGCCACCGCAATGCGCGTCGCCGGCAGAGAACCGCTGAAGATAATGACGCCGAGCAGCCCGCTGCCCCAACCTTCCATGGATGTTTTCATGATCCCTCGCATTCCCCCCTCGATACATCCGGGGGATTGGCAAAGGCAGAGACAAAGCCATACAATTACGGCGAACTGTACTGGTATGATAACCCATACGATAGAAAGTGACATGACGGTGGAAACTGCCGGAGGACGCACCCTCGAGGTCATGGCGGCCATTCGCGACCGCATCGCCGCGCGGGCGCTCGCCCCGGGCGACCGGCTCCCTTCGATCCGCCGTTTTGCGACCACGATGGGCGTTTCGCCATCGACGGTGGTCGAGGCCTACGACCGGCTTGCGGCAGAAGGCCTGATCCGGGCGCAACGGGGCTCCGGCTTCTATGTCGCCAATAGCGCCCAGCCGCCGCTGAAGCTGGCAGCCGAAACGCCGAGAGCGCAGGCCGTCGATCCCTTCTGGGTGTCGCGACAGTCGCTCGACGCGGACGAGGCCGCGCTGAAGCCGGGCTGCGGCTGGCTGCCGGCGGACTGGATGCCGAACGAGGCGCTGCGCCGCGCCATCCGCGGCCTCGCCCGCAGCGACAGCACCCTGCTTGCCTATTACGGCAGCACGCGCGGCTCACCGGCGCTCCGACGGCTTCTGCTCGCCCGGCTGGCGGAAGACGGCATAGAGGCAGGCCCGGAGCACCTGATGCTGACGAATACGGGCACGCAGGCACTCGACCTCGTCTGCCGCTTTCTGCTCCGGCCCGGCGATTGCGTGCTCATCGACGATCCCTGCTACTTCAACTTCCAGGCCTTGCTGAAAGCGCATCAGGTCCGGCTCGTCGGCGTACCCTATACGCCCGCAGGCCCCGATATCGCGGCTCTTGAAAGCGTGCTCGCTACGGAGCGGCCACGGCTCTACATCACCAACTCGGCAATCCACAATCCGACCGGCGCGACCCTTTCCCCGCAGGTGGCCCATCGTCTGCTGAACGCCGCGACGGGCGGCGACATGACGATCGTGGAGGACGACATCTTCGCCGATTTCGAGCCGGAGCCTTCGACCCGCCTCGCGGCCCTCGATGGGCTTTCCCGCGTCATCCGCATCGGCAGCTACTCCAAGACCCTCTCCGCCTCGGCGCGTTGCGGCTATATCGCCGCACGTCCGGACTGGATCGAGGGACTGGTGGATTTGCAGATCGCCACGAATTTCGGCGGACCGAACCCGATCTCCAGCGAAATCATCGCGCATATGCTGTCCGGCGGCAGCTACCGCAAGCACATGGAGGAGCTGCGCCGGAGGCTGGTGCGTGCCCGGCGCGAAACGGCGGACCGGCTGCGCCGGCTCGGCATCGAACCCTGGCTCCTGCCGCGCGGCGGCTTCAACCTGTGGTGCCGCCTGCCGGAAGAGCTCGAATCCGGAGAGGTCGCGCAGGCTGCAATTGCAGAGGGCGTCGTGCTCGCTCCCGGCAATGTCTTCTCCGTTTCGGCGGGCGCGGCGGGTTTCATGCGCTTCAATGTCGCCCATATGCAGGAGCCGCGCGTCTACGCGGCCCTGACGGCCGCGATGCGGCGGGCGGGCGCAGCGAAGGGCCGGGAATCGTAAATTCGGGCGCTGGGAGGCGCGGAATCGCGCCGCATTAAATCTCCCTCAATTCCTTCATGGCATTGGCTGTCTGTCGCATACGAAGGAGAGCCGCATGGCTTTGATCGATTTCCGGACCACGCACAATCAGGTCGTCTACATCAACCCGGACCACGTGGCCTATGTCACGTCCTTCGAGGAGGATGTCAGCATCATCGCGCTGGCGATCACCGGCGCCAGCGGAAAGCCCGTGGTGCTCTATGTGCGCGGCCATGTCGAACTCATCCAGCAGAAGCTCGAAAGAGGCCCCGTTCGCAAGACCGCCGCCGCCTAGAGTTTGTCAGGGAAAAGTGGAAACCGGTTTTCCCGAAAAGACAAACGAAAACAAAAGAATTTAGAGCATGTCTGGTTCAATCTGAACCTGACATGCTCTAGCCTGATCACCGCCGTTTCGCGGCGACGTCGAGCAGCAGGAAGGCCGTGACGACGGCAAGGCCGGCAGCCGTCAGCCATGACCAGGAATAGAGCGGCGACAGGCCTTCGATGAGGAAGGTCAGCACCGGCAGCGCCGCCATCGTCACCATCACGGTATAGGGATCGCAGCGGCCGATGCCGATCTGCAGCAGGTAGAGCGGTGCCAGCACGCCGACCAGCGAGACCGCGAGAAGCGCGGCAACGAGGGGTCCCGACCATTCGATCGCTGCGACATCGGTTCCGAAGGTCATTGCCAGCGACAACGGCAGGATGAGGTAGAACCGGTGCGCGAGAACCGCACCGAACTTCCAGCCCCTCTCCAGCAGCGTCTTCGACGCAACGGTGATCAGCACGGCGCCGATACCCGCCGCAACGCTTGCCGCAAGCCCAAGCCACGCCGTCTTGCCGAAGGAGGCGAAGCCGCTGCCATGGAGGGCTGCCGCCGCGAGGATGGCGCAGCCGGCAAGGATGCCGATGCAGACGACAAGCCGAGCCGCGGATGGATGCTCACCCTTCGTGAGGCGCGCGATGAGGATAGCGAGGATCGGGCCGATGCCGATCTCCACCGCCCCGACGATAGCCGGCTCGATGCGCTTCAGGGCGTAGAAGAAGCTGAGGAAGGTGAGTGCGGTGGCGGCATTGAGCAGCAGCAGCGGCCCGAATGCCCTCGCCCCGGCGCCGCGCCAGGACAGCGCAAGGAAGAACGCCGCCGTGAGGGCGAAGCTGACGAGCACGAAGAAGGGCGTCGGAAGTGACCCCAGCCATGTCCCGTACATAACCTTTCCGATGGCCTGCAGCAGCACCGCAAGCACGATCATGGCGCGGCCGAAAGCGGCTGCCTGTACAGAAGACATGGTTCCTCCCATCGCTGGTCGTATCGAAGACCTGCGCATAACACGGATAGGCTGCATGCTGGCAAGAGCCTGCATCGGCGCAGGGCGTTTTCCATCCCTGCGCCAACGGTTTCGATCAGCCATCCTCGCCGCGAGCCGCCCCGGACAGCGCCGTCCGTTCCGGCAAATCACCGACATCGATGACGATGCGGCTGCCATCCCGCGCGGGCCGGCGCAGGGCGTCCTTGTGGAACGGCGCGGCCTTCAGTCTTCCCGTTTCCTGCAAGGCCTGAAGCCGTGACCGGGACAGGTCCAGTTCCGCGGCAAGAAGCCTGTCGAGCCTCAGCGAACCCTGCACCGGAACCGAAAGGACGATCTCGATCCTGTTCCAGACGGAGGCCTGCGAAAGCACGGTTTTCCGGACCCTGCTTTCGGGGAAGATCTCGATGCGCGGCACCTTCCGCCGCAGCGCCTCGATATCGAAAGCGTGGCGGCGCGCCCATTGCACGTCATTGGATTGCAGGGCCTGCAAGGTCGCGGGGTCGATCTCCCGGATGTTCCGGCGTTCGAAGAGCGAGCGGTTCCAGGTCCTGTCGCAAACCGTGCATTTGTAGATCAGCCAGGCATCGAGCTTCTTGCCATTGGCGTTGAGCCTCAGCCTGTCGCTCGACCGGAACGGTCTTGGCCCGCCGCAGGTGCTGCAGGCGATGATCGGCTGCGGCGCGGCGGTGGGAACGATGGTCCAGCGGACCACAAGAGTATTTTGCATGTCGTCTTGGTCTTCCGAAAGGAAGTTCACCAAGAGGAAGTCATGAGATTCCCGTTACGGGCGCGGCGTGGCGGTTGCTTCGAGGGCGGAAGAGCTGAGGCAGCCGGAAACGGCTGCGCATGGCACAGGTCGACAATGCCAGACCGGTCTCAGACCACCACCCGATGAACAGGGCACGGCTCGGCACGGCAAACGCCATGCTGCTCCGTGGGGTGAACGGGGTGAGACCGGTGTTTACGACGGCAAAACGGAACCTCTGTGCGCCAAAGCTCTTCGCCGCAGCCTTAGCAAATGCCGGCACACATGAAAAGCGCCGACGCTCGGGAACGCGGCGACGCCTAGGCCGTCGCTTCCGTACGACGGGACCGGCGGTTGAGCAGAACGGACACGCCGAGCAGCAGCATGGAGAGCAGCATCACCACGGTCGCGGCGGCGGCGATGGTGGGGGTGAGCGTGTCGCGGGCGATGGTGAACATCTCGCGCGGCAGGGTGCGCTGCCCCGGGCCGGCGAGGAAGACCGTGACGACGACTTCGTCGAGCGACGTGGCGAAGGCGAAGATGGCGCCGGATCCGATGCCCGGCAGGATGGCCGGCAACGTGACGGCCCGGAAGCTCTCGAGCGGCGTCGCACCCATGCTGGCCGCGGCCCAGAGCAGCCGGCGGTCGAGCGCCGTCAGCACGGCGGAGACGGTGACGACCACGAAGGGCACGGCAAGCGCCGTATGCGCCAGAACGAGGCCGATGAAGGTGGCGGTGAGGCCGATCATCGAAAAGAGGAAGTACATGCCGACACCGACGATCACTACCGGCGCGACCATGGGAATGAGCAGGAAACCGTTGATCAGCCGGCGACCCGGCAGGCCGGGCGTGGCAAGCCCGAGCGCCGCCATGGTGCCGAGCGGCGTTGCCAGCGCCGTCGTCGCCACTGCTACCATGAGGCTGTTGGCGAGCGCGTCGGTCCAGGTCGGCGTGGTGAAGAACTCCACATACCAGCGCAGCGAGAAGCCCTTGATCGGGTAGCTGAAGTCGCCGCCCGAATTGAACGAGAAGAGCACGATCACCACCAGCGGCACCATCAGGAAGACGAGGCTCAGGATGGCGACGGTGGCAAGGGCGATATTGCCGCAGCGGGCGGCGGGGGTGATCACGCGCGCGGTCATGGTCCTACCTCCGCTGGCCGTTGCTGCCGCTCGCCAGAAAGTTCTGGAGGGCATAGAGCGACATGGTCGCGGTGAGCAGGATGAGGCCGAGCGAGGAGGCGAGACCCCAGTTGAGCGTGCCCGTGGTGAAGAGCGCGATGTAGTAGCTGATCATCTGGTCCGCCGGGCCGCCGACGAGCATGGGCGTGATATAGAAACCGAGCGTCACCACGAAGACCATCAGCGTGCCGGCCATCATGCCGGGCATGGCTTGCGGCAGATAGACCCGGAAGAAGGCATGGACGGGCGTCGCGCCAAGGGAAAGCGCGGCGCGGTAAAGCCGGGCATCGATGGAGCGCATGTTGCTGAGCAGCGGGAAGATCATGAAGGGCAGCATGACATGCACCAGCGCGACGATGACGCCGAAGCGATTGTAAAGCAGCTGGAACGGCGTATCGATGAGGCCGAGATCCATCAGCAGCGTGTTGATGACGCCGCGATCCTGCAGGAGCGCGAGCCAGGAGGTGGTGCGCACGAGGATCGAGGTCCAGAATGGCAGCAGCACCATCAGCAGGAGGATATTATGCACGCGCGGCGTCTGCCGCAGCAGGAAGGCGCAAAGCGGAAAGGCGATGAGCAGCGTGATCACCGACGTTACCAGTGCGATCACGAAAGTGCGCACGATGATCGATCGGTATAGCCCGCCATCCCGCGAGGGGACGACGCCTTCGACGTAGTCGTGCTTGAGGTCGAAGGCGGAAAGAAGATGGTAGCTGCCTGCCGGCCCCACCGCGCGCTTCATGATCTGCCAACTGCCGTTATCGCCCCATTTCGGATTGATCGAGGCGAGCGGCAGCGTCTTGCCGCCGTCGAGCGCACGCTTGGTGGATTGCAGCAGGGCGCGGAAGCCCGCATCCTCGTAGGAAAGCCGGCGGCTGAGCGATGCGAGCGCCGCACGATCGGCCGCCTTGAGGTCGGCGGCGAGCGCCGTCTCGGCCTCCTCGCCGGGAAGTCCCCTGCCGTCCCAGGAAGCAAGCGCGGCTGATGTCGCCGGAAGCGCGGCCTGCATTTCCGGATCGGCCACGGAGCGCCAGACGATCAGGCCGGCGGGCACGAGAAATGTCGCCATCAGGAAAAGCAGGAGCGGCGCGATCAGCGCATAACCGCGCCACATCGCTCCCCGCTTCCCCACGAACAAACCGCCATCCGACGCCATAGGCCGCTCCCTGCCCGGTTCGAGCCCCGCGCGCAGGACTGCGCGCGGGGTTCTTCATTTTACTTGGCCGACCATTCCGCCCAGCGGGCGGTCAGGGTGTCGATATTGTCGATCCAGAAAGCATCGTCGATCTTCAACACGTTGCCGGCATTTTCCGGCGCGGTCGGCAGGTCGGCGCGCAGCTTGGCGTCGATGAGGTCGAAAGCCTTGGCGGAGGTGATGCCGATCGGCTGGACTTCCGGCAGATGGCTCTGCGGCTCCGCCTCGCCGGCGAACTTCAGGAGATCGTAGGCGGCGTCGACATTCGGCGAGGTCTTGAGAATGACCCAGCTGTCCACGGTCTGCAGCGACTGGTCCCAAACGATGCCGAAGGGCTTGTTTTCCTTGTTGATCGCGTTGGTGACGCGACCGTTAAAGGAGGTCGTCATGACCACCTCGCCGGAGGAGAGCAACTGCATCGGCTGGCCGCCGGAGGACCAGAAGACCAACGAGGACTTGATCGTGTCGAGCTTGGCGAAGGCCCGGTCGACACCCTCGGGCGTCGAGAGCACCTGGTAGACCTCGTCCGGCTTCACGCCGTCGGCAAGCAGGGCGAATTCCAGGCTGGTCTTCGGCGAATTGCGCATGGAGCGCTTGCCCGGATATTTCGCAAGGTCGAAGAAATCGGCCCAGCTCGGCGGCGCGCTGATGCGCGACTTGTCGTAAGCGAGAACGTGATTGTAGATCGCCGCGCCGATGCCGCATTCGCTGACGGCGCCCTGCACGTAATTGTCCTTGCCGCCGAGGCGGTCGACGTCGAGCGGCAGGATCAGCCCTTCCTCGCAGGCGATCTGCAGTTCCTCGCTCTCGGCGATCACGATGTCCCAGCCGCTGTCGCCGCTTTCCACCTTGGTGCGCAGCACGCCGATACCGTTCTCCCAGGTGTCTTCCACCACCTTCTTGCCGCTCTTTTCCTGGTAGGGCACGAAGATGGCGTTGTGCTGGGCTTCCTGGAACGTGCCGCCGTTGGAGACGATCACGAGGTCGCGGGCATTGGCGGCCGCAAGCGGCACGACGCTGGCCATGAGGAAGGCGAGAAGCGTTTTCTTGAGCATGTCTATTCCCCTTTTTCGTTTGAAGTCATGCACTATGCGAGAACCAGCGCATCGGCCGCCGGCACGGAGAGCGACACCGTCCCGCCGGCCCCCGGCAGGCAGGCGCCCGATTGCGGATTGAGTTTGATCTGCAGCGATTGCCCGCCCGGTATGTCCACGCGCACCCGCACATGGTCGCCATGGAAGGCGCTTTCGCTGACGGTGCCGTCGAGCCGGTTCGGCCCGGCGGCAGCAGGCGAAATGGATTCCGGCCGCGCGACGAAGACGGCGGGGCCGCCCACCGCAAGCCCCTCGCCCGCCCGCGCCGAAAGCACGGTGCCGCCGGCAAGGCGGATGTCGGCCATGCCGTCCGAAAGCGCCGTCACAGTGCCTTCCAGCATGTTGGTTTCGCCGAGGAAGCTCGCGACGAAGCGGTTGCGCGGCCGGGTGTAGATCTCGGTCGGCGAGGTGATCTGCTGGATGCGGCCCTGATGGAAGACCGCGACGCGGTCCGACATGGTCAGCGCCTCGTCCTGGTCATGCGTGACATAGACGAAGGTGAGGCCGAGCTGGCGGTGGATGTTCTTGATCTCGGTCTGCATCTGCTCGCGCAGCGCCTTGTCGAGCGCGCCGAGCGGTTCGTCCATCAGCACCATGCGCGGCCGGTAGACGAGCGCGCGGGCAAGCGCCACGCGCTGCTGCTGGCCGCCCGAAAGCTGAGCGGGATGGCGGTCGGCGAAACTGGTGAGATGCACCAGCGCCAGCGCCTCTTCCACCCGCCGCCGCCGCTCGGCCGCATCGACCTTGCGCACGCCGAGCGGGAAGGCGATGTTTTCCGCCACGCTCATATGCGGGAACAGCGCGTAGCTCTGGAACACCACGCCCATGTCGCGCCGGTAGGGCGGCAGGCCGGTAATGTCGCGGCCCTCGAAGGTGATGGTGCCGGCATCCGGCCACTCGAAGCCGGCCAGCATCATCAGCGTCGTCGTCTTGCCCGAGCCGCTGGGGCCGAGCAATGTCAGGAACTCGCCCCTGGCGATGTCGAGATCCAGCCCGTCGACCACGGTCGTCTTGCCGTCGTACCGCTTGGTGACGGACCGGAAGGAAACGATGGGAGCCCCCTCTCCCGTCTGGCGCTCCGGGCTCGTCATCGGCCGAGCTGCCCCTCTACCTCTTCGATGCCACCCTTGACGGCAGCGACGATGGCCTCGATGTCACCGGGCGCGGCGACGAGCGGCGGCGAGAAGACCAGGGTCGGCCCCAGCGCCCGCAGCAGCACGCCGCGCGCCTTCACGGCGTCGGCGACCTTCGCCCCGATGCCGGCGGCCGGCGCGAAGGGCCGCTTTTCCGCCTTGTCCTCGACGAATTCAACGGCGGCCATCAGGCCGATGCCGCGCACGTCGCCGACGATGGAGGAGCCGGCGAGAGCACGAAGCCCGTCCTGCAGGATCGGCGCCTTGGCGCGCACCTGGCCGCAGATGTCGATCTCGTCGTAGATTTTCAGCGTCTCGTTCGCGACGGCAGCGCCCACCGGATGGCCGCCATAGGTGTAGCCGTGGCCGAAGCCGCCGAGTTGCGCGGTGAAATCGGCGACCGCCTGATAGACGCGGTCGGTCATCATCAGCGCAGAGATGGGGAAATAGGCCGAGGACAGACCCTTGGCGCAGGTCAGCATGTCCGGTTCCAGCCCATAGAGCTGCGAGCCCCAATAGGCGCCCGTACGTCCGAAGCCGCAGATCACCTCGTCGGCGACGAACAGGATCTCGTATTTGCGCAGGATGCGCTGGACATGATCGAAATAGCCGCGCGGCGGCACCACGACGCCGCCCGTGCCCATGACGGGCTCGGCGAAGAAAGCGGAGATCGTCTCCGGCCCCTCGCGCAGGATCAGCGCCTCCAGCTCCTCGCCGAGGCGGGCCGAATAGGCCTCCTCGGTCTCGTCCGCCAGCATGCCGCGATAGGTGTCCGGGCAGGAGACATGCAGGAAGCCCGGCAGCGGCAGGCCCCAGCCATTGTGCATGTTGGGCAGGCCCGTGAGGCTGGCCGAGGCGATGGTCGTGCCGTGATAGGCGCGCTGACGGCCGATGATCTTGCGCTTTTCCGGCTTGCCGATGGCCGCGTGGTAGAACCAGGAAAGCTTGATTGCCGTATCGACCGCCTCCGAGCCGGACGCCTGGAACAGCGCCTTGGACATCGGCGACGGGGCACGGGCGATCAGCGCCTCGGCAAGATCGATCACCGGCTCGCTGGTGCGATGGGCGAAGGTCTGGATATAGGGCAGCTTGAGCATCTGGGCATGGGCGACCTCGACGAGACGACGCTCGGAATAGCCGAGCGAGGCGCACCACAGGCCTGCCATGCCGTCGATGAGCTGCTGCCCGTCCGTATCGCTTATGCGAACACCGTCACCCGAATCGACGATGGCCGGCCCCACCTGCTCATGCAGGCGAAAATTGGTCTGAGGATGGGCGTGGAATTTGATATCGCGACCCGAAGCGGAGTTTGGAATAATCTGATTCATCACAGGCCCTCCCGTCTATCGTTTCTCATTACAAAATTGCGTTTTGCATTACAAGACAAATTTTGTACAAATGCGAAGCGGACTTGTGCACCGGCCATCGGGGCGTTAGCTCTTGGAAACGGAATGCAGGCGGAACGCATCAACGAACGGGGAAACACGCGATGAATGAAAAGATGCGCTCGGACGGGGGTGTGAAATCCGTTCAGATGGCGTTCGATGTGCTGGAGGCCGTGGCGGCGGCGCCGGACGAGATCGGCGTCAGCGAACTGGCCGTCCTGCTCGGCACCACGAAGGGCACGGTCTTCCGCCATTTGCAGACGCTGGCGGAACGCGGTTATGTGGATCAGAACCCCGTCTCTTCCCGCTACAAGCTCGGCATGCGTTCCTATTTCATCGGGCAGGTCGCCGCCGCGCGCATCGAACTGCTCTCCGCCTCCACCGAGGCGATCTCGACGCTGCGCGACGAGATCGGCGAAACCGTGGTGGTCTCGGCGCTGCGCGGCACGAGCCTCGTGGTGATGAAGACCGTGTTCGGCAAGTCGAACCTCGAGATCGGCGTGCGGCAGGGCAGCGAACTGGTGCTGCATGGCACGGCGCAGGGCAAGATCGCGCTTGCCTTCAGCCGCAAGCCGCTGCTCCAGCAGATTCTGCGCAAGCCGCTTACGGCGCTTACCGATCAGACGCTGACGGATCCCGCGGCGCTGGAGGCCGATATCGAACGCGCCCGTCGGCAGGGCTATATCACAGCCGCCAACGAAGAGACCTTCGGCATCAATGCAGTGGCCGCTCCGGTGCTCGACGGCACCGGCGACCTTGCCGGCACCATCGCCATCGTCGGTTCCATCCAGAACATCAAGGCGATGCCCGACGAGGCCCAGGTACAGGCGCTCCTGAAGGCGAGCCTGCGCATCTCCTGGAACCTCGGCTACGACAAGATGGCGATCGGCAACCGCTAGAGTTTGTCAGGGAAAAGTGGGAACCGGTTTTCCCGAAAAGACAAACGAAAACAAAAGAATTCAGAGCATGTCTGGTTCAATCTGAACCTGACACGCTCCAGGCTGGAAAACCAAAGAGGGTGGCGGGATTGTCGCTGAGGATCGTGCGCAGCAGGGCCTTGTCGCCATCGCAGTAGCGGTTGAGCAGGTCGAGAAGGTCGCCGTCATTGGGCGGCGGGGTCTTCGACAGGGGATGCGGCCAGTCGCTTGCCCAGAGCACGCGGTCGGGCGCGGCAGAGATATAGGTGCGGGCAATCCCCGCCGCATCGGCCCAGGGCGGTCCTTCCGCCGAAATCTTGTGTCCGTTGGACAGCAGCACCCAGACATTGCCGCGCCGGAGGAGGTCGCAGACCTTCGCCACGGTCGGGCCGTCCAGACCCTCGCGGATATCCGGCCGGCCCATATGGTCGATGACGACGGGCAGATCGAGCTTCTCATAGAGCGAAACGCTGTCGAGAATGCCCGCCTGCCCCGGCTGGATCTTGATGTACCAGCCAAGCTCCTTCGCCCGCGCGACGGCGCGCGCGAAGGCCGCCTCGTCGGGCAACAGGTTGACCGCGCCGAGGAAATTGAACCGCGCGCCGCGCACCCCCGCCGCATCTAGCAAGCCGATGGCCCGGTCGTCGAGGTCGAGAAGCGACGCGCCGATGGTGCAGCCGCGATAGTTTGGGCCGGCAATGGCAAGCGCATCCAGCATCGCGCTGTTGTCCGTGCCGTAGGTGGTCGCCTGCACGATGACGCCGCGCGCAATGCCGAGGACCGCGTGCATGCGCAGCGCTTCGGCAATAGTCGCCTGCGGCATCTGGTAGGCCGCGCCCGGCCGTACGGGATAGGTCTCCGGCGGGCCGAAGACGTGAAACTGGCAATCCGTCGCCCCGGCCGGCACCGCGAAGGCGGGGCCGTGCGGAGCGGGATCGAAGGGGAAATACTCGCTCATGGCGCAGTTTCCTTCTCGGGCAGAACAGCGACGAAATCGCACTGGATTTCCAGCCGTCCCTCAAGGTCGGCCTGAAGGCTATGGCGTGCCGGGCGGCTCGCCTCGTCCGGGAACATCGCCAGCCATTCCCGGTTCAGCGCCTCGCGCCGCGACCGGTCGCGCATCCAGACGTTGATTTTCAGAATATCGTCCGTCGTGCCGCCGGCCGCTTCCACGATGCTGCGCACATGCGCGAACAGGAAACGGCACTGCGCCTCCATGCCCTCGGCGACCTCGCCGGTCTCGGGATCGACGCCGTTGATGATGCCCGACATCACGAGATTGCCGATCCGCGCGGCATTGGGGATGGGGTTCTTGTGCCGGAACCCCGGAATGTGGATGGAAACGCGTCTCACAGGATCACTCCCTGCAGCAGCCAGAGGACGAGGATGAGGACGAGGCCGACCAGCACGGTGAGCCAGGCACTGCCGACCAGCGCCCGGTGTCCGGCGAGCGGCACGCCGGCCCGCCGGACGGTGGCGAGCGCCGCTTCGAATTCCGCCGCACGCGGAAAAGCGAAGCGGTGCTCGCGCCCGGCGATGACCAAGTCTATCGTCATCGCCGCCCGGTCGGCGACGCAGCCGGTCGCCTCCGTGAGCCGGGCTGCGAAGTCCGGTTCGCCGCCCTCAAGCGAGGCGATGGCGACGGGGTCGGTAACGAGATGCCGGAACTCCATGACCCACCCCGCCCCTTTCGCTAGGCGCCGATCTGGCTGACGAACTTGTGCGCGAGATAGGCTTCCAGCCCTTCGCTGCCGCCTTCGCTACCGTGGCCGCTGTCCTTGACACCGCCGAAGGGCGTTTCGGACGCAGCAAGGCCGAAATGGTTGATCGAGACCATGCCGGACTCGACCTCGTCGGCAAGGCGGGCCGCATTCGCGCTGGAACGGGTGAAGGCATAGGCGCCGAGGCCGACCGGGAGACGGTTCGCCTCCGCGATCGCCGCATCCAGCCCGTCGAAGCGATTGACGATGGCGAGCGGCCCGAAGGGTTCCTCGCTCATCACCCGCGCGGCCAGCGGCACGTCGGCCAGCACCGTCGGCGCATAGAAATTGCCCTGATTGCCGATGCGCCGACCGCCGGTGACGAGCCTCGCCCCCTTTTCCACCGCATCGCGCACCAATCCGTCGATGGCATCGATGCGCCGTGCATGGGCGAGTGGCCCCATTTGCGTGCCCGCCGCCGCGCCGTCGCCGACAACGAGGCCTTCGGCAATGGTCGTGAAGCGTTCGAGGAAGTTTTCATGCACCGCGCTGTCGACGAGATAACGCGTCGGCGAGGTGCAGATCTGGCCCGCATTACGGAATTTCGTGCCGGCCCCGAGCGTCGCTACGGCCGCCACATCGACGTCGCCGCAGACGATGAACGGCGCATGGCCGCCAAGCTCCATGGTCGTGCGCTTGAGGTGCTGGCCCGCCATCGCCGCAAGCTGCCGCCCGACCGCGACCGAGCCGGTAAAGGAAATCTTGCGGATGACCGGGGACGGAATGAGATGGCCGGAAATCTCCGCCGGCACGCCGAAGACGAGATTGACGACGCCCGCCGGCACGCCCGCCTCAGCGAAACATTTGACGAGTTCGATGGCGCAGGTCGGCGTTTCCTCCGGCGCCTTGGCGATGATGGTGCAGCCGGCGGCGAGTGCCGCCGCGATCTTGCGCACCAGCTGCCCGCAGGGGAAGTTCCACGGGCTGAAGGCGGCAACGGGGCCTACGGGTTCGGCGACGGTCATCTGCCGCGCGCCGGGAATGCGCGAGGGAATGACGCGGCCATAGGCGCGGCGGCCTTCCTGTGCATACCAGTCGATGAAATCGGCGGTCGCGCCCGCTTCCATGCGCGCCTCGGCAAGCGGCTTGCCCTGCTCGCGGGTAATGGCGGCGGCGATGGTCTCGGCGCGCTCGCGCACGAGGCCCGCGGCCTTGGCGAGGATCTGGTAGCGTTCGAAGGCGGTGGTGCGCCTCCAGGCGGCGAAGCTGCGCTCGGCGGCGGCAAGCGCCCGGTCGAGATCGGCGACCTCGGCGAAGGCGACGTCACCGATGTCCTGGCCGGTCGCGGGATTGACGACTTTGCCGCGGCGCGTGCCGCTGCCGGCGGTCCAGGCGCCGTCGATGAACAGGGATGCGGTCATGGGCTGATCCTCTCAGGCATATTCGGGACGGGCGGGGGTGAAGACATCGAGGTTGAAGGCCGGCTCGTCGCCGACCACCTCGACATAATGCGTGACGCCGCCCGGAATCTTGGCGAGACCGCCCGGCCCCAGCCGCACCACGTCGTCGCCGATGTGGAAATCGACGAGGCCGGAAAGGATGTAGACGATCTGCTCGTTGGGGTGGGAATGCGGCCGTGTCTCGTGGCCCGGCCAGAGCCGGTGCAGCGCCAGCGTCGCGCCGTCGCCGGAAAAGGCCTTGCGCTCGATGCCCGGACGCACCGGCGTCCAGTCCATGGCTTCCCAATCGACCGTATGGATGTTCATGTCTGCCTCCGTCATTCGTGTGAGGCGGCATCCGCCAGACGCTTCACCCGCCGGGCCTCGGCGAGGAGAAAGCTCTGGTCCGAGCCGCAGATGAAGAAAGTGATGCCGAGCCGCCGATAGGCCGCGATGGCCTCTGGCGCGCCGACATAGATGCCGACCGTTCGGCCGTGCCGGCGCCCGGCCTCGGCAACGGCCTCGATGGCATGGGCAAGACGCGGATCGTCCGGCTTGCAGCCGAGCGACAGGGCAAGGTCGGCCGGGCCGATGAAGAGCACGTCGACGCCCTCCATCGCGGCGATGGCGTCGATGCGTTCGACCGCCTCCGCATCCTCGATCTGCACCGCGATCACCCGCTCACCATCTGCACGCTCGCGGTAGGCCGCGGGCACGTCGGTGCCATAGCCGCCCGCGCGCACCGAGGGCGAGAAGCCCCGGCGGCCGCGGTGGAAATCGGCAGCCTCCAGCACGGCAAGCGCATCTTCCGGTCCGCGCACATGCGGCACGACCACGCCGCGCGCGCCGAGATCCAGCACGGACGCGATGGCCGAGGCATCGTTGCGCGCCACGCGCACCAGCACCGGCCAGCCGCCCGAGCAGGCGACCATGCGGTCGATATCGGCCACGGTGACGGGCGCATGCTCGCCGTCCGCGACGGCGAAATCCAGTCCGGCGCGGGAGAGGATTTCGACGGAATGGAAGGCCGGCGTCTTGAGGAACGTGCCGACCAGCACATCGCCCCGCCGCACGCGCGCCGTGAAGGACGCGTCGCTCATCCCGCGTCCCCGATGAACTCGGCGGCGTTGGTGGCGACCATCTTGCGGATATCCGCCTTGGCGTAACCGAGATCGAGCAGCAGGCCGATCATCTGGCGGAAGCCCTCGACGGGCGTCGGGTTGTTCTTCTGCCCGAGATCGGAACCGAAGAAGGTGTTGTCGACGCCGGCGGCGGCGATGACCTTCCTCAGATGATCGTGGTCGAAGAGGTAGAAGGTGGACGGCACGAACATGCAGATCGAATGCTCGATCTTCACACCCATGCGGGCGAGCTGCGCGACGTCCTCGAAGGAGCCGTCGTTGACATAGGTCGGGTGGTTGAGGAAGAGCCGCGTGACGCCGCGGGCCTTGGCCTCCTCGTAGAACGGCCAGAGCTCGTCGATATGGTGATGGCCACCGGAGACCGCCGCATCGGCCTGCGCCACCAGGTCGAGGATCAGCTTCACCTCGTCCAGCACCACGCCCTTGTCGTCGACCAGCCGGCAGCCGACGGGCGCCACGGTCTTCTTGCTGTTGACGGGGAACTTGTTCTTGAAGTCCGCGTCCTTCTTGTCGTGGTCGAGATGGTTCTGCGCATGGGCGGTCGCCATCCAGACGATGCGCGCGCCTTGCTTCAGCGCATAGTCGACCGCGCTCGGATTGAGCCCGCCGAGCGGGTTGTTGAGCACGATGGCGCCCAGCGTCTTCACCTGGCTCGGATAGTGCTTGTTGATGAGATGGGCGATGGGCATGGTCGGGTAGTAGTGGTCCTTCAGCAGGACCTTCGCCATGCCGGCCTCGGCCGCCTGCGCCACCACCTCGATGTGGTCCACGATGCGCGGCATCAGCGAGGGGCCGCTGTGGACATGAAGGTCCACCGCCCCCTGCATCAGTTCGGAAATCTCTGCCTCGCGCTTGGCGTCAACGGTTTCGCTCATCTTCTCCTCCTGCCGGCGTCTCAGGCCGGGATAAACTTGCGCCAGTGCTCGCCGATCAGCGGTATCTCGGCAAAACTCTTGCGGCGGTCCGCGCTGATGCCGATCGCCTCGATGGCGGTCAGGTCTTTTTCGGCGAGCCAGCGGTCGAGATCGGCAAGGCTCTCGGTGATTGCCGCATAGCCGCGCATCATCACGGCCGAGGCCATGCCCACCGCCGAGGCGCCGGACAGAAGCATGCGGGCGATATCCAGTCCGCTCTGTGCGCCATTGATGCCGACGAGCGGCGCATCGCGGCCAAGCCGGGCGCGCGTCAGCGCCAGCCACTGGCAGGTCAACGGCAGGTTCCAGTAGCCGCCGACGGCAAGGCTCGTTCCGAGAAACGGATCGAGCGTTTCGACATCCGGAACGAATCCGAGCAATCGGCCAGCCATGACGACGCTGTTCGCGCCGCTGTCGAAGGCCGCCTCGGCAAGCTCGGGCACCCGCTCGCTCTGCCCCGTCAGCTTGATGGCGAGCGGCAGGGAGACCGTGGCGCGGATGCGCGAGACGATCATCCGCACGCGCTCCGGCAAAAGCTCCGTCGAAACTGCCCCCTTGGCGGCCTGGCTCGCATAGGGCGTGCCGATATTGAATTCGAGCGCGCGCAGGCCCGCCTGCTCGACCTGCCGGGCAAGCCTTTCCGCCTGATCGAGATCGGCGAGAATGAGGCTCGCAACCAGCAGGCAATCGTGCTGACGCGCGACCTTGTCGAGCGCGACCGCCTGGGAAAGCCATTGATCGAAGGCTTGCGGGGCCAGACCCGAACGGCTGGCCAGCGTTACATCCGCCGGCGCATCGGGACCCCAGGCAGCCGGCCGCCAGTCCGGCCCGAAGGCCATGTATTCGGCCCGCAGCAACTGATCCTTGGCCGCCTGCGACTCGTTGGTCGACTTGACGACGACGGCACCGGCGCCCGCCCGGATGGCCCGCTCGACGCCGGAAGCGTCGATCATGTGCTCCCCGGCCGCGGCAATCAGCGGATTTTTCAGCTCCAGCGCGCCGATGCGGCAATGCAGACGGTCCATGAAACGATCTCCTCGCGTTTTGATTTACAAAACATCGTTTCATTTTGCAATACGCTTTCACCACATCGCGAAACACGACAGGAGAAATCCCGACGATGATTGTCATCCACCAATCATTCGATATTTCAATGAAAGACATCCCGATATTTAATTTCGGAATTCACCCGACGATCCGTATACAGGAAGCATCAGCCGCCGATCCGGCGAGGCCGCATCCGGCCTTCCGGCAACACTGCCCGCTCCGCCGCCCCATCGAGACGAAGGGAAGGATGCCCGCGCCCTGGCGGCGATCGCGCAGCCACGCCCGGAAAGCCCTGCCATGCCGCATCCCGAGACCGCCACTTTGTCGAAACCCGTTCCCGGCGAGCCCGGCGAAGGGCCGCGCGCGTCCGGCGGACTTGTCGGGCGGGTCGCCGCATCGCTCATCCTCTACCCGCGCTACCGGCTGCTGTGGCTTTCGAACCTCTTCTTCTTCGCCGGCGTCTGGACGCAGACGCTCGTGCTCGGCTGGCTGGTTTTCGAGATCACCCATTCGGAGTTTTCCGTCGCCATCTTTACGGCGGCGCGGCTCCTGCCGATGATGCTGGGGCCGATCGCGGGCGTGGTTTCGGACCGCTTCGACCGGCCGAAACTGCTGCTCTTCGCCTCCGGCTGGGCCTTTTGCGCCATTTCCACCGTGGCGCTCCTCGTCGCGCTCGACCGCATATCCTTCTGGGGCCTCGTCTTCGGCGGCTTCTGCATCGGCCTTGCGCAATCGCCCTCACAGCCGGCGCGCTTCTCGCTGGTCGCCGAACTTGTCGGCCGCAAGAGCCTCAGCAATGCCAACGCGCTCAACTCCATCGTCTTCAGCATGACGCAGGTGATCGGCCCGGCGCTTGGCGGCGCCATGATCGCGGCCTTCGGCGCGGCCGCGGCGCTCGCCATTTCGGCCCTGTGGTATCTGGTCTCCTTCCTGGCGCTCTGGCCGCTGCGCTCCGTCCGCAACAGCCGGGATACCCACAAGGAAAGCCTCGGCGCGCTCCTCGCGACCGGCTTCCGGACCATCCGGTCGAACCGACTGCTCACCTGCGTGCTCGGCATCACCTTCGCCGCCAACATCTTCCTCTGGCCGGTCTATCATGGCTTCATGCCCGTCATCGCCAAGGAGCATCTCGGACTGTCGCCGCAAGGGCTCGGCTGGCTACTCGCCTGTGCGGGCGCCGGTGGCCTGACCGGCTCGCTGCTGATCGCCAGCCTCGGCGACTTCCGATTCAAGGGCGGGCTCTTCGTGCTCGGCACCGCAACCTGGGGCGCCCTCTGGGCACTTTTCGCGCTCTCCTCCTCCGTTCCGCTCTCCTTCACGCTCATGGCCCTCATCGGCCTTGCCGCCTCGCCCTTCGGCATCCTCCAGACGACATTGCTGCTGATGATGACGGAGCCGCATGTGCAGGGCCGCATCATGGGCATCCAGGAGCTGACCATCGGCGTGATGCCGCTGGCGAGCCTCCTCGTCGGCCTGGCGGCCGAGGCCATCGGCATCGTCCATGTCGCACTGATCAACGGGACCGCGCTGGCGGCCTGCCTCATTCTGCTGGCGCTTCGGGTGCCTGCATTGCTGCGCTACAGCGGACGGGTGGACTGACGCGCGCGCCGCCAAAGTTGCATACAACAGGCGGAAGCCATCTTTAAGTAAGCCGTCCCATCCCGCGCAAACCGAAGAGTTGCACGGGATTTTTCTGTCAAAATGCGCGTTTTCAGAAATCAACACAGCCATATTGTCAGCTAATTGACAGAATAATTGTATACAGTTATAAAACTGACAACGCCCTTCCATGGGCGCACCCGCCTGAGGAGCGCGGGCTTACGGAGGAACATCGATGACGGACAAACGGTGGCGTTTCGCCCCCGACGGCGAGGGCGTGCCTGCGCCCGAGGGAGCGCTCTGATGCAGGATGCACCCTTCCTGGATCTCGTCGGTTTTGGCCCTGAAGGCTGGGGCGCTGCGCTGCTCGCGGCGACGGGCATGACGCTCGCGGTGGCGACCGGCGGCTTTGCGGCCGGGTCGATCATCGGCGCCGGCATCACCGCCGCGAAGCTCTCGCGCAGCCGGGCCCTTCGCGCCTTCGGCGACGGCTACACGACCGTATTGCGCGGCATTCCCGACCTTCTCGTCATCTACCTCTTCTATTTCGGCGGCAGCGCGGCGCTTGGCGCGGTCGCCCGCCTCTTCGGGGCAAAGGGCTTCGTCGGCATGCCGGCCTTCATCACGGGCGTGCTCGCCATCGGCGTCGTCTCCGGCGCCTATCAGGCGGAGGTCTTTCGCGGCGCCTTCAATACGATCAGCCGCGGCGAACTCGAAGCGGCGCGTTCCGTCGGCATGGGCACGTGGCTGCGCTTCCGCCGCATCATCGCCCCGCAGGTGCTGCGCTACGCCATTCCCGGCCTCGGCAACACCTGGCAGCTCGTCCTGAAGGAATCGGCGCTCATCTCCGTCACCGGCCTCGTCGAACTGCTGCGCCAGTCGCAGATCGCCGCCGGCTCCACCAGCCGACCCTTCGACTTCTACATCACCGCCGCCCTGCTCTATCTCGTGATCACGGCCGCATCCTCCTATCTCTTCCGCCAGGCCGAAGCCCGCTCGCTGCGCGGCGTCAGGAGAGCATGATGGACATCGCCTTTCTCTCCGAAACCTTCCTGCAGCTTCTGTCCGGCGTGCCGCTCACGCTCAATCTGGCCCTCGTTTCCACGGCTCTGGGCGGCATCCTGGCGGTCTTGCTGACACTGATGCGCCTGTCGCCCGTCCGTCCGCTCGGCTGGACCGCGCAGTTCTACGTCTTTGTCTTCCGGGGCACGCCGCTGCTCGTGCAGATGTTCGTCATCTATTACGGCCTCGGCCAGTTCCGGCCGACCCTGCAGGCCTGGGGCCTCTGGAGCTTCTTCCGCGAGCCCTACTGGTGCGCCATCTTCGCGCTCAGCCTCAACACCGCCGCCTATGCCAGCGAGATCCTGCGCGGCGGCCTGCAGGCCGTGCCGCACCAGCAGGTCGAGGCGGCACGGGCGAGCGGCATGTGGGGTCTGTTGCTCTATCGCCGCATCATCTTCCCGATCGCCCTGCGCCAGGCCCTGCCCGCCTATGCCAGCGAGATCATCCTGATGATCAAGGCGACCTCGCTCGCCTCCGTCATCACCATGCTGGAGGTCACCGGCCTTGCCGCCAAGCTGATCTCCCAGTCCTATCGGGCCCTGGAAGTCTTCATCGTGGCGGGCCTCATCTATCTCGCGCTGAACTTCGCCATCACCCGCCTCGTGGCGTTCATCGAATGGCGGCTGTCGCCGCACCTTCGCCCCATCCCGACACCCGCCTCTCCCGGAGCTGCGCTGCAACATGCCTGAGACCGCCGCCACCACGCCTGCCGTTTCCGTCCGCAATCTGCGCAAGAGTTTTGGCGCCCTGGAGGTGCTGAAGGGCATTTCCTTCGACGCGCAGGAGGGCGAGGTCATTTCCGTGCTCGGGTCCTCGGGCTCCGGCAAGTCGACCATGCTTCGCTGCATCAACATGCTGGAAGTGCCGACCGACGGCGAGATCCACATCGAGGGCGAGGCGATCCGCCTGAAGAACGGCCGCCATGGCCGCCAGCCCGCGGATGTCAGGCAGCTCAGCCGCCTGTGCACGAATGTCGCCATGGTGTTCCAGAGCTTCAATCTCTGGTCCCACATGACGATCCTCGAAAACGTCATGGAAGCCCCAGTTTACGTGCAGAAACGGCCGAAGGCGGAATGCCGCGAGGAGGCGCTCGATCTGCTCGCCAAGGTCGGCATCGCCGACAAGCGCGACTTCTATCCGACGCATCTTTCCGGCGGCCAGCAGCAGCGCGCCGCCACCGCCCGTGCACTGGCCATGAAACCGAAGGTCATGCTCTTCGACGAACCGACCTCGGCGCTCGACCCGGAACTGGTGGGCGAGGTGCTGCGCGTCATGCGGGCGCTGGCCGACGAGGGCCGCACCATGCTGGTCGTGACCCATGAAATGGCCTTCGCCCGCGACGTCTCCAACCGCGTCATCTTCCTGCACAAGGGCCAGATCGAGGAAGACGGTGCGCCGGCGGACGTCTTCACCGCGCCGCGCTCCGAGCGCTTCCGCAAGTTCATCTCCTCGCACGGTTGAGACAGGCGGATGAGGACGCTACTTCAGACTGCGGCTATAGCCCACGAAGCGCTCGTAGAGGCCGGCGACATCGTTCAGCCGCGCCTCGACGGACGGGCCGCAATGGGCGAAGACGCTGTTGAGAAGAAGCTGAAGCAGCGTCCACATGCCGGAGGTCGCATCCCAGAAGAGGTTGAGGTCCGTCGGCACGGCAAAGACCTCGTCGCCATGGCTCGCCGCCCAGTCGCAATAGAGGTCGGTGACGATGGTGACGGGCATGCCCCGCTCGGACGCCATGGCGGCAAGCAGCTTGGACTGGTGCGAGTAGCGCCGCGCGTCGATCAGCACAAGCGCGCAGCCGGCCGGATCGGTCAGGAGCACTTCGGCGAAATTGCCGCCGCCGACGTCAACCACCGTCACCTCGTCCCGCAGGTAACGCAGCATATGGGCGAAGGCCTCGGCAAGTCCGCGCTCGGTCTGGAAACCGGCCACGAAGACGCGGTCCGCACCGGCGATGCGCCGCGCCGCCCGATCCCAGGCCTCCGTCTCGGCATATTCGTAGACGCGCACGACCGAGGCGACGGCAAGTTCGAGACTGCGCGCCAGCGCCGTGTCGGTGGCGCTCTTCTGCTGCAGGTCCTTCAGCCGGGCGCCGAGCAGCCAGGGGCTGTCGCTGATGTCGTCCTTCAGCCGGTCCTTGAGGTCCTTGAACCCATCGTAGCCGATCGACCGGCAGAAACGGCCGACCGTCAATTCGCTGACGCCCACCTTCTCGGCGAGGCTGCGCGCGGTCTCGAAGGGCAGGTCGCCGATATGGGCCAGCATGAAATTCGCCAGCGCCTTGCCGGAGGCCGTCGCCTCCGTCGAGGCCACGGCAAGTCGTTGCCGCACCGAACTTTCATCCACCCAGTTGCCGTTCCGCATGGTTTGCCCGTCGCCTTTCGTCCGCCCGCCAACCGGGCGGGAAGCCCTTTCGTAATGTTATATAATTAACACAACGCAAAATAAAGTCAGAAAACTGTCATCATGTCTCAATCACCCGGACCACTCCCCCCTTGGAAAACCAGCAATCCGACGCGGATGTGCTGGTACTCGGCGCCGGCATCATCGGCGTTTCGGTGGCGTTGCACCTGCAGAAGCGGGGCAAATCCGTGGTGCTGATCGACCGCCGCGCACCGGGCGAGGAAACGAGCTATGGCAATGCCGGGCTGATCGAACGGGCAAGCGTCATTCCCTACGGCTTTCCGCGGGAAATCGCGACGCTGCTGAAATATGCGACGAACCGCTCCGCCGACGTGCGTTTCCATTGGACCTTCCTGCCGAAAGTCCTGCCGTGGCTGGCCCGCTTCTGGCTGGAATCCTCCAGCCGACGGCTGCGTCGCGCCGCCGCGGACATGCTGCCGCTCATCGAGCGTTCGGTCACCGAACATACGGCGCTGATGAGCGAAGCGGGCGTTCCGCACCGGGCGCGCCGGACCGGCTGGGTGGAAGCCTACCGGAGCGAAAAGGCCTTTGCCGCCGCCAAGCAGGCCGCCCGCGCGCTGGACGCGTTCGGCATCCGCTACGACCTGCTCGGACCGCAGGAGCTTTCCGCCCGCGAGCCGCATCTGACCGGCCATTTTGCCGGGGCCGTGCATTGGCTCGATCCCGCCACCGTTGCCGATCCAGGCGGGCTGGTGGCGGACTATGCCGCGCTCTTCGCGCGCCGGGGCGGCACGATCGGTCGCGGCGATGCGGCAGGCCTTGAAGCGCAGGCGGGCCGCTGGAGCCTCCTTGCGGATGGTCGCCGCATCACCGCCGGCGAGGCGGTGGTGGCCCTCGGGCCGTGGTCGGACACGATCTACAAGCCGCTCGGCTACCGCATCCCGCTTGCCGTCAAGCGCGGCTACCATGTTCACATCGAGCCGGCCGGCGACGCCGTGCTCAACCATCCCGTCGTCGATGTGGAGCGCGGCTATCTGCTCGCCCCCATGACACGCGGCATCCGCCTGACGACCGGTATCGAATTCGCCGCCCGCGACGATGCGGCAAGCCCCGTGCAGGTGGACCAGACGGAACCCCATGCCCGCGCGATCTTCCCGCTCGGCCGGCGCGTCGAGCAGACGCCATGGATGGGCGCGCGGCCCTGCCTGCCGGACATGCGGCCGATCATCGGTCCGGCGCCGCGCCACAAGGGTCTTTGGTTCGCCTTCGGCCACAACCACCACGGCCTGACGCTCGGCCCGGCCACGGGCCGGCTGCTCGCCGAAATGATGACCGGCGAAACGCCCTTCGCCGATCCCGCGCCCTACGCCATGAGCCGTTTCGGCTGAAATCCCGATTCCTGGAGAAACCCGATGTCGACAGATTTTGTTCTCACCAATGTGCGCCCCAACGGAGCGGCGGCCAGCGACGTGGTGATCCGCGGCGGGCGGATCGCCGAAATTCTTCCGCATGGTTCGCAGCCTGCCGCGGCGGGTTTGTCCGTCGTCGACGGCGAAGGCCTTCTCATGCTCCCCGGCCTCGTCGACGCTCATACCCATCTCGACAAGACGCTGCTCGGCATGCCCTGGTACCGCAACGATGTCGGTCTCGAGCTGATCGATCTCATCGAGAACGAGCGCCTTATGAAGCGCGAACTCGGCATCGACCCCGCACGCCAGTCGGCCGTGCAGATCGAGCGCTCCGTCGCCAACGGCACATGCCATATTCGCACCCATGTCGATATCGACACGGAATACGGCCTCGCCGGCCTCCAAGGCGTGCTCGCCTCGCGTGAACGCTACCGCGATATCGTCGATATCGAGATCGTCGCCTTTCCCCAGAGCGGCATGCTGATCCGCCCCGGCACGGTCGAGCTGATGGACAGGGCGATGCGTGAAGGCGCCGACGTGGTGGGCGGCCTTGACCCGTCGGGCGTCGACCGCGACCCCAAGGGCCATCTCGACACCGTCTTCGCCATGGCCGAACGCTACGGCAAGCCGGTCGACATTCACCTGCACGAGCCCGACGCGCTCGGCGTCTTCGCCATCGAACTCATCGTGGAACGCACCAGGGCGCTCGGCATGGCGGATCGCGTCACGGTCAGCCACGGCTTCTGCCTCGGCATGCTGGCCGACAAGCCGCTGGCGCGGCTCGCCGGCATGATGGCGGACGCCGGCGTGCACCTGATGACCAAGGGTGGCGCGGCAAGCCCGCGCCCGCCGGTGCTGGACCTCAGCGAAATGGGCGTGAGGATCTGCTCGGGCAGCGATGGCGTGCGCGACACGTGGCAGCCCTTCGGCAATGCCGACATGCTCGACCGCGCCGCCATCATCTCGCAGCGCAACGACTTCATCAACGACGTGCACATCGAGCTGGCGCTCGACCTGTGCACCTATGGTGGCGCCAACACCATGGCGCTCGAAGACTACGGACTGGAGCCCGGCTGCACCGCCACCTTCATTCTGGTGCCCGCCGAAACACGGGCCGACGCCGTCGCATCCCGTCCCGTACGCCGCGCGGTCTACCGCAAGGGCATCGCCGTCGCCAGGAACGGCGCGCTTGTCGCCACCTGAAACAAGTCCATTCGAAATCGGCCCGTTCGAAAATCAGCCATTCAAACATCGGCAAGGAGGAGTAGCCAACATGTTGAATAAAATCGGTAAAACAGTCATCGCCGCGCTCGGTATCGCACTCGGTGCATCCGCGGCCTTCGCGCAGGAACCGACGCGCACCATCACGGTGGCGACGGAAGGCGCCTATGCGCCGTGGAACTTCACGGAGGCCGGCGGCAAGCTCGCCGGCTACGAGATCGACATGCTCGAGGACATCTGCCCGCGCATGAAGGTCAAGTGCGACATCATCGTGCAGGATTGGGACGGCCTGATCCCGGCGCTCAATGCCGGCAAGTTTGACGCCATCGTCGCCGGCATGCTGCAGACCGAGGAGCGGGAAAAGGTCATCGCCTTCTCGCGCAACTACGGCACCGGCTCGGCCGCCTTCCTCGTGCGCAAGGATTCGCCGCTCGCCAAGATGCCGCTCGGCAAGCAGGTCGACATGGGCAAGGACAAGGACGGCGCAAAGGCGGCCGCGGCCGAGATGCTGCCCTTCATGGAGGGCATGGTGATCGGCGCCCAGGGCTCGACGACCGCAGGCCAGATCATGGCAGAGCTCTTCCCGACCGTCGAATTCCGCGAATACAAGACGACCGAGCAGCACGATCTCGATCTTGAAGCCGGCCGTGTCGACGGCGTCATGGCCTCGCCCGTCGCGCTCGACCGGGCGCTCGAAAAGATCGGCGGCGACCAGGTGACCTTCGCCGGCACGGAGTTCACCGGCGGCCCGCTCGGCGGCGGCCAGTCCGTGGGCCTGCGCAAGGACGATGCCGAACTGAAGGCGCTGTTCGACGACGCGATCAACGCCGCCATCGCCGACGGCACCCTGTCGCGCCTTGCCATCAAGTGGTTCAAGCGGGACATTTCGCCGAAGCACTAGGCACAGGGTTCGGGAGGCCGCGCATTCGCGCGGCCTTTTCCGTCGCATTGCCCGACGCCGAAGCGGTTCCGCTTCGGCAGGAATGCCTAGTGAACGACGTCGAACGGCCCCCGCGGGGCGCTCGACAGCGACGCGCCATAACCGAAGACGGGTGCAAGCGTCGGCTCCGACAGGAGAAAGCCCTGGACATGGGTCGCACCCGCCATATGGGCGACATCGAGCTGCGCATAGGTCTCGACGCCGGCGACGACGACGAGCGGCGCGGCGGCCAAGGCGAAGCCGACCAGTTGGTAGAGCGGCCGGAACGGCCGGTCGTGAGCAACGACCGGAAAGACGGAATCGATCTTCACGATATCGAAGGCGTGGGCAAGAAGCGTTTCGGCCGGCGAATGGTCGACACCGAAACGGTCGAGCGCGATCCTGTAGCCGAGGGCGGCCGCCTCGCGGCAGAAGGTCTTGACGATGGCGAGCGTGCCGATCGGCCGGTTTATCGTCAGTTCGAGAATGAGCCGGCCGGCAAACGGCCGCTGCGCTGTTAGCAGATCCAGCATCAGTCCGCAGTCGCGTTCGTCCAGAATGCTGCTCACGGAGATATCGCAGCCCAGCACGCCGTCCGGATGATGCGCCAGCCACTCGGCGGCCAGAGACAGCATATGCCGGTCATAGGCGGCGGTGCGCCCGCTGGTCTCCAGGTCCTCGACAAACTCCTCGGCCGTCAAGACCAGCCCGCCCGGCAGAACGATGCGGCCGAGGCATTCCGCATAGAGCGTTTCACCGGCATCGGCGACCGTGGTGACCGTCTGGAGCGAAAAGCCGATACGGCCGTGCTTGATCGCCCAGTCGACCAGATCGGCGGTGTGCGCGTTGGTGTCCATGTCTTGCGGCAGCCCCCTCGCCGGTGGGCAACCGCCTTGCGCGGCGGTTGCCTTTTCGGTGTTATTCGGCGGTTTCCGTGTCCGTTTCCGGAAGCGTCTCGCGGATCTGATCGATCTTGCCGACCTCGTCGCCGACGCCGAGAATGGACTTGGCCTCGTCGACCATCGCGTCCGTCACGACACCATCCTTGGTGAAGCTGGCCAGCGCGTCACGCAGCGCTTCGTCGCCGAGCGCCGGATCGGTCGGCTCCACATCGACGCCGTTCGCCGCTTCAAACTCGGCATAGGCGACTGCGTAGGCGGCGATGGCCGTCATGCGCGGATCGTTCGAGTTGAGATAGGCGTGAAAATTGCGGTCGAGGGAGCGCAGTCCCGGCGCATGGCGGCTGCCGGTCTCGGTCCGCGCGGCCTTCGCTGCATGGGCTTCGCCGGACTTGCCGCGATGGGATTTCTCGCGGCTGTTGCCGCGCTCCTTCTCCGCACCGCTCGAGGATTTGCCATGATCGGAGCCGCCGCCATGATCGCCGCCGCCGCCATTGCCGCCCTTCGCGTGGGCAATGCCCGCCATGCCGGTGAGGCCGGCGGCCAGCGGTGTGGTTGCGAGCGTCAGCGCCAGAATGCTCCGGGCGATGGTTGTCTTGATAGCCATGAGGGCCTCCTTGCTTTTGCGCATGGCTCGCCTTTCCCGAACGGCGAAGCGAACCGATTGGGGGAACGATAGTGGGCACCCGGCGGCCGTGACACCGTCCCCCGACCATTTCGGCCGGGGTTAGGACCTAAGTCCGGGGACCATGCATCAAAGGTCCCCCGGCAATGCTTTCCCGGCGGATAGAGCCGGGACCGACTTGCCAGCGCGGCCCCGCTCCCCTAGCGTCCTTCGCGTCCTTGTTGCCGCGCAGCCGGCATCGATCGAGAGCCTCCGGTGCGCGCCTCAGACGTCCTTTCCCGCTGGAATTCCCAATCCCTCGCCAGGCAGTTCCTGACGATGGGCGGGATCGTTTCGGTCTGCGCCATGGTGGCGATCGGGGCCTTTCTTTCCGGTCGCATCGAAGAGGTGGTGACCAGCAATGCCGCGGCCACGACCGCCCTTTATGTCGACAGCGTCATCGCGCCGATCCTGCCGGACATGCAGCGCAACGAGGTGCTGGACGACACGACGACGCGGGCGCTCGACGAAACGCTGGGACAGGGCGCCCTCGGCAAGCGCCTCCTCCTCTTCCGCCTGTGGCGCGCGGACGGAACCGTTCTCTACGCCGATGACCCCTCCGTGACCGGAACCCGGCGCACCCTTGACGAGGCCCTGCAAACCGCCTTTTCCAGTCAGATGATGGCCCGGTTCGAGACATCGGACGCAAGCGACCGGCCGGTGCTGAAGATCTACAATCCGGTCCTGCAACCCTGGTCGGGCGAGGTCGTCGCCGTTTCCGAATTCCACGAGGTCGCCGACGATTTCCAGCAGAGCCTGTGGCGCGCACGCCTGCACACCTGGCTCGCCGTCGCCGCCTTCACGCTCGCCTTTTTCGTGCTGCTCTCGGTGATCGTGCTGCGTGGCAGCCGGACCATCGAACAGCAGCGCCATGCGCTCAGCCAGCGCGTCGACGACCTGTCCGAACTCCTGGCGCAGAACGAGATGTTGCGCGGCAGGGTGCAACGCGCCTCGCAGCGCGCAACGGCCTTCAACGAGAGTTATCTTCGCCGCATCGGCGCCGACCTGCATGACGGGCCGGCCCAGCTCGTCGCCTACGCCTCGCTCCGCCTCGACAGCACGGCGCTGCGAAGCGCCGCGACGCCGGAAGCGACGCGCGAACGGGAAATCGACGCGATCAAGCAGAGCCTCGACGAAGCCATGCGGGAAATCCGCACGATCTGCGGCGGTCTGGTCCTGCCGCAGATCGAGGCGGCGGGCCTTTCCGATCTTCTGCAGCAGAGCGTTGCCGCGCACCGGCAGCGCACGGGATCCGAGGTGGATCTCACCCTTTCCGGCCCACCGGAACGGATTTCACCCGCCACCAAGATCTGCATCTACCGCTTCGTGCAGGAAACCCTGAACAACGCATTCCGCCACGGCGGCGGACGGGGACAACGGGTTGCGCAGCGGATGGAAGACGGGCAGCTCGTCATCGAGGTGGCCGACAGCGGGCCCGGTTTCGAGCCCGGTAGCATCCGTCCCACCAGCCTGGGTCTTGCAGGTCTCAGGGAAAGGATCGAAAGTCTTGGCGGAACATTTGAAATCGCCACATCCGCGAAAGGCACCATCGCGCGCATGACGGCCAGCATCGAGGAAACGAGATGACGAGGATGATACGGATGGCGGTGGTGGACGATCATCCGCTGTTCCGCGAGGGCGTGACCCGCAGCCTGTCGGAGATCGACGGCTTCGAGATCGTCGCCGAAGGCAGCTCCAGCGCGGATGCGATCCGTATCGCCGAGACATTGCGGCCGGATATTCTTCTGATGGACATCTCCATGCCCGGCAGCGGGCTGGAAGCCATCCCCGCCATCCTGAAGATCGCGCCGGCGCAGAAGATCGTCATGCTGACGGTATCCGAAACGAGCGAGGACGTGACGGCGGCGCTGGAGCGCGGTGCGGCGGGCTATATCCTCAAGGGGGTCGGCGCGCGGGCGCTGGCCGACGCCATCCGGACCGTCGCTTCGGGGGAAAGCTATGTCGCGCCGACCCTTTCGGCCAAGCTGATCACCGCGCGCGGCCAGGCGACGCCGAGCAAATCGGCCCTCGTCGCCGGCCTCACGCCGCGGGAGAGGCAGGTGCTGGAACGCGTCGCCATGGGCATGAGCAACAAGCACGTCGCCATCGAACTCGACCTGCAGGAAAAGACCGTCAAGCATCACATGACGCAAATCCTGACCAAGCTCGGCGTCGCCAACCGCACGGAAGCGGCCATGGCGCTGCGCGACGCGCGGGAGGCATGAGCCTCAATCGAGAAGATTGACGATCCTGCGCCGGTCGGCCGATGTCGCCGGCCGGTTCGCGATGGTGCGGCCACGCGCATCCTTCATGACATAACGGCCCTTCACGATCGCTTCCGTGATGCCGCGCTTGTGGCGAACGCTGACATCGGGCGCTGCGGCATCATCGGCGACGCTTGCCGCGCCCGTGGCCTTTCCAGCAGCGCCGGACTTGCCGGAAGAGCGACCCTCGTTGCTCTTTTCCTTGCCGCTGTTGCCACTATTGCCATTGCCACCTCCGCCGCCTCCGCCGTTCCCGCCGTTGCCGCCCCCGTTTCCGCCGCCGTTGCCGCCCCCGTTCCCGTTCTTGGCATGGGCGGCATCGATGGAAAGGGTGAGGCCGGGCTGGGACAGTCCCAGCGATACGGGCGTCAGAATCGCGAGGAGGCAGACAGCGGCGGAAAACGACATGCGGCGCATGGTGAGGGAAGTCTCCTTCGGCGGTGTGCGGTCCATCGGTCTCTCACAGGCGAGCGGGAAATCGCCCGGGCTCGAATGCCCTGTTTTACACGCCCTCCCCGCTCCTGTCTTCGCTCGCCGAGGGCGCCGGACCTTTCCCTCGCGCCATCGGGCCTATCGTCCGATCTCGCCCGGACTTAGGTCTGACCGGTCAGGTCTCATCGAACAGATAGACGGGGTTCAGCTTCACGCGCTGGGCCACGGTGATCGAGCGATAGGTCTTGATGATCGGGCATCTGCGCATGAACTCACGGGTGACTTCACGGAATTCGTCCATATCGGCGACGGTGATGCAGGCAAGAATATCCGTATCGCCGGTGATGACGTCGCAGCACGAGACATAGGGCGAGGTCCGGAGCATCTCGATGAGCTCGTTGAACATTTTCAGTTCATGCGACGAAAGGGACATCTCGATCCAGATCGCCATTTTCCGTTCGGCATAGGCGGGATTGACGAGCGAGACGTCCCCGGCGATCACGCCGGCATCGCGCAGCCGGTGGATACGGCGATGGCAGGCGGGCTGGGAGATACCGACCCGGTCCGCAAGCTGCTGGAAGGTGAGCATGCTGGACTGCTGCAACAGGTTGAGCAGCTTGCGATCGATACGATCGAGGCTCACTTTCGACGAGGACATCCGGCGCTCCAAACAACGTCTGTGCTGTAGGGGAAACCCTTTGCGACCGCAAGGCAAGCCTTTCGCGGCGGCGCGAGAGATTTATGCGCGGCAACCGCCCCGCGGTTATTATTTTCTCGCTGCCGCCACCGAGAACGAGAAATCCATCAGAAGGAAGGGTGCCATACTCGCCAAAATAAGGGGGCCGCAAACGCGATGTTCCCGGCATTTTCAAGGCTCGATGACGGCTCGCATGGCGCATTACATTCCCGATACGATCCTCGCCCAGGGCATCTGCGACGCGCATGATCCGACGGGGGCCGTCGTTTCGCCCATCCATCTCGCAACCACCTTCCTGCGCCCGCCGGAAGGCTATTCCGAGACCGGCTGGAGCTACAGCCGCTATGGCTATCCGGGCCTCGAGCAGCCCGAGGCGACGCTGAAGGCGCTGGAAGGCGCTGCCGATTGCCGTCTCTTCAGTTCCGGCATGTCGGCCATGAGCGCCGTGATCCTGGCGCAGAAGCCGGGCGCGCACTGCATCTTCCCCATCGACATGTACCACGGCATGCGCACCTGGCTGAAGCACTGCTCCAGCCATTGGAACATCCGCATCGACCATGTCGACATGACCGACCTCGACCAGGTCCGGGCGGCGGTCATTCCGGGGACCACGACGATCGTCTGGGCCGAAACGCCCTCCAATCCGCATTGGTATCTCTACGATCTCGCCGCGCTTTCCGACATCGCCCATGCCGCCGGCGCGCGGCTCGTGGTGGACAACACGGTGGCGACGCCGCTGCTGACGCGACCGCTCGCCTTCGGCGCCGATATCGTCGTGCATTCCGCCACCAAATATCTGAACGGCCACAGCGACGTGCTGGCAGGCGCCGCCCTGACGGCGGCGAAAGACGATTTCTGGGAGCGCGTCTGCTTCAACCGCGACTATCACGGCGGCATTCTCGGCCAGTTTCCCGCCGCGCTTCTGATGCGCGGCATGCGCACGCTGCACCTGCGCGTCGCACGGGCAAGCGAGACCGCCATGGCCCTCGCGGAAGCCTGCAGCGACCATCCCGACGTCGAAGCCGTCTTCTATCCCGGCCTGCCGACACACCCGGGGCATGCACTCGCCACGCGCCAGATGACCGGCGGCTTCGGCGGCATGGTGTCGATCGTCGTGCGCGGCGGGGCTGCAGCCGCCGAGCGCGTCATGACGCGCACCCGTATCTTCAAGCCGGCGACCTCGCTCGGGGGCGTCGAGAGCCTCATCGAGCGGCGCGGCGCGATCGAAGGTCCCGACTCGCATATCGAACCCGGCCTGTTGCGGCTTTCCGTGGGAGTGGAAGCCGCAACGGACCTTATCTACGACCTCAAGGCGGCGCTCGCTTGACGCGGACGCCCCCGCAAGACAGATGAACATGGGAGGACATGGAATGAAACTGATCGGTCAGCAATCCCGGCGCGACTTCATGAAAACCGCCGCCGCCTTCGGCCTGTCCGCAGCGGCGACGCCCCTTCTGGCGCGCTCCGCCTTCGCGCAGGAAACGCCCAAGAAGGGCGGGACCCTGCGCATCGGCATGCGCGGCGGCAGCACCACCGACACGCTGAACCCCACCTCCTATTCCAACGCCGTGCCGCTTCTCGTCGGCTACGCCGTCATGAACGGCCTGATCGAAATCGACGACAAGGGCGTGCCGCAGCCGGAACTGCTGGAAAGCTGGGAAATCGGCGCCGAAGCCAAGGAATGGACCTTCAACGTCCGCAAGGGCATCACCTTCCACAACGGGAAGGAAATGACCGCCGACGACGTGATCTACTCCCTCTCCCTGCATCTCGGCGAGAACAGCAAGTCGGCCGCAGCCGGCGGCCTCAAGCATGTCGCCGAGGTCAAGAAGCTCGGCACGCACCAGATCAAGGTCGTGCTCTCCGCCTCCGACGTCGACCTCCACTACGCGCTTGCCGACTATCACCTGCTGGTCGTGCCGGAAGGCTTTGCCGATTGGGCCAAGCCCGTCGGCACCGGCGCCTTCACCGTCGAGAGCTTCGACCCGGGCGTGCGCTGCGTGCTGCGCAATGTCGGCAACTACTGGAAGACGGATCGCGGCAATGTCGAGCGTATCGAGATTACCGTCGTCAACGACATCGTCCAGCGCATGAATGCCCTCGTTGCCGGCCAGGTCGACGTGATCAACGACGTCGACAAGCGCGCCGTCGATCTCTTCCGCAACGCGCCGGGTATCGAACTGGTGCAGGCCCCGGGCGGCTGGCACACCATCATGGCGATGCAGATCGACGCCGCGCCGTTCAACAATGCCGATTTCCGCCTCGCGCTGAAATATGCCTGCGACCGCGAGCAGATCCTGAACACGCTGTTCAACGGCTTCGGCCGTATCGGCAACGACCATCCGATCCCCGTTTCCGACCCCTATTTCAATGCTGCCCTTCCGCAGCGGGCCTTCGACCTCGACAAGGCGAAGTTCCACCTGAAGAAGTCGGGCCTCGGTGACACGGCCATCACGCTTTCGGCCTCCGACGCCGCCTATGTCGGCGCCGTCGACATGAGCGTGCTCTTCCAGGCCTCGGCTGCGAAGGCTGGCATCACCGTGGACGTGAAGAAGGAACCGCATGACGGCTTCTGGAGCAATGTCTGGCTGAAGGCGCCGTTCTGCACCTCCTACTGGGCCGGCCGCGCTTCCGCCACGGACATGCTCGCCTCCGCCTACTATTCCGGCGCGAACTGGAACGAGACGCACTGGAAGAACGACAGTTTCGACCAGCTCCTGAAGGCGGCCAAGGCCGAGGTGGACGAGGCCAAGCGCAAGACGATCATCGGCGACATGCAGACCATGCTGTCCGATGACGGCGGCGCCCTCATCCCCGTCTTCTCCGACTGGCTGGACGCGCATCGCGCGCATGTGAAGGGGCACACGCCGCACACGCAGTTCGACCTCAACAATGGCCGTCTTTGCGAGAAGGTCTGGCTCGACGCCTGATCCGGCCGGGCTCGAAAGCAACGACAGGGGGGAATTGTGTTCAATCTCGTGGCAAGGCGAACAGCGCTCGGGCTGATGACCTTATGGGCCGCATCCGTGCTGATCTTCGCCGGCACCCAGATCCTTCCCGGGGATCTGGCGCAGGCGGTGCTGCAGAACAATGCGACCCCCGAAACCGTCGCGGCGCTGCGCCAGGAGCTGGGCCTCGATCGCCCGGCCGTGGAACGGTATGCCGAATGGCTCGGCAATGCGCTGCACGGCGATCTCGGCACGTCCCTCGTCAACCGGCGGGACGTCGCCGAGGATCTGGCGCCCCGCCTCTACAACACGCTGTTCCTGGCGCTCTATGCCGCGGCCATCGCCGTCCCGCTTGCCGTGGGCCTCGGCGTCGCCGCCGCGGCATGGCAGGGCAGCCTCTTCGACAGCACGGCCAATGCGACAACCCTGCTCGCCATCTCGCTGCCGGAATATTTCCTCGGCTACCTCCTGATCAAATGGGCGGCCGTGCAGTGGGGTCTCTTCCCGGTTCTGGCCAGCGTGACGCCCGAGACCTCGCTGGTCGAGCGGCTCTACATGACCTTCCTGCCCATGCTGACGCTGGTGCTCGTCATCGTCGCGCATATGATGCGCATGACGCGCGCATCGGTCATTTCCGTCATGTCCAGCCCCTATATCGAGATGGCCCTTCTCAAGGGTCTGCCGAAATGGCGCGTCGTCGTCGAACATGCCCTGCCCAACGCGCTGGCGCCGATCATCAACGTCATCGCCCTCAACCTCGCCTATCTCATCGTCGGCGTCGTGGTCATCGAGGTGGTGTTCGTCTATCCGGGCCTCGGACAGTCGATGGTGGATGCGGTTTCCAAGCGCGACGTTCCCGTCGTTCAGGCTTGCGGCCTCATCTTCGCGACCGTTTTCATCACCCTCAACATGGTTGCCGACATCCTGGCGATCGTCAGCAATCCGCGTTTGCGGCATCCGAGGTGATCCATGCGGCTGTTCGGTCATAACATGCCCCTGAAGGCGCAGGTCGGGCTCGCCATCGTCGTCGTCAACGTGCTCGCGGCGATCCTTGTGCCCGTCATCGCCCCCTACCCGGAGGCCGAGGTCGTCGGTCGCGCCTGGGCCGGATCGAGCGCCGAACACTGGCTCGGCCTCGACAATCTCGGCCGCGACGTGCTCTCCCGCCTGCTCTACGGCGCGCGTCTGTCGCTCGGCCTTTCGCTGCTCATCACGTCCCTGTCCTTCTCGCTCGGCGTCTTCAGCGGCTTTTCCGCCGCCGTGCTCGGCAGGACGGCGGATATGATCCTCTCGCGCATCGTCGATCTTCTCCTGTCGATGCCCGCGCTGATCTTCGCCATGGTCGTGCTGTCGGTGCTGGGAACGGACCTCGTCGTGCTGGTGGTGACCATCTGCATTCTCGACGCCACCCGCATCTTCCGTGTCAGCCGGGCGCTGGCGATGAACATCGTCGCGCTCGATTTCGTGGAGGCGGCGCGGCTGCGCGGCGAAGGGCTGTGGTGGATCGTGCGCCGGGAGGTTCTGCCGAATGCGCTGATGCCGCTTGTCGCCGAATTCGGCCTGCGTTTCTGCTTCACCTTCCTCTTCATCTCCGCCCTCAGCTTCCTGGGCCTCGGCATCCAGCCGCCCTATGCCGACTGGGGCAGCATGGTGAAGGACTATTCAACCATGATCATGCTGGGCGTGCCGACCGTCTTCTATCCCGCCGGCGCAATCGCCCTCCTGACGATCGGGATCAACCTCCTGGTCGACTGGCTGACCTCCACAAGCGCAGCCGAGCACTGAGGCTCCCATGACAGACAGGCAAAAAGACACGACGCTGCTCGAAATCGAGGGCCTGCGCATCGAGGCCATCGCCGCCTCCGGCGACCGCTCGGTCCTGGTGGAGAATGCCAGCTTCACCCTGAAGCGCGGTGAAGTTCTGGGGCTGATCGGGGAATCGGGCGCGGGCAAATCCACCCTCGGCCTTTCCAGCATGAACTTCACGCGGCCGGGCTGCGCGATCGCTGCCGGCAGGATCCTCTTCGACGGACGCGACCTGCGCGGCCTTTCCGACGCCGAGAGCCGGTCGCTGCGCGGCGCGCGGATCGCCTATATCGCGCAGAGTGCCGCCGCCTCGTTCAATCCGGCCCTAACCATCGGCCGACAGGTCTGCGAGGTGGCGGTCCGCCACAAGCTGATGAGCAAGGCGGCCGCGAAGGCGCGCGCCGCCGCCCTCTTCCGCTCGCTGGAACTGCCCGATCCCGAGACCTTCGGCAACCGCTACCCGCACCAGGCCTCCGGTGGCCAGTTGCAGCGCGCCATGGCCGCCATGGCGATGATCGCCGAGCCCGACCTGCTCGTCTTCGACGAACCCACGACTGCGCTCGACGTCACCACCCAGGTGGAAGTGCTCGCCGCCTTCCGCAAGCTCATCCGCGAACGCGGCACGGCCGCGCTCTACATCACCCACGACCTTGCCGTCGTCGCCCAGATCGCCGATCGCATCATGGTTCTCCGGCACGGCAAGATGGTCGAGACCGGCGCAGCGGACAACATCCTGCAGAACCCGCAGGAGGACTATACGAAGCGGCTCGTCGCCGAACGCAACGCGGCCATGACCGGGCATTTCGTGACCGACAGTCACGCGGGCGAAAAGCCGGTCCTCAGCCTGACGGCCGTCGCGGCAAGCTATAGCGGCCTCACCCGTGCGGTCAGCGATGTCAGCCTCGATCTGAAGCGTGGCGAAACGCTTGCCATCGTCGGGGAATCCGGCTCCGGCAAGAGCACGCTGGCGCGTGTCGTCGTCGGCCTCCTGCCGCGCGAGAGCGGCGACATTCTCTTCAAGGGCGCAACGCTTCCGCCGGCGCTGCATGCCCGCTCACGCGATACGCTGCGCCGCATCCAGATGATCTACCAGATCCCGGATCTCGCGCTGAACCCGAAGCAGACGCTGCTGGAGATCATCGGCCGGCCGATCGAATTCTACCTCGGCAAATCCAAGAAGGAGGTCCGCGAGCGGGTTGTCGACCTGCTGCGCCAGATCGAGCTTCCGGAGAGTTATCTCCTGCGCAAGCCGCCGGAACTCTCGGGCGGCCAGAAGCAGCGCGTCTGCATTGCCCGCGCGCTGGCGGCCGAACCCGACATCGTGATCTGCGACGAGGTCGTTTCCGCCCTCGACCCGCTGGTGGCCGAAGACATCCTCAATCTTCTGCGCAAGCTGCAGGAGACGCTGGGCCTTGCCTATCTCTTTATCACCCACGATCTCGGCACCGTGCGGCGCATCGCCAATCAGGTCGCCGTCATGCGCAAGGGCGAAGTCGTCGCCTATGGCGAGACGCAGAAGATCTTCTCGCCGCCCTACCACCCCTATACGGAACTGCTGCTCTCCTCCGTGCCGGAGATGCGCAGCGACTGGCTGGACGGGCTGCTCGAAACGCGCGACCGGTCTCCTGCGGTGGCCTTGCAAGGCTAGAACATTTCCAGCCGAAGCGGCATCGCGTCGGCGTCTAAGAACGCTTCCAAAACAAGAGCCTAGAACAATTCCGGTAACCCGGAATTGTTCTGGCGTGACGCCGTCATGGCCTATTCCTTTTCCTGCATCTGCTCCAGCCAGCGCCAGGTCTCCTGCGTGTCCGTGTCCGAAAGTCGGTCCTTGTTCGAAAGGGCATACCAGCCGAGGCCGGAGGCAACAGTGATAGGAAAGGGCTGGACCAGCGTGCCGGCGGCAAGCGCCGCCCCGGCGAGAAACAGGTTGGCAAGGGCGATGCCCTGCCCCAGCTCGGCGGCGGCAAGGGCGATGTCGCCATCGCTGTAATTCGTACCCTTCCAGATCATGCCGGCATCGACGCCCGCCTGCGTGAACCATTCGGCCCAGCCGACGGGACCCTCCTCGTGGATCAGGGATGCCGCCAGAAGATCGGCGGGCTGCCGCAAGGCGCGGGCGCCAGCGGGATCGGCGATGGGGGAGAGACGGTCGCGGGCGATGAGAAGGCTTTCGCACCCCACGGGCGGCTCGGCCGCATGGATCACCGCGATATCCACCTCCATCGTCTCGAAATCGACCGGCAAGCCGCTGGTGTCGAGCCAGGGCTCGCAGGCCGGTGCAGCCACCTTCAAAGCCGGCAGACGCGGCAGCAGCCAGCGGCGGGTGAAATCGCGTGGCGCATAGATGACCACGCTGCCGGGCTTTCGATAGGGCTCCAGCCGACGATAGCCCTCTTCCAGAAGATCGAGGCAGCGCCGCACCGTACGATGGTAGTCGCGACCGGCATCCGTCAGCCGCACCTCCCGGCCGATGCGCAGGAAAAGCGGCTGTCCGATCTGCCCTTCGAGAAGGCGCATCTGGTGGCTGATGGCCGACTGCGTCAGCCCCACCTCCTCCGCCGCACGGCTGAAGCTTTCAAGCCGCGCGGCCGCCTCGAAACCCTTCAGGAACTGGGTCGGGGGAATATGCCGAAACCGCACCATTCATGAATTCCATTCATTTCCAGCAGGAATGCTTCTCGTTTGTATCGCGCTTCTTCGCCGCCAATAATGAGCGCCATACATGAATAGGAGTCAATCATGGATAGGAAGACGGGACTGCGGCCGCATGTGAAACTGCGTCGTCCGGGCGAATTCGAGCCGCATGCCAGGACGTGGATGGCCTGGCCGCACCGCAAGGATCTCTATGGCTCGCGCCTTGCGGCCATGCGAGAGGCCTATGTCGAGGTCGCCCATGCCATCGCCGGTTTCGAGCCCGTCAGCATGGTCGCCCATCCCGATCACGCCGAAAGCGCCCGCGCCCGCCTCGGTGCCGGCATCGAGGTCGTCGCCCTGCCGATCGACGACTGCTGGATCCGCGATTCCGGCCCGACCTTCCTGAAGCGCGACGATGGCGGCCTTGCCGGCGTCTCCTGGCGGTTCAATGCCTGGGGCGAAAAACACGCGCCCTTCGATGCCGACGATGCACTCGCCGGTCGCGTGCTCGCCCATCAACAGGCGGACATCTTCCAGTCCTTCCTCCATTGCGAGGGCGGATCGCTCGCCTGCGACGGCGACGGCACGCTCATCGTCACCGAGACGAGCCTGCTTCATCCCAATCGCAATCCCGGCCTGTCCAAGGCCTGGGTGGAAACGGAGCTTCTGCGCATGCTCGGCCTTGAAAAGGTCGTCTGGCTGCCCGGCGATCCGCTCGATCTGGAGACGGACGGCCATGTCGACGGCATGTGCTGCTTCGTGCGTCCCGGTGTCGTGATGTTCGAATACAATCCCGACCCGAACGACCTGCACGGGCGCATCCTCGCCGACAATCTGGCAGCGCTCGCCAGCCAGACGGACGCACGCGGCCGCAGTTTCGAGGTCATTCCCATTCCCGAGGCCTATGACGTGGAAGCGACCAGCGAGGTCTTCGCCCGCTCCTACATCAATTTCGCGCTGACCAATGGCGGCGTGGTGATGCCGACCTACGGCACGCCCTCCGGCGAAGAGGCCAAGGCGGCCGTCGCCCGCGCCTTCCCGGACCGGCGCATCGTGACCGTCGATGTCGGCGCGGTCGTTCCCGCCGGCGGCGCGATCCACTGCATTACACAGGAACAGCCGCTGTAAACGGCCCGATACCACCCCACCAACAGCAACGGAGAAAGACGATGAAACGCTGGCTCGCGCTTGCGACGGCATGCCTTTTTGCGGCCCCCGCCGGGGCGGAGGAAAAGGTGCTCTACCTCTATTCCTGGGAATCCTATTTCAGCGCGCAGTCCATCGCCGCGTTCGAGAAGGAGACGGGTATCAAGGTCTCCTACGATCTCTTCGATTCCAACGATATCGTGGAGACGAAGATGCTGACGGGGAAGTCCGGTTACGACCTCGTGACCGTCAACCTTTCTCCGCATTTCCTGCGCCAGCTGCCGGTCGGCGTCTGGGCGCCGCTCGACCCCGCCCGCCTGCCCAATCTCGGCAACCTCGATCCGGCGGCGCTTGCACGCGGGGAAAGCGTCGATCCCGGCAACGCCCATAACGTGCCGTGGATGTGGGGCACCACCGGCGTCGGCTACAATGTGGAGAAGGTTCAGGCGATCATGCCGGACGCGCCGGTCGATTCGCTGCGCATGGTCTTCGATCCCGCCATCGTCGAAAAGTTCGCCTCCTGCGGCGTCGGCATGCTGGACGATGCCGAACAGGTGCTGGGCCTGGCGCTGATCTATCTGGGGCTGGACCCCGATACGACCGACAGGGACGAGCTCGAAAAGGCGGTGGAGGTCGTCGCGAAGGTTCGCCCCTATGTGCGCAAGTTCCACAGTTCCAGCTATGTCAACGATCTCGCCGACGGCGGCCTTTGCCTCGCCATCGGGTTTTCCGGCGACATGCTGATCGCCAGCAGCCGGGCGAAGGAGGCCGGCAAGCCCTTCACCATCACCTACCGCCTCGCGAAGGAAGGCAATCTCGTCTGGGCCGACGTGCTCGCCGTTCCGGCCGATGCGGCGCACCCGGAGGCCGCGCATGCCTTCATCGATTTCTTCCTGCGGCCGGAAATCGCCGCAGTGGCCGCCACGGAAACGGGCTTCTCGACCGCCAACAGGGCCGCGCTCCCGCTGCTTGACGAAAAGCTCCGCTCGAATGCCGACCTCTATCCCTCCGAGGAAGCGCAGAAGCGGCTGCACCTTCCCAAGGCGCTGAGCCAGAAGGCCCTGAAGATGTGGTCGCAGGCCTGGGACCGGGCGAAGGGGCTGCGGTAAACATGCCTCGCCCCTGACATGCGAACGCCCCCGCAGCAACCGCTGCGGGGGCGTTTTTCGTGACGACCGGCTTGGCGCCGGCCTTCCGCCGGTTGCCCGTCTTCCGTCAGGCGATGGACGGCAGGAGCTGGTCGAGGCTCTTCTTGGCGTCACCGTAGAACATGCGCGTGTTGTCCTTGTAGAACAGCGGGTTCTCGATGCCGGAATAGCCCGTGCCCTGGCCGCGCTTGGAGACGAACACCTGCTTGGCCTTCCACACTTCCAGCACCGGCATTCCGGCGATCGGCGAGTTCGGGTCTTCCTGGGCGGCCGGATTGACGATGTCGTTCGAGCCGATGACGATGACGACGTCCGTGTTCGGGAAGTCCTCGTTGATCTCGTCCATTTCCAGAACGATGTCGTAGGGCACCTCGGCCTCGGCCAGCAGCACGTTCATGTGGCCGGGCATGCGGCCGGCCACCGGGTGGATGGCGTACTTGACGCTGATGCCCTTCTCGCTGAGCTTGTGCGCCAGCTCCTTGACCGCGTGCTGGGCGCGTGCCACCGCCAGGCCGTAGCCCGGCACGATGATCACGCTCTCGGCATCGTTGAGCGCGGCGGCGACGCCTTCCGAATCGATCGCCACCTGCTCGCCGGTGATTTCCATCGCCGGACCCGTCGTGCCGCCGAAGCCGCCGAGGATGACCGAGACGAAGGAACGGTTCATCGCCTTGCACATGATGTAGGAGAGGATCGCACCCGAGGAGCCGACCAGCGCGCCGGTGACGATGAGAAGGTCGTTGCCCAGCGTGAAGCCGATGGCCGCCGCGGCCCAGCCGGAATAGCTGTTCAGCATCGAGACCACGACAGGCATGTCGGCGCCGCCGATGCCCATGATCAGGTGATAGCCGATGAAGAAGGCGGCGAGCGTCATCAGGATGAGCGTCCACGCGCCGGCGCCATTCACGTAGAGGATGAGCAGGAGAAGCGAAAGCAGCGCCGCGCCGGCATTGAGCGCATGGCCGCCGGGCAGCTTCTTCGCCTTGCCGTCCACCTTGCCGCTGAGCTTGCCGAAGGCGATGACCGAGCCGCTGAAGGTGATGGCGCCGATGAAGGCGCCGAGGAAGACCTCGACCTTCATGATCGACAATTCGACCGGCTCCTTGTGGGCGAGGATCGCCGCAAAACCGGTCAGCGCGGAACGGGCGGCCTCGTCGAGACCGGCGACATGCGCCGCCTCGATATGGGCGTTGAAGCCGATGAAGACGGCGGCAAGGCCGACGAAGGAATGGAGCGCCGCGACGAGCTGCGGCATCTCCGTCATCTGCACGCGGGCGGCGACATAGGCGCCGAGCACCGCGCCGCCGGCGATCATCAGCACGACGATGAACCAGTTGCCGACGTCAGGCCCGAAGACCGTGGCAATGACGGCAAGCGCCATGCCGACGATACCGTACCAGACGGCGCGCTTGGCGCTTTCCTGGCCCGAAAGGCC
Organism: Roseateles sp. XES5; assembly: GCF_020535545.1. Classification (NCBI taxonomy): domain Bacteria; kingdom Pseudomonadati; phylum Pseudomonadota; class Betaproteobacteria; order Burkholderiales; family Sphaerotilaceae; genus Roseateles; species Roseateles sp. XES5. The sequence continues at coordinate 654,091 of NZ_CP084753.1, forward strand.
GCCGAGCGAGAGGATGAAGAGAACTGCTGCCGCGATGTAGGCGGCCGAAACGATACCGATGGTCATGACAGTTTCCTCCCGCTCACGACTTCTGGAACATGGCGAGCATGCGCCGGGTGACGAGGAAGCCGCCGACGATGTTGATCGTGGAGATCAGCACCGAAAGCGCCGCCAGCACCACCACCAGCCAGCTACCCGAGCCGATCTGCAGGAGCGCGCCGACGATGACGATGGCCGAGACCGCATTGGTCACCGCCATCAGCGGCGTGTGCAGGGCGGGCGTGACGTTCCAGACCACGTGGTAGCCCACATAGATGGCCAGCACGAAGATGATGAAGTGGCTCATGAAGGCGGACGGCGCATAGGCGCCGACGATGAGCAGCAGCGCCGTTCCGACGGCGAGCAGCACCAGTTGGCTCTTGGTCTGCGCCTTGAAGGCTGCCGCTTCCGCGGCGCGCCTTTCCTCCGGCGTCGGCTCCTTCACCTTTTCCTTCGGCTTCTGCGCGGCGATGGCCGCGATCTTCGGCGGCGGCGGCGGGAAGGTGATCGCACCGTCGAAGGCGACGGTCGCACCGCGGATGACGTCATCCTCCATATTGTGCACGACCGTGCCGTCCTTGCCGGGCGTCAGGTCGGCCATCATGTGGCGGATATTCGTGGAATAGAGCGCCGAGGACTGCGCGGCCATGCGGCTCGGGAAGTCCGTATAGCCGATGACGGTGACGCCGTTCGGCGAAACGATCTTCTGGTCGGCGACCGTCAGGTCGCAGTTGCCGCCACGTTCGGCGGCAAGGTCGACGACGACGGAGCCCGGCTTCATCGCCGCGACCATGTCGGCCAGCCACAGCTTGGGCGCGTCGCGACCCGGGATCAGCGCCGTGGTGATGACGATGTCCATCTGCGGGGCGAGTTCGCGGAACTTGGCAAGCTGCTTCTCGCGGAATTCCGGCGAGGACGGGGCGGCATAGCCGCCGGTCGCCGCGCCGTCCTGCACGCCGCCCTGACCGTCGGCGAAATCGAGATAGACGAACTCGGCGCCCATCGATTCGATCTGCTCGGCGACCTCGGGGCGCACGTCGAAGGCGTAGGTCTGCGCACCGAGCGAGGTGGCGACACCGATGGCCGCGAGGCCGGCGACACCCGCGCCGATCACCAGAACCTTGGCCGGCGGAACCTTGCCGGCGGCCGTGACCTGGCCGGTGAAGAAGCGGCCGAAATTATTGCCGGCCTCGATCACCGCACGATAGCCGGCGATATTGGCCATGGAGGAGAGCGCGTCCATCTTCTGCGCGCGCGAGATGCGCGGCACCATGTCCATGGCGATGACATTGGCGCCCGTGGCCCTTGCCTGCTCCAGAAGCTCGGCATTCTGGCCGGGATAGAAGAACGAGATCAGCGTTTTGCCAGAAGACAGCCGCTCGACCTCTCCCGTCGTCGGCGGACGGACCTTGACGATCACGTCGGACGCCGCGACCAGCGCGGCGGCATCGTCGACCACCGTGACACCGGCGGCGCGATAGCCGTCGTCCGATATGCCGGCCGAAAGACCCGCGCCCGTTTCGATGAAACAGGCATATCCCAGTTTGGCGAGTTGAACCGCACTGTCCGGCGTCATGGCGACGCGGGATTCCCCCGGGTAGCTCTCTTTGAGCGCACCAATCTTCGCGTTCATTCTCTCTCTGCCCCCCACTCCACGTTCATTCACAAACACTTTGCCATGCCGGCAAAAAACCAACGCGGCATAACGACCGGAGTGACGCCGCTTTGTCCAGTACCGCTCGGCGCGAATCCGTCCATTTCCGTCGCTTTTGAGCTCAGGCTAAACGATTTTATTCCTGCGCCCCGTACGGAACGGTTCTCGGCCGGAAAGGTCGCGTCCATTGCATACCATCTGAACGGGCAATCCACTCCCCGATCGTTCAGGCCGGTGCTGCAGCAACCGTATTTCGAGCCCCGGCACAGAATGCCCCTCCCACACCACAACAGCATCCGACACCCGGAAAACCGGGTCGGCACCGATCTGCGGCCTCCGAAACTCTCCTCCACAGGGCCCGCGGCGCCCATCTAGCGCACTCGCGGTCAACGTCATTATTGTATACAATATCGCGTACAAACAAGTCAAATTATCGCATCCAAAATTTAAAACTTTTTGTGTTCTGTCTTTCTTGACATTGCATACAAAGATCATAGCATGCGTATTAGAAGGACGTGAGGTTCTTCCGAACGAGAGAATTTCCAACATCACCCGAAGCCAGTGAGAACGCCGATGGAAGCCGATAATCGTCACCTGTCCCCGCGCACGACCCTCGTGCTATCTCGGTCCGAAATCGAAGGATTGGTGACCATGGCCGAGGTCATCGAGGCGGTTGAAGCCGCGCATGCCGACATGTCCAATGGCACCGCCGCGCAGCCCGCCGCCGTCGCGATGAAGCTGCCCTCGGGCACCGGCGCCTTCCTCGCCATGCCGGCGCTGGCCGATCGTCAGGGTCTGGCCGTCGTCAAGCTGCTGGCCGACATGCCCGACAACACCGCGCGCGGCCTGCCGATGCAGCGCTCCGTCGCGCTCATGGTTTCGCAGGAGACCGGTGCTCCGGTCGCCATCTTCCACGGCCAGATCCCCACCCGTATCCGCACGGCTGCCGCCAGCGCCGTGGCGACGCGCCATCTTTCGCGCGCCGACAGCCGCGTGCTCGGCGTGATCGGCGCCGGGGACCTTGCCGTCGAGCATGTCCGCGCCATACGAGAGGTCCGCCAGATCGAACGCGTCGTCGTCTGGTCGCGCTCCAGCACCACCGTCGCCCGCTTCATCGAACGGGTCGGCAAGGACTTCCCCGATCTCATCCTCGTCGGCGCCGCCTCGCCGGAAGAAGTCTTCGCCGAAGCCGATATCGTCTGCACGCTGACGCCGTCCTGCGAGCCGCACGTCAAGGGCGCCTGGTTCAAGCCGGGCCAGCACATCAATGCCGTCGGCGCGCCGCCGCGTCCGGATCATCGCGAGATCGACTCCGCCGGCATGGCCCGGGCCACGGTGTTCCTCGACAGCGTGCCGATGGCGATGCACGATTCTGGCGACCTGCTGATGGCCATCGCCGAGGGCGCGATCACCGCGGAACAGGCATCCACCGAGATTGGCGATGTAATCACCGGCGCGGCCGCCGGCCGCACGTCGGCGGACGAGATCACCCTGTTCAATTCCGTCGGCCTCGCCATGCAGGACCTGGCGATCGGCGGCCTGATCATTGCCCGCGCCCGCGAAAAGGGCATTGGCAAGGAAATCGACCTCACGGCCTGAGGTCAAGATTGGCATAGGCCCTGCTCTGGAGGAGAGCCGGGCCTCATTTCACCGCGCAAACCAAGTTTCCGTGGCCATGCCCGCATGGCCACCGGATTTCTGCGCACATTTGGGGGGAAAGACACATGGACAAGAACTTCCTTTGGCGAAAGGGGGACTGGGGTGGTTACTTCGGCCTTCTGGCCAATAACCTGACCAATCTCCTGACGATGATCGCCCTTCTGATCTTCGTCGTCGGCTTTCCGAAAGAGATGGTCTACGGGCGGATCGCACCGGCCTTCGGCCTTGCAATTCTCGCTGCGAGCCTCTGGTACACCTACTTCGCCTATCGGCTGGTGAAGTCTTCCGGCCGCACGGACGTGACGGCGCTGCCCTCGGGGCCAAGCTCGCCGTCGATCTTCACGGTGACGTTCCTCGTGATCCTGCCGGTCTACCTGCAGACCAAGGACGCGGAATTCGCCCTGCAGATCGCCCTCGTCTGGTGCGTCGTCGAAGCGGCGATCCTCGCCGGCGGCTCTTTCCTCGGAGAAAAGATCCGGCAGCTGATCCCGCGCACCGTGCTGCTGTCGTGCCTTGCCGGTCTCGGCCTGCTGCTTCTGGCGATGAACCCGATGCTGCAGTCCTTCGAGTCGCCGACCATCGCCTTCGTGGTGCTCGTGCTGATCTTCCTCAACTGGTTCGGCAAGAAGCCGATCCTGCCGAAGGTTCCGACCGGCTTCCTGCTGCTCGCCACCGGCACCGCGCTCGCCTGGATCTTCGGCCTGCAGAGCCCGACGGCCGTTGCGGAATCGCTCAGCACCTTCGGCTTCAACCCGCCGACGCTGCATGTGGGCAGCTTCCTGCAGGGTCTGCCGCATGCCCTGCCCTACCTTGCCTCGGCCGTTCCGCTCGGCCTTGCCAACTACGTCTTCGACCTCGAGAACATCGAGAGCGCGCACGCCGCCGGCGACCCCTACCCGACCCGTCAGGTCATGCTGGCAAACGGCCTGTCCTCGACGATCGGCGCCATGTTCGGCAACCCCTTCCCGGTCACGGTCTATATCGGCCATGCCGGCTGGAAATCCATCGGCGCCAGCACCGGCTACACGCTGTTCACCGGCATCAGCATGTTCCTGATCACCCTGTTCGGCCTCGGCGCCTTCCTTCTGGCCGTCATCCCGATGGTCGCGGTTCTGCCGATCCTCGTCTATATCGGCGTCGTGACCTGCAACCAGGTGGTCCGCGAGGCGCCCAAGAATGAAGTGCCGGTCATCTTCATCACCATGTTCCCCTGGATCGCGAACTGGGCGCTGACCCTGCTCAACAACACGCTGTCGGCCGCCGGAACCAATGCCAAGACGATCGGCGTGGAAGCACTCGCCCACAAGGGCGTCTACTATCAGGGCCTCTCGAACCTCGGCAACGGCGCGCCGCTCTCGAGCATGACCTGGGGCTGCATCGCGATCTTCGCGATCACCGACCGCCCCGTCGCCGGCATCATCGCGGCCCTTGTCGGCGCCCTGCTGACCTTCCTGGGTGTCATTCACTCTCCCACGGTCGGCATCGCGCAGGTCCAGGCCATGCCGCTGGTCTACGGCTACTGCATGATCGCAGCCATCTTCTGCGTGAAGCACTTCCTCAATCAGCGTGAGGGAACCGCCTGACAATGCTCCCCAGGCGCGAGGCTTGCCGGCGATTGAGCTAAACCGGCATACTTCACGCCTCCCTGCGGCGCGAACCGGCCTATTCTCCAGGCATGTTCGCGCCGCTTCTTGTTTCGGCCGGCGCAAACGCGCCGGCCTCTTCCTGTCCGTCTCGACAAGGCAGAATGCCCCTGAAGCACATCCCGCCACGGCGGCAGCACCTTGCAATCCTTCTCAAAGCAGCGGCCGATCTTCTCTCTTCTCCACGCGTCACGCCGCAAGGTGCCCGGACATCACGCCGGCACATTCCAGCCCCTACCGTTGAAGAGATCGAGGCCCACAGGGACAGCCGGGTTCGCCGGCAGGGCTAGAAACAATTCGGCCCCTCGAACCGAACGGTTCGAGGGGCCGGATCGCGATCGTTGCAGCCCCGGGGCAGAACCCGGGACGGTATGCTTAGCCAGCCTTGGCGATGGCGCCGTAGGCGAGCTTGCCCTTGTGGACGACGGCGTTGCGGTTCGGCAGGCGCGCGACCGCCTCGGCCGAGCAGCTGGCCGGCACGAGGTTGAAGCTCGCATCGTCGCCGGCCTTCGGCCAGACCTGCTCGCCCTTGTCGTTGAGCGGCGTGACGAAGCCGGTCGCATAGCCGAGCGTGCGGTTGATCTCGTATTCGATGCTGGAATAGTCGATGCGCGCGATTTCGTTGGCCTTTTGCAGCATGTCGCAATTGCCGAAGGAATCCCACCAGTCGATGACGCTGTCCGTGCCGCAAACGACCTCGACGCCGGCCTCGTGCAGATCGCGGATCGGCATGGCGTAGCGGCCGAGCGGCACGGCGGTGGCGAAGGTGACGCCGAGCGCCTTCATGCGGGCAGCGAAGTCCATGAGCTCTTCCCGCGACAGCGACGCCAGCGAATAGGCATGGCTGAACGTGACGTTGCCCTGCAGCTGCTTGCTCTTCTCCATATGGTCCATGATGCGGTTGAACGTCGGGATCGCCGTTTCCTTCGGATCATGCACGTGGATGTCGATGCCGACATTGAAGTCGAGCGCCAGTTGGACGGTCGTATCGACCGACTTCTCCATGTCCTTGTCGAAGGAGGCCGGGTCGACGCCGCCGATATAGTCGACGCCGCCGGATTGCAGCGCCTCACGCATCAACCCGACGCTGTCGGAGGCCAGCAGGCCATGCTGCGGGAAGATGGCGATCTTGGAATCGAGCGTATCCTTGAAGCGTCCCAGGGTGGCCTTGAGATGCTCCAGATTGGCGAGCTTGCTGACGGGATCAACATTGCAATGGGTGCGGCAGACGGTGGTGCCGCGCGAATGCATCAGGCGGATGATCGCCGCGGTGCGCTCTTCGGCCGTCGGCAGCAGCTTGAGGAGAATCTCGCGTTCCTGCGCGACGCGGTCCGCGCGGAAGTTCTGCGTCGGGATCGTCGCTTCCCAGGGGCCACCATAGAACGTCTTGTCGATATGGGTGTGCATGTCGCGGAAGGTCGGCAACATGAGCTGGCCCTGCGCGTCGTAGGTCGTCGTGCCCGGCGGAATGGCCGCCTTCGCATCGAGGATCTCGGCGATCTTGCCGCCGGCGATGCGCAGCGTCTTCAGCTCGGTCTCGGTATGGGTAATGACCGGTGCGTCGAGCCACGGCTTCTTCTCTTCGACGAAGCCCGTCTCGAGGCGCACATTCAGCAGATAATAGGCGTCCGGCAGCGCTTCGACGTCGCTGACGGGCGTGGTGACGATGCTGACATCGATCGGCTTCGTTTCCGCCGCCGCGGTGCTGCCCGCAAGGCCGACGCCGAGCGCCAGCCCTCCGGCACCGACACCGCCTATAAAGCCGCGTCGCGACAGGCCTGAATGCGTTTGACTCATTTTTCCCTCCCTGAAATTGCGGACATTGTCCGCCATGAGTGCACATTATTGTACACCATGATTGTATACCATAATGTGAAGGTCAAGCACTCAAATGGGATGGCGATGCGATTCCGGCAGCGACGATCGATCCGGCGTGGCTTTGGTAACCGGGCGGGCGAGAGCGGATCTGGAAGGAAGACAGAGGGTGAGACCATCCCGGACATGCGAACGCCACTCCGGCGGGGAGGACGCCGGAGTGGCCGTGCTCAAAACGACGCTTTCACCTTACATGCAATCACGTGTCCGAGCGTGACGCCGGATCATTCGGAGGAGGCCTGGATGAGCGCATTGAGGCGCGGGGCGATCGGCCGAACGATATCGGCATAGGCCGCCCCTTCGGCGCGCAGGGCCAGCATCTGCGTGAATTCGGCTTCCAGTTCCTGTTGCAGCTCGGCCTTCTGCGCGTCGTTGAGCTGGGTGAAACTGTCCATGCCGAGATCCAGCTTGGCGCGCAGCGCATCGATATTGCCCTGCGGCTCCAGCGCGATGAGGCCGCGGAACGTTTCACCGACCGCGGTTTCCCAGCTTTCCGCGGTAAAGCCCGCCGCACGGATCAGGCCGCCGCCCTCGGCGTCCTGCTCGAACCAGTCGCGGGCGATCTCTTCGTCATAGGCGAAAGGTCCAAGGCTCGGCTGAAGCGCCGCTATGAGATCCACCACCTTGGCGACCTCGCCGCTCGTCAGCGCCAGCGCGGGAACCGGCGCCAGCATGGCCCCCATACAAAGAGCCGCAGCCTGAAGAAGCCGCACGTATCGCCGCTTGCCGCCGGCTTCCTTCGCCACGGCGCCATCCGGCCCAAATCCACCACCGCCCTCTGCCGAGAGAAAACACGTTTCCAAAATACCCCACCGTCTCACGTTACCCCCAATGATCCCAGGGTGCGGCTCCGCACCGTTGCGCGCGGACCATAGGCGGGACGCGTGCGATCCTCTTGGGCAAAGGCGAACGACCTTTGCGCCAGGCGACGTGACATGGCGTCATTTTACGGGGAATGGCCTATCCAGCGAGTATCGTGGCCCTGACATCCGAAGGCGTGGCGTTGAAACGCCTGCGAAATGCGCGATTGAAGGAGGAGACGTCGGAGAAGCCGGCATCGTAGGCAATCGCCGTGATCGTGCTGCCCGCACGCTCCCGCGCCCGCAACAGACAGAAGGCCAGGTCCAGCCTCTGCTCGCGCACGAAATCCGAAAAGGTCGTGCCGTCACTTTCAAACAGGCGCTGGATATAGCGGGGCGTCACGCCCTGGCGGCGCGCCACCGCCTCGATCCGCAAATCGGGATCGGCGATCCGCGCGACGATATCTTTCTGAATGAGCTTCAGGCGCGCCGCGGCGATGCTGTGCGCGTTGCGCTCGGCGCCGCCGCGGACGAAGCCGTCAAGAACCAGCGCCGCGAGATCGTAGACATGACGGGAAGCAAGCTCGCCCGCCTTCAGCGATACGGGCGGGTTGCGGCGCAGCGCCTCGACATAATCCACCAGCAGCGACATGGATGGGGCCTTGGAGGGAATGATGTAGTTCGCCTCCATCGGAATGCGCGGCGCAAGGCCGGCAAGCAGCCGCCGGTCGAGCGCGATGACGTCGACGCGCGTCGCCTTGCCGAGCCAGAATTCGGAGCACCCCGCCTCGTTCAGCAGGATGGCGTCACCGGCGGCAATCTTCACCGGCGCCTTGCCCTCGACCGCGATCTCGTGGTCCTCGCTGTTGATCGCCATCAGATAGTGCTCGCGCCCGTCCTGCAGGAGATCGCGCGTGCGCGCACCACGCATCGGGGCGTAGAAGCTACGGCCGATGGTCAATCCGCCCGGCAGCATCAGCCCCTCCAGGTCGATGCGAATGTTGTCGCGGTCGGCCGGGCTGAAATGGAGCCCGCCGATGTGACGGGCGACGAAGTCGTGCACGAAGGCCATGCGCTCGCGGGGCGGCACATGCTCGGAGGACAGACGCCTCATCGGAAATGGAATTGCATTCTCCAACCGCCACCCCTCGCCCTTGAAACGCTGCCGGCAGGTCCTGGTAAAAGCGCAAAACCTGCGGGCGCGCATGATCGCGTTACCACAGTCCTTCGCACCCAATGCAAGCCGAGCAGAAATCTTCCCTTTTGGGGAGAACTAGATACCGAAACATACCGTCCGTTGCAATGTGCCCCGGTCGAAGACGAAGAACCCGTTAGAGCATGTCAGGTTCAGATTGAACCAGACATGCTCTAAATTCTTTTGTTTTCGTTTGTCTTGTCGGGAAAACCGGTTCCCACTTTTCCCTGACAAACTCTAGTGCGGGCCGGATGCAGGATAGATCCGGCCGATGGAGCGGAGATAGGCGGCGATCTGCTCCCGCAGGTGATCGCGCTGGCCATATTTTTGCGAGATGCGCTCGATCTCCGGTGCGATCGTCGCATAGACGTCGTCCGGCAGATGGGCATCGGCGACGACATAACTGTCATCGCCGACGGCAAGGATCTCGCAGCCCGTCGCCGCCATGTCGCGAACGAAGTCCGCAATCTGTTCCTCGGTCATCTTCCTGCGCATGCCTTGCCTTTCTCGGTACCGGGTGCCTATTGGCCGGCCAGGATCATGGCACGGATTTTGGCGGCCTTTTCAAAGTGGTCCAGCCGGTGCGTCTTGATCCACCATGTCGCAGCCTCCATCAGAAGGTCCGGGTCGTCGTTCCTGTTGGCAAAGAAGGCATAGAACGACAGGCCGACGCCCTCCCCCTTCCTGGCAATCTTGTCTTCGCAAATCGCAATGGCTTTCGCCCGCAGGCTCGCGCGCATCCTGCTCCCCCTATCCAGTCTCTGGCCGGCCACGTCCTAGCGGATGGGAAAGTCGCTGGCCACTCTCCCTTCATTTCCTGACCAGAGCAAATTTGTTGCAGCGCGCAAAAGTCTGCCTATTTTTTGCGCAATTCGCTGCTTCCTTGCGCGCAAACATCAACGCTCCTCGCCACTCCACTATCAAGAACAGCGATTTTTCAGAATTTCGCCCGTCGATTTCAATTTGGCACGATTGATGCTTCCTAGAAATCATCGGCGGCCGGGCCGATCCCGCAGACCCGGCTGCGTCGCAAATCCAGCGTGGCGTGAGAGAACGAAATGACGAAGTACAAGCTCGAATACATCTGGCTCGATGGCTACAAGCCCACCCCGAACCTGCGCGGCAAGACCCTCATCAAGGAATTCGACGCATTCCCGACGCTGGAACAGCTTCCCCTCTGGGGCTTCGACGGTTCCTCGACCCTGCAGGCCGAAGGCAGCAGCTCGGACTGCGTGCTGAAGCCGGTCACCGTCTATCCGGATCCGGAGCGCAAGAATGGCGCGCTGGTGCTTTGCGAAGTCATGATGCCCGACGCCAAGACGCCGCACCCCTCCAACACGCGCGCATCGATCCTCGATGACGAAGGCGCCTGGTTCGGCTTCGAGCAGGAGTATTTCTTCTACCAGAACGGCCGCCCGCTCGGCTTCCCGGAAGCCGGCTTCCCCGCCCCGCAGGGCCCGTACTATTGCGGCGTCGGCTACGGCAATGTCGGCAATGTCGCCCGCAAGATCGTCGAAGAGCATCTCGACATCTGCCTTGCCGCCGGCATCAACCATGAAGGCATCAACGCCGAAGTCGCCAAGGGCCAGTGGGAATTCCAGGTCTTCGGCAAGGGCTCGCGCAAGGCCGCCGACGAAATCTGGCTCGCCCGCTACCTGCTGCAGCGCCTGACGGAAAAGTACGGCATCGACGTCGAATACCATTGCAAGCCGCTCGGCGACAGCGATTGGAACGGTTCCGGCATGCATGCCAACTTCTCCACCGCCTATATGCGTGAAGTCGGCGGCAAGGCCTATTTCGAGGACCTGATGGCCGCCTTCGCCGAAGCGCGCGCCGACCACATCGCGGTCTACGGCCCCGACAACCACATGCGCCTCACCGGCAAGCACGAGACGGCCTCGATCCACCAGTTCAGCTACGGCGTGGCTGACCGCGGCGCCTCGATCCGCGTGCCGCACAGCTTCGTCAACAACGCCTATCGCGGCTACCTCGAAGACCGCCGCCCGAACTCGCAGGGCGACCCCTACCAGATCGCGTCCCAGATCCTGAAGACGATCGCCGCGGTGCCCACCGACGTGGAAAACCGCGCCGCGGCCTAAGCGCGCCGGAATTTGCAGACAATGACAAGCGCCCCGCACATGCGGGGCGTTTTTCGTTGGGCCTCGAAACAGGCAGAAGCCAAAAGGCTTCGTCCTGCCTCAACCGGAAATGACTGCGCCGCGGCGCACCACGCGGCGGCCGGACGGGCGACGGCAGATGGCGTCCCCGACATTGACGGCCTCGAGCATCACGAAATCGGCGCGGGCACCGGCGTGGAGCCCATAGTTCTCCAGCCCGATGGCGCGAGCGGCGACATCGGTGGCACAGGACAGGGCGCGGCGAAAATCCTCGTCGCGGTTCCAGTCGAAGCGATAGGCGGTGAGGAAGGCGCGCTCCAGCATGTCGCCATTGCCGAGCGGAGACCAGGAATCGCGTATGCCGTCCGAACCGCAGCAGATGGTGACGCCGAGTTCCGTCAGGCGCTCGACAGGCGGCACGGCGATGTCCGCAGGAGCCGAGGTCATCAGCGATATCTTCAAATCCGCCAGGCGACGGCCGATGGCGTCGAGCCGGCGCTCGGAAATCATGCCGAGACAATAGGCATGGGAAATCATCACCTTGCCGGCAAGACCAGAGGCTTCGGTGTAATCGGCGATACGCTCGACCTGCCAGGCGCCGAGATCGCCGGTATCGTGCAGGTGGATATCGACGCCGGCGCCCTTTTCCAGCGCGAGGTCGAAGATGAAGCGCAACTGGCCGTCCGGGTCGCCGTCGATGCCGGCCGGATCGAGCCCGCCGACCGTCTCGACGCCCATGTCGATGGCCGCGCGGATCAATTCCGTGGTGCCGGGCCGCGAGAGAAGGCCCTGCTGCGGGAAGGCGACGAATTGCAGGTCCACCCGGTCGCGCCATTCCTCGCGCACCGTAAACATCGCTTCCACATGGGAAAGGCCCATGTCCGGCGCGACGTCGATGTGGGAACGCACGGCGGTGGTGCCATGGCGCAGCATTTCGGTGAGAATGCGCCCCGCCCGCACTGCCGGCGGCGTCGGGACGGCGGCAAGCACCTTGCGCTCGTTCTCGATATAGTCGCGCAGCCGCGAAACGCGCGGGCCGGGCTGCCATGGCTCGCCCCACAGGATCTTGTCGAGATGGATATGCGGTTCGACGAAGGCCGGCACGACAAGCCGTCCCTCCCCGTCCACCGCATCGGGCGCATCGATGCCGGGACCGATCGCTTCGATGACGCCGCCGGCGCAGCGGATGCCGATGGCCAGCCCATCCGGGTCGACGAGGTTGGAATAGGTGGTCACGCTCATATCTGCCTCCCTTTCAGCCGAAGGCGCGGCCCCGCAAGGCCGCGCCGGTTGTCGTCGTATCGCGATCAGCCCTTGAGGCGCGTCCAGATGCGGTCGAGCAGGTCACGCGCCTTGCCGGTGCAGTCCTGCGTGGGAACGAGGCGCGAGGCGAAGGCTTCCGGCATGTTGATCGCGTCCATCTTGCGCCACTGTTCGCTCAGGAACTGGTCGGACTGCGTGGCATTGGCATAGGCGATGGCATTGGAAACGGCGGCGGCATTTTCCGGCGCCATCATCCAGTTGATGAAGATCTTCGCGTTTTCCGGATGCGGCGCGTTGGCGGGCACCGCGAAATTGTCGCGGAACATCGGCGTGCCTTCCTTCGGATAGATGAACTTGATCGTGCCGCGCTGGGCGGTGGCGCGCGCCGTCGCCCCGTTCCAGACATGGTGCATCGCGACCTCCCCGGCCGCCATGCGGTCGACCACGCTGTCGGAGGAATAGAGCTTCAGCTTCGGCTTCAACCCCTCCAGCAACTTGAGGATGCGCGCGGCGTCCTCGTTGCTCTCCGTGCACTGCGGAATGCCGAGATAGAGCGAGGCGGCGAGGATTTCGTCGCTGCCCGTATCGAGCGCGGCGATCTTGCCTTCGAGTTCCGGCCGCGGCTCGAAATACTCCTTCCAGCTGTCCTCCAGCTTGCCGCCCTCGACCTGGGTGCTGTCATAGGCGATGCCCGTGACGCCCCAGAGATAGGGGGCGGAATATTCGTGCTTGGGGTCGAAGTCCGGGTTCTTGAAGGCGTCCTTCAGCGTCGCGTAGTTCGACATGGAATGGGTGTCGATCTTCATCAGCAGCCCGTCCTTGACGAGGCCGGGGATGACATAGTCGCTCGGCACGATGACGTCGTAGGACGCGCCGCCCGACTGCAGCTTGGCCAGCAGCGTCTCGTTGCTGTCATAGCCGTCGAGGATGACCTTGATGCCGGTCTCCTTCTCGAATTTTGCGAGAAGCTCGACCGGGTAATAGTCGGTCCAGTTGTAGAAATAGAGTGTCTTTTCCGCATCTTGCGCCGCAGCGGGCTGCACGAGAAGGGCGGCGGCGGCAAGGGCCGCCCCGAGGCAGGATTTCAGGTTCATGGCAGTCTCCTCCAGGGTTATCGGCGCAGGCGGCCGAGGAAAAACGAAAGCGACACGAGCAGCACCGAAACGAAGAGCATCACCGCCGAGATGGCGTTGATCTCCGGTGTGATGCCGGCGCGGATGGCCGAGAAGATGTAGACGGGCAGCGTCGTCAGGCCGGGGCCGGCCAGGAAGAACGAGGTCAGGAAGTCGTCGAGGCTGGTGACGAAGGCGAGCGTGAAGCCGGCCATGACGCCGGGCCAGAGCAGCGGCATCGTCACCCGGCGGAAGGTGCGGAAGCGGTTGGCGTAGAGATCGTGCGCCGCCTCCTCATAGGTGCCGCTGATGCCGTCGAGCCGAGCGCGAATCGGCAGATAGGCGAAGGGGATGCAGAAGGCGGTGTGGGCCGCCACCATCGCGCCGAGGCCGAGCGTCACGCCGAGCGAAACGAAGAGCAGCAGGGTTGCGACCGCCACGGCGATTTCCGGCAGGATCAACGGCATGTTGAGGATCGCCTCGGACGCCCCGCGGCCGAGGAAGGCGCGCCGGGTGGCAAGCGCGGCAAGCAGCGCGAGGATGGTCGCCGCCGTCGCCGCCGAGATGGCGATGACCAGCGAGTTCCACGCCGCCGCCTGGATCGACGGATTGACGAGAATGCGGCCGTACCAGTCGAAGGAGGCGTGGGTCCACACCGTCGCCGTGCGGTTGGCGTTGAAGGAATAGGCGATCAGCACCACGACGGGCACGTAGAGATAGGCCAGCACGAAGAGCGCGGTTTCGCGCGTGAAGGGAAAACGCCGCGGGTTCATGCGGTCCTCCTGTTGCGCCAGAGCGCCATGGCGGTCATCACGACGAGCATCAGTCCGAGAAGGACGACGGCGAGCGTCGCGCCGAAGGGCCAGTTGCGCGAGGCGCCGAACTGCATCTGGATGATGTTGCCGAGCATCAGCGTCTTGCCGCCGCCCAGCAGGGCGGGCGTGACGAAGGCGCCAAGGCAGGGAATGAAGACGAGCAGCGCGCCGGCGACGATGCCGGGCGTGGCGATGGGCAGCACGACGCGGCGCAGCGCCCGCCGGCGCGTCGCGCCGAGATCGTGCGCGGCCTCGAGCAGCCGCCAGTCGAATTTCTCGAACACGGTATAGAGCGGCAGGATGGTGAAAGGCAGGAAGGAATAGGTAAGGCCGATCGCCACCGCCGCGTCGTTGTAGAGAAGCTGCACCGGCCAGGGCGAGATCATGTTGACGAATTTCGATACCCAGCCATCCTCGCGCAGGATGATCAGCCAGGCATAGTTGCGCACCAGAAGGTTCGTCCAGAACGGGATGGTGATGAGCAGCAGCATGACGTCGCGGCCGGTGCGGCCAAGGCTTGCCATCCACAGCGCCACCGGCAGGCCGAGCGCAAGGCTCAGCACGGTGGTCACGGCGGCCAGCACCACCGAGCGCAGGAAGATCACCAGGTAGCTGGTGTTTAGGATCATCGTCCCGTCGAAATCCTCCTCCCAGGCAAGGCGCACATAGTTGGCGACCGAGGGCGCGGAGGACCAGTCGACGCCCGATGTGCCGCCCTTGTCGAGCAGCGAGACCCAGGCCATCAGGCAGAGCGGTACGCCGATGAGGAAGAGGATGACCGCAAGGGCCGGCGACAGAAGGAAGAAGCGGCGGAGCGCGGCGCTCATTGGGCGAGCACCCGCAGCGCTTCGGCCGGCAGCGCGAGGCCGACGCGGCTTCCCGTTTCGGGCGCGGCCTCCGTCGGATCGGACTGGCGCAGCAGGAAGGTGCCGCCGCCGGGAAGATCGAGCTTGTGCAGCATTGCGGTGCCGAGATAGGCCGAATGCACCAGCGTCGCCTCCAATGCGCCCTCGCCGACCGGCACCAGCTTCGCCCGCTCGGGGCGGATCGCCACCGTCACCTTGCCGGACGCCGCATGCGGGGCGGCAAGCACCGCGCCACCCTCCAAGCGAACGCCGCCGCCCGGCAGCGCCTCCCCGTCCAGGAGGTTGATATCGCCGATGAAATCGGCGACGAAGCGGTGCGTCGGCGCTTCGTAGATTTCGCGGGGCGGCCCCATCTGCAGGATGCGGCCCGACTGCATGACGGCAACGCGGTCGGAGAGCGTCAGCGCCTCCTCCTGGTCATGCGTGACGAAGAGGAAGGTGATGCCCGCCTCTTCCTGCAGCAGTTTCAGTTCGATCTGCATTTCCTTGCGGAGCTTGAGATCAAGTGCCGAGAGCGGTTCGTCCAGCAGCAGCAGGCCCGGCGCCGTGGCCAGCGCCCGCGCCAGGGCCACGCGCTGCTTCTCGCCGCCCGAGAGCTCGGCGGGCTTGAGCGTGGCGAAACTGCCCATGCGCATCATCTCCAGCGCCTCGCCGACGCGCTTGCGGATGGCATCGCGCGCCATGCCCTGCTCTTCCAGCGCAAACGCGACGTTCTGTTCCACGGTTAGATGCGGGAAGAGCGCGTAGCTCTGGAACACCGTATTGACGGGGCGGTGGAAGGGCGGGCGGGCGGTCACGTCCTCGCCCTCGATGGAGATCGCGCCGGTATCGGCGGTCTCGAAGCCGGCGATCAAACGGAGCAGCGTGGTCTTGCCGCAACCCGACGGGCCGAGCAGCGTGAAGAACTCGCGTCGCCCGATATCGAGCGAGACGTCGTCCAGCACGCGGAAGGCATAAATGCCCTTCCCGAAACTCTTGGCGACATTTCTGATGGAAACCGCGGGGGGACTGGACGCTTGGGTCATGTTTTCCTCTTGGGCGTTTCATCAAGCGTCCAGCATGGTATCACATTTGTCAATATTGTATGCAAATATTCGCATACGATTTAATGCAAAATCTTGCTCGCCCCGTGAAACCCTACCCCACTGAAAGGAAGCCGCATGCGCCCACACGGCGCTGCCAAGCAATCCGCGCCAACCACTCATCAATTTGATTTACAATAATTTATTCCAAAATATTGCGTGCGATCGAAGCATTCAAAGGTCATCCTCGCCGACCACATCAGAATTTTTTATATGCGAATGCAGCATGAAATCGTATGCGACACCTGCCAATACATGGCCCGAAGCCAGGCATATTCAGAAATTCCTCCATAGTATCCGGAGGCTATGCCGACATATTGTATACATTGCAGCGCAGCATTCCGTTCGGCTTAGCGGCCGCCTAATCAACGATGAACCAAACGCTCATGTCGGCGCTTTTCGCCTTCCACTACACATCGGCAAAGGCTGGCCATCGGGTCGGCGTTCCGGGAATGGAAGGAAAGCGGCATGGCAGTGGAAAAAGTGGATACGCTGGTCATCGGCGCAGGCCAGGCGGGTGTCGCGATGAGCGAACATCTCGGCCAGCGCGGCCTTTCTCACCTCGTACTGGAAAAGGCCCGCATCGCCGAAAGCTGGCGCACCGCGCGCTGGGATAGCCTCGTCGCCAATGGCCCGGCCTGGCACGACCGCTTCCCCGGTATGACCTTCCCCGGCCTCGAAGACGAGGCTTTCGCCCCCAAGGAGCAGGTCGCGGACTATTTCGTCAGCTACGCGGAGAAGATCAAGGCGCCGATCCGCTGCGGCGTCGAGGTGCGGTCCGTCAGCAAGGCAGGCGAGACCTTCCGCGTCGAGACCTCCGACGGCGTGATCGAGGCGACAAACATCGTTTCCGCCACCGGCGCCTTCCAACGCCCCGTGATGCCCGCCCTCGTACCGACGCAGCAGGGCCTCACCCAGATCCATTCCAACACCTACCGCAATCCCGGCCAGTTGCCCGAGGGCGCGGTGCTGGTGATCGGCGCCGGCTCCTCCGGCACGCAGATCGCCGACGAGCTTCTGCGCGCCGGCCGGCGCGTCTACCTCTCCATCGGCCCGCACGACCGCCCGCCGCGCCGTTACCGCGGCAAGGATTTCTGCTGGTGGCTCGGCGTGCTCGGCATCTGGGACCTCAAGGTGCCGGCGCCGAACACCGAGCATGTCACCATCGCGGTCAGCGGCGCCTATGGCGGGCAGACGGTCGATTTCCGCCGCCTCGGCAATCGCGGCATGACGCTGCTCGGCCGGGCCGAAGCCTACAAGGACGGCGTGCTGCAGGTCGCGCCTGACCTCGCGGAGAACATCGCCCGCGGCGACGCCAATCACCTCTCCCTGCTCGACCGCGCCGACGCCTACGCCGCCGAACACGGCCTCGACCTGCCGGAGGATCCCGAGGCGCGCCACAAGGAGCCGGATCCGGCCTGCGTCACCGATCCGATCCTCGCCCTGAACCTGAAGGACGCCGGCATCACCACCATCATCTGGGCGACAGGCTATGCGGTCGACTACGGCTGGCTGCAGCTCGATGCGCTCGACGAGAAGGGCCGCCCGGTGCATGAGCGCGGTGTCTCGAAGGTCCCCGGCCTCTTCTTCGTCGGCCTGCCCTGGCTGTCGCGCCGCGCTTCCTCCTTCATCTGGGGCTGCTGGCACGATGCGGACTATCTCGCCGGCTATATCGCCGAGCACCGCAACAGGCAGGCAGCCGCCGCCGCGGCCTCCTGAAAGGTCGGGGCGCCGGCCGCCCGCACGGAGGAAGCGAGCATGCCATGAACCGCTACCCGACCCCGAAGGATGACCGCGCCATCCACAGCCCGAAGGAGAGCGCTCTTCCCGCGCGTGAAAATCTGTTCCTTAATTGGCGCCTCAACAGGGGAACAGACATGGTGTTGCGCTTCACGCTCCGGCAACTGGAATATCTCGTCGCAGTCGGCGAGTACGGCTCCGTCACGGAGGCGGCCGAGCGGGTGAATGTGTCCGCGCCCTCCGTCTCGGCCGCGATCTCGCAGCTCGAGAAGGAGTTCGGCATCAACCTCTTCGTGCGCCGCCACGCGCATGGCCTCTCGCTGACACAGGCCGGCCACAGCTTCGTCGCGCAGGCGCGGCAGATCCTCGCGGAGGCCGCCAAGCTCAACGCCCTGTCCAACGAGCTGACCGGCCAGGTGCGCGGGCCGCTGCATGTCGCCTGTCTCGTCACCTTCGCGCAGGCCGTTATCCCCTCGCTGCGCCGCGCCTTCTCCGATGCCTATCCCGACGTCGATTTCTTCCAGTACGAGCGCGACCAGGCGCGTATCCTCGAAGGGCTGCGCATGGCGCGCTTCGACATCGCGCTCAGCTACGACCTCGACATTCCCGCCGACATGACCTTCCACGAGCTTGCCGTGCTGCCGCCCTATGCGGTGCTGCACGAGGACCATCCGCTGGCCAGCCGTCGCGAGGTGACGGTAGAGGACCTTGCGCCCCATCCGATGATCCTGCTCGACCTGCCGCATTCCTCGGCCTATTTCCTCTCGCTCTTCCGCGACGCCGGCCTGACGCCGCGCGTCGCCGAGCGCACCCGTGACATGTCGGTCATGCGCGCCATGGTCGCCAACGGCTTCGGCTATTCCATCGCCAACATCCGGCCCGTTTCCAGCTACGCGCTGGATGGCGGCAAACTCGTCTTCGTGCCGCTGACCGGGAACCTGCGCCCCATGCGCATGGGCATCCTCTCCATGGCCGGCGCGAACCCGGCGCTCACCGTGCGCCGTTTCATCGATTTCTGCAGCGAGACGATCCGCGGCATGGGCATGGACCTGCCGGTCTCAGCCGATGCCGCCCAGCAAGAGAAAGGCCCTACATGACGACGAGCATCGACTGGCGCGCCCGCGCGGCAAGCCTCAAATTCCGCAACGGCCTCTTTATCGACGGCCGTTTCCGCGATGCGGCGAAAGGCGGCCGTTTCGAGACCGTCAATCCGGCCAATGCCCAGGTGCTGACCGCCGTTGCCCGCGGCACGGCGGAAGACGTCGACGCCGCCGTCGCTTCGGCCCGCCGCGCCTTCGAGGATGGGCGCTGGTCGGGCAAGTCGCCGGCCGAACGCAAGGCGGTGCTGCTTCGCCTTGCCGCCCTGATCCGCGAGAACGTGCCGGAACTTGCCCTGCTCGACACGCTCGACATGGGCAAGCCGATCAGCGACAGCTCGACCATCGACGCGCCCGGCTCGGCGCATTTCTTCGAATGGCATGCCGAGGCCATCGACAAGCTCTATGACGAGATCGCCCCCACCGGGCGCGGTGACCTCGCCATGATCCGCCGCGTGCCGCTCGGCGTCATCGGCGCCGTCGTACCGTGGAATTTCCCGCTCGACATGGCGACCTGGAAGCTCGCGCCGGCGCTGGCGACCGGCAACTCCGTCGTGCTGAAGCCGGCCGAACAGTCCCCGCTCTCCGCCCTGATGCTGGCCGAGCTTGCCTCGGAGGCGGGCCTGCCGGACGGCGTGCTCAACGTCGTGCCCGGCTTCGGCGAGGATGCCGGCCGTGCGCTCGGCCTGCACCCGGATGTCGATGCCCTCGTCTTCACCGGCTCCACCAAGGTCGGCAAGCTCTTCATGACCTATGCGGGCGAGAGCAACATGAAGCAGGTCTGGCTGGAGACGGGCGGCAAGTCGCCGAACCTCGTCTTCGCCGACGCCGACCTCGACAAGGCGGCCGAGATGGCGGCCTTCGGCATCCTGTTCAATTCCGGCGAGGTCTGTTCGGCCAATTCCCGCCTCCTCGTGCACCGCTCCGTGCAGGAGGAATTCACCGAAAAGCTGATCGCCGCGACATCGGCCTGGCCGCTCGGCGATCCGCTCGACATCGCCACCCGCATGGGCCCGCTGGTGGAAAAGAGCCATGCCGACCGCGTCGCCGCCTATATCGACATCGGCCGCAAGGAAGCCCGTCTCGCCCATGGCGGCACGCGCGAGACGCGCGACGGCTCGGACTGCTACATTCAACCGACCATCTTCAACGAGGTCGCGCCGGACGCCCGCATCGCGCGGGAGGAAATCTTCGGCCCCGTGCTCGCCATCACGCCCTTCGACAGCGACGAAGAGGCACTGCGCATCGCAAACGACAGCGAATACGGCCTCGCCGCTTCCGTCTGGACGCGGGATCTTTCCCGTGCGCTCTCGGTCTCGGACCGGCTGAACGCCGGCACGGTCTCCGTCAACACGGTCGATGCCCTCTCCGCCATGACGCCCTTCGGCGGCGTCAAGCAGTCCGGTTTCGGCCGCGACCTCTCGATCCACAGCTTCGACAAGTATTGCTCGCTCAAAACCGTGTGGGTGAAATACTAGGCATCTGCCCGGGCCGGCGGCACCCGACGGCCCGGATATCGACCATCGGCGGCGCCGGCGTCCTTCGCGATCCTTCCTCGCGAGCGGAAGTCGGCGCGATCTTTCCTATAATTTATTGAAATCAAAAGATATTTTCAAATCCGGAACATTTTCGCGGAAAGATTGAAATCACCGCGCCACCACACGGCGGGTCTCGATTAGTCTAAACCTAATCCATGCTTCCGGAACGCGTCATTTACGGCGCGGCCTTCGCCCAATCCTATTGCCTTCAGTAAACCCCGAGGACTGCCATGCGCGACGCCAAATACGATATCCTGTTCGAACCCCTCGCGATCGGCCCGCATGTCGCGAAGAACCGGTTCTACCAGGTGCCGCATTGCAATGGCGGCGGCTACCGCGATCCGTCCGCGGCCGCGGCCATGCGCGGCATCAAGTCGGAAGGCGGCTGGGGCGTCATCTTCACCGAGCAGACCGAGATGCACCACACCTCGGAAATCACGCCCTTCATCGAGCTGCGCCTTTGGGAAGACAAGGACATTCCCGGCCTTCGCCGCATGTCCGACGCCATGAAGGTGCATGGTGCCCTCGCCGGCATCCAGCTTGCCTATTCCGGCATCAACGGCCCGAACTTCTACACCAAGGAAGTGCCGCTTGCCCCCTCCGCCCTGCCGATCCGCACCTTCACCAACGACCCGGTGCAGGCCCGCGCCCTCGACAGGTCCGACATCAAGGATCTGCGCCGCTGGTTCGTCAACGCCGCCAGGCGCTCCAAGGTCGCCGGCTTCGACCTCATCTGTCTTTACGGCGCGCACGGCTTCGGCATCTTCCAGCACTTCCTGTCGCGCGCCACCAACCAGCGCACGGACGAATATGGCGGCAGCCTCGAAAACCGGTCGCGCTTCGCCCGCGAGGTCGTTGCCGATATCCGCGACGCCGTCGGCGACACGACCGCGATCACCATGCGCGTCAGCCTCGACGAGACCATTGGCGAACTCGGCTTCTCCAATGCCGAAGTGCGCGAATTCGTCGAGATGAATGCCGACCTGCCCGACCTCTGGGACCTTGCGCACGGCGCCTGGGAAGACTGTTCCGGCCCTTCGCGCTTCAAGGAAGAGGGCGCGCAGGAACTTCTGGTCAAGGGCATCCGCGAGCTCTCCTCCCGGCCCGTCGTCGGCGTCGGCCGCTTCACCTCGCCGGACGTCATGGCGCGCATGATCCGCCAGGGCGTGCTCGACTTCATCGGCTGCGCCCGCCCGTCGATCGCCGACCCCTTCCTGCCGAAGAAGATCGAGGAAGGCCGCATCGAGGACATCCGCGAATGCATCGGCTGCAACATGTGCATTACCGGCGACATGACCATGTCGATCAGCCGCTGCACGCAGAACCCGACCTTCATGGAAGAATGGCGCAAGGGCTGGCACCCGGAGCGCATGAACGAGAAGGGCGAAAGCCAGACGGTGTTGGTCGTCGGTGCCGGCCCCGCGGGTCTCGAAGCCACGCGCGCCCTGTCGCTGCGCGGCTATGACGTGACACTGGCCGAGGCCACGACGACGCTGGGCGGCCGCGTGGCCCGCGAGCGCCTGCTGCCCGGCCTTTCCGCCTGGGGCCGGGTCGTGGATTATCGCCAATACCAGATTTCCCAGCGCACCAATGTCGAGACCTATTTCGACAGCCGCCTGACGGCGGAGGACGTGCTGGGCTTCGGCTTCGAGCATGTCGCCATCGCCACCGGCTCGCACTGGCGGCGCGATGGCGTCGCCCGCCAGCACGTCGTGCCCATGCCGATCGATCCGGCCATGACCGTCTGGACGCCCGACGACGTCATGGCGAAGGTTCACCCCGAAAACCTCGCTGGCAAGACCGTCGTCGTCTACGACGACGACCACTATTACATGGGCGGCGTGATGGCCGAGGTCATGGCGAAGGCCGGCGCCAAGGTCATTCTCGTCACGCCCTCCGCCTATGTCTCCGACTGGACGCGCAACACGCTCGAGCAGGGCGCGATCCATGTGCGCCTCGACGATCTCGGCGTCGACATCCGTCTCAACCGAGGCGTCACCGCCATCCGCACCGGCGAGGTCGAGACCAACTGCACCTATACCGGCCGGAAGACCGCCATCGGCTGCGACGCCGTCGTCATGGTCGCCTCCCGTCTTGCCGAGGACGCGCTCTACAACGACCTGATCACCCGGCAGGCGGACTGGGCCGATGCCGGCATCAAGACGGTCAAGATCATCGGCGATGCCAGCGCCCCGGCCCCCATAGCCTGGGCGACCTATGCCGGCCATCGCTATGCGCGGGAACTGGACACGCCCGATATCGGCGACGCCCTGCCCTTCCGCCGCGAAGTCACCCAGCTCGAACCGGCATGAGGACCAAGGCATGACTGAGCCCAAGGCCATCGAAGTGAAGTCGGTCTCCAAAAGCTTCGGGGCCTATCAGGCGCTGAAATCGGTCAGCTTCCATATCGGCAGCAACGACTTCCTGACCATCCTCGGCCCCTCGGGCTGCGGCAAGAGCACCCTGCTGCGCATCGTCGCCGGCTTCGAAAGCCCCGATAGCGGCTCGATCCTCCTCAACGGCAGGGAAGTCGTCGCCATCCCGCCGCACAAGCGGCGGGTCAACACCGTCTTCCAGAGCTACGCCCTCTTCCCGCACATGACGCTGGAGCAGAACGTCGCCTACGGCCTCGAAAACCTCGGCTGGGAACAGGCGCGCATCAGGACCCGCGTCGGCGAAATGCTGGAGCGCGTGCATATGGGGGCGATGGCGAAACGCAAGCCCGCCCAGCTTTCCGGCGGCCAGCGCCAGCGCATCGCCCTTGCCCGGGCGCTCGCGCCCGAACCGGAGGTTCTGCTGCTCGACGAACCGCTCTCCGCCCTCGATCTTAAGCTGCGCCAGGCGATGCGCGACGAGCTTCGCACGCTGCAGCGCGATACCGGCATCACCTTCGTCTTCGTCACGCACGATCAGGAAGAGGCGCTCGACATGTCGGACCGCATCGCCGTGCTCGGCGGCGGCGAGGTGCAGCAGATCGGCACGCCGTCCGAGATCTACGAGGAACCGGTCAACCGCTTCGTCGCCGATTTCGTCGGCGAGACGAACTTCCTCGACGTGGAGGTGCTGGAAGCCGGCGTGGGCGAGGCGACCATCCGCATGCCCTTCGGCCTTGCGATCACCGTGCCGGCGACCGGCCCGACCGACAGGGGCCGCGCGACGCTTTCGGTCCGGCCGGAGAAGATCAATCTCGGCAACCAGGCCGAGGGCGTGACCTTCGAGGGCCGCATCACCCACAAGAACTACATGGGCGGCTATACCCACTACACGCTCGACGTCGCGGGCACGGAACTGCGCGCCTCACGGCGCAATGCGTCCCGCGAAGGCGACACGATCCCGCTCGGCGCGACGGTCCCCGTCGGCTTCGTCGCCGGCTCGGCGCGGGTGCTGTCGGCATGACGGAGAGCGCCCTCCATATCCCCGCCGAAACGGCGCGCGGCCCCCGCGCCCGTTTCTGGCACGACCTGTCTTTCTGGGGCCTCCTGCCCTCGCGGCTCCTGATGGGCTTCGCGCTCATCCTGCCGATCTTCATCATCGCCGCGGTGTCGGTGGCAACGCGCGGCGCCTATGGCGGCTTCACCTGGGACGTCAACTTCGCCGGCTACAGCCAGATCCTCTTCAACGAGGGCTGGACGGGCGAGCTCGAATTCACCCCGCAATATCTCCTCATCATCGGCCGCACCTTCCTGCTCGCCGGCGCGACGACGCTGATCTGCCTCCTCTTCGCCGTGCCGGTCGCCTATTTCATCTCGCGCCAGCCGCCGGGCCGCAAGGCGGCGCTCGTCTATCTCGTCACGCTGCCGTTCTGGGTCTCGATGATCCTGCGCGTCTATGCCTGGATGATCATTCTCGGCAAGGACGGCACGCTGCCGAACCTTCTCGAAACGCTGGGCTTTCCCGCCGGCATGAGCTTCATGTTCAACGACGGCGCGACGCTGACGGCCATGGTCTATACCGCCATGCCGCTGATGGTGCTGCCGGTCTTCGCCTCCATCGAGAAGCTGGACGGAACCCTGATCGAGGCCTCGCACGACCTCTACGGCGACCGCTGGGTGACTCTGCGCCGGGTGATCCTGCCGCTGACGGCGCCGGGCCTGACCGCAGGCGCCATCCTCGTCTTCGTGCCTGCGCTCGGCGCGGTGCTGGAGCCGACGCTGATGGGCGGCGGCAAGCAGATGATGATGGGCTCGCTCATCCAGCTGCAGTTCGGCGGCGGTCGCAACTGGCCCTTCGGCGCGGCCATCGCCATGACGCTGATGGCGCTCGTCATGCTCTTCCTGATCGCCACCGCGCTGCGCGCCGCCCGCCGGGAGGCGACGCCATGAGCATCCACCACGACGTCAAGCGTTATCCGGGGCTCGGCCCCCTCACCGTCTTCTTCTTTCTCTATCTCTATGCACCGCTCGCGGTCATCGTCGTCTATTCCTTCAACGCCAATCGCGTGGCCGGCGTCTGGACCGGCTTCTCGCTGAAATGGTACGGCTCGGCGCTCAACAATGCCGCGCTGATGAACGCGCTGAAGATCTCGCTGACCGTCGCCGCGGTCGCCACCGTCGTCTCCACGCTGATCGCGCTGTCCGCCGCGCTTGCCATCATCCGCGGCAAGAACCTGCGCTTCCGCAGGCTGTCGGAGACGATCGTCAACCTGCCGCTGCTGCTGCCGGAAATCGTGCTCGCCGTCGCGACGCTCATCCTCTTCTCGCTGCTCGACATCCAGAACGGCATGGTGCGGCTCATCATCGCCCATTCCGCCTTCTGCACGCCCTTCGCCTTCCTGCCGATCCGCGCCCGCCTGCAGGGCATGTCGCTCGATCTGGAAGAGGCGAGCGCCGATCTCTATGCCGACCGCTGGACGACCTTCCGCCGCGTGACGCTGCCGCTGATCTTCCCGGGCGTCTTCTCGGGCGCGATGCTCGCCTTCCTCATTTCGATGGATGACTTCATCACCTCGAACCTGCTGTCGACCGGCGGCTCGACGACGCTGCCGGTCTATGTCTTCTCGCTGATCCGCGCCGGCACCTCGCCGGAGCTGAACGCCATCGCGACGCTGCTGATCCTCGCCTCGCTCGTCCTTGCCACCGTCGCGCTTCTCGTCGCCGCGCGCGGTGCCCGTGAAAATGCCGAACCATAATCAAAGAGAGGAACATGACATGAAGACGTATCTTGCAGCCACCGCCATCGCCCTTTGCTTCGCCACGGGCGCTCAGGCCGCCGGAGAACTCAACATTTATGCCTGGGCCGAATCCATTTCGCCCGACCTCATCGCGAAATTCTCGAAGGAGAACGACGTGAAGGTGAATGTCGACAGCTTCACCTCCAACGAGGACCTCCTGACCAAGCTGCAGGCCGGCTCCTCCGGCTACGATATCGCAACGCCCTCGCAACACTTCCTGCGCGTGATGATCGACCAGGGCATCATCGAGAACTTCGAGGCCAACAAGCTGAAGGCCTATGAGAACATCGAGGAGAAGTGGCGTAACCAGTGGTGGGACGAGAAGCAGGAATATTCCATTCCGCTCGCCTACGGCACGGCCGGCTTCGTGGTGAATACGGACCAGTACAAGGGCCCGACCGACAGCTTCAAGTATTTCTTCGAGCCGGACGGCGAACTGAAGGGCAAGATCGCACTCCTCTCCTATCCCGACGAGGTGATCGGCGCCGCCCAGCTCTATCTCGGCGTGCCCTTCTGCTCGGAAGACCAGGCGGAGATGAAGAAGGTGCTGGACCTGCTGATGGCGCAGAAACCGTCCGTTGCCGTCTACTCCTCCGACAATATCGCAAGCCGCCTCGCCTCCGGCGAAGTCTCGGCGCATTTCTGGTGGGATGGCGACTCCCTGCGCGCCCGCAAGACCGGCTCGCCGGTCAAGCTCGCCATGACCAAGGAAGGCCTCGTCGGCTGGATGGACAGCTACGTCATTCCGAAGGACGCGCCGAACCGCGACAATGCGGTGAAGTTCATCGAGTTCATGTCGACGGCGGAGAACGCCACGGAGCAGATGAATTTCTACTCCCATTCCTCGCCCATGAAGGTCATTCAAGACAAGGTCGTCAACACGAAGGAAACCGCGCCGGAACTCTATCCGGAGGTTCCGATCACCTTCTCGCGCACCTGCTCGGCTGCCGCGCAGGATCTGGTGACCCGCGTCTGGACGCAGCTTCTGCAGTAACACGAGGCGGGGGCCGAAGGCCCCCGCGCTTCTGCCGGAGGCGCCGGCACCCGGGGCGATCTCATTCATCGTGATGGCCGTACACGTGCCGGCTCCGCTCCGACAGGAACCGTTTTTCCCGCCGTTCTGGATTGGGCGGCGAAATCCTCTCTGGCTTCCCGCGACACGACAACGACAGACCACGGTGCCGCAGGCACCGTGGATAAAAGGCGTCCAAGCGCTGTGATCGTCCGGCCGGCCGAACGATCAGAGATACATTTGCTTGATCGTGTCGTCCTTCAGCATCTGCTCGCGCGTGCCCTCGACCGCGATCTGGCCGCGCACCAGCAGATAGCCGCGATCGGCGATCGACAGGGCCTTTTCCGCATTCTGCTCGATCAGCAGCACGGTGCGCCCCTCGGCATGGATGCGCGCCACGGTCTCGAAATATTCGTCGATCAGTTTCGGCGAGAGGCCGAGCGAGGGCTCGTCCATGATCAGCAGATCCGGATCGCCGATCAGCGCGCGGGCGAGCGCCACCATGGCCTGCTCCCCGCCGGACATGGTGCGTGCCTGCTGGCCGATGCGCTCCTTCACGCGCGGGAAAAGGTCGTAGATCACCTCGAGTCGCGCCTCGAAGGGCGTCTTGCAGCTGGCGGCGTCATAGCCGAGCTTCAGGTTTTCGCGCACCGTGAGAGAAGGAAACAGCTTGCGCCCCTCCGGCACGAAGCCGACGCCGAGCGCACCGAGCTTTTCCGTGCCCGTGCGGGTCACGTCCGCGCCCTTCATCGAAACCGTGCCGCCGTCGAGCGGCAGGAGGCCGGAGAGCGCCTTGAAGGTGGTCGATTTTCCCGCCCCGTTCGGGCCGAGAAGGCAGACGAGTTCGCCCTTCTTCACGCTGAGCGAAACACCGCGCAGCATGGAAACCTGCCCGTAGGAGGTGCTGATATTGGCAAGTTCAAGCATCTTCCACCGCCTTCTGGCCGAGATAGGCCTGCTGCACGCGCGGCAACAGCCGCACCTCGGCGAATTTGCCGTGCGCGATCTTCTTGCCGTAATCGATGACCACGACATCCTGCGGCAGGTCCGCCACCAGACGCATGTCGTGCTCGATGATGAGGAAGGACAGGCCGGGATTTTCCGCCATGACGCGGCGGATATCGGCCATCAAGTCGGCCGTGTCGCGGTCGTCCATGCCGGAGGAGGGTTCGTCGAGCAGGATCAGCTTGGGCTTCGAGGCGAGCGCGCGGGCGATCTCCAGCCGTCGCCGGTCGGCCTGCGGCAGGATGCCTGCGGGCTCGTGGCGGCGGGCGAAGAGCTCGTCCGACAGGCTTTTCAGGATGCGTCCGGCCTCGTCGGCGCAACCGGCCAGCTCACGGCGAGCGCGGCCGGGGGCCAGGAGCGCCGTCAGGACGCCGGTCCTGGTGCGCGAATGCATGCCGATCATCACATTGTCCAGGATCGGCAGGTCCTCGAAGAGGCGTGAGGACTGGAACGTGCGGGCAATGCCCTTGGCCGCAACCTGATGAGCCGGAAGGCCCGTGATATCGACGCCGTTCAAGGCGACGCTGCCGGCGGTCGGCTTGTAGATGCCGGTGATCAGGTTGAACAGCGTGGATTTGCCCGCCCCGTTCGGCCCGATGATGCAGGTGATATGACCGGCCGGCAGGTCGAAATTCACGTCGTCGACGGCCACCAGCCCCCCGAAGCGGATGCCGAGACCACGCAATGAAAGCAGCGGCTCTGTCATGAATGGGCTCCATAATGGCGCGGGCGCTGCGGGAAGAGGCCCTTGGGGCGCAGCACCAGGAAGAGGATCACCACGACCGACACGAAGAGCAGGCGGTAATCGGAGAAGATGCGCAGCTTTTCCGGCAGGAGCGTGAGCAGGAAGGCGCCAACGATCACCCCGAACGTGTTGTCCATGCCGCCGACGATGACCATTGTCATGATCGTCACCGAGACGAGGAAGGTGAAATTGTCGGGCGAGATGTAGGAAACGTAGAAGGCATAGATCGTGCCGGCGAAGGCCGCGAGGAAGGCGTCCACCGCGAAGGCGAGGATCTTGTACCAGGCGACGTTGATGCCCTGACAGCGCGCCGCCAGCTCATCGGCGCGGATGGCGTTCCAGGCAAGACCGATACGGCTTTCATGCAGGCGCTTGGCCGAGAGGATGGCAAGGCCGAGCAGCGACGCCGCGAGATAGTAGAAATTGGCCTGCGACGGCAGACGGAAACCGAAGACGACGATCGGCTGCATGAAGGAATGGCCGAAGAGGCTGGGCGCCGGGATGCCGACCAGACCGTTCGGACCGCCGGTCCAGCTCAGATTGTTCAGCATCTGGTGGATGACGATGCCGAAGGCGATGGTCACGAGCGCGAGATAGCTGTCGCGTGCCCGCATGGAGGGAATGCCGAGCAGGAAGCCGAAGGCGGTGGCAACGAGGGCCGCGGCCGGCAGTGTCGCCCAGAGCGACAGGCCGAAATTGATGGCGAGCAACGCCGAGGTATAGGCGCCGATGCCATAGGTCGCTCCGGTCGCGAAATTCGGGATATTGGCGGAGCCGAGCTGGAAATTCAGCGCCAGCGCCAGCACCGAATAGAGCAGCGCGACGATGACGAGGTGCAGCGCATAGGTGTTGTTACCGAGGAAGAACGGATAGGCGAGCACGATCACGATGCCAAGCGCCATCGCCAGCTGGCGGGACGAGCGGAAGGCGGAGATGATCGTCTCCTCGATGGCGGGGCGCAGCTGGATCAGCGCGAAAGCACCGCCCATGACCGCGAAAAGCGCAAGGACCAGGGGCGTCGATTCCGCCGTCAGCAACGCCCAGAGCAGGGCGGCGCCGATGATCTCGGAAAGCACGACGATAAGGACGGGCGGTAAGGCGGACTGCGACGCCGAAGGGATGGCAGAAGTGGACATGCGCCTAGACCTTTTCGACGACGGCTTTGCCGAGCAGCCCGGAAGGGCGCACGCACAGCATCAGGATGACCAGCAGAAAGACGAAGACGAGGCGGTAGGATGCACCGTCGGTCATGTTCGCCTGCACGAGGGCCTCGATACCGGCAATGGCAAGCGAACCCAGGATCGCCCCGCTCATCGAGCCGAGCCCGCCGATGACGGCCGCGGAAAAGCCGATGAGACCGAGCTGCACGCCGAAATCGAAGCGGACCACGCCGGCATGGCTGGCAAAGAACAGCGCACCGAGCGCGCCAACCGCGGAGGCGAGGAAGAAGGTGAAGGCGAAGACGCGCTCGGGGAAAATGCCCATCAGCCGCGCCGTCTCACGGTCTTCCGCGACGGCGCGGATGCGCGTGCCGATCGGGGTTTTCTGCAGCAGGTAATACATCAGCACCACGACGGTGACCGAGGTGACGATGATGAGGACGGGCTGAAGGGGAAGCTGCGCCGTCCCCAGGGACAGGCTGCCCTCGACGATCGCCGGAAACGCCTTCGGGTTCGACCCTTGCGGATAGATCGCCCGGATCAGCTCGCGCACCACCGTGCCGAGCGCAACGGTCGCCACCAGCGCCATCATGGCCGGCGAGCGGCGGAAGCGGCGGATCACCAGCCTGTCCGCACCGATGCCGACGAGACCGGTCGCGGCAATGGCAAGCCCCAGCGCCACCGCCATGGCACCGGGGCCGCTGAGTGCGCCGAGCAGCACCTGGAGCGCGCCCAGCGCCACGAAGGGCGCAACCATGGAGACATCGCCATGGGAGAAGTGGATGACGTTGAGCAGGCCGAAGAGCAGGCTGAAGCCGATCGCGACCAAAGTGTATATGCTGCCCAGAACCATCCAATTCAGGAGGTACTGGACGAGAAGGCTATCCATAGCGGCCTCTCCCGGTTTGTGGGTTCCCGTTTTTTGCGGCGGAGGATGCAAGAACCGAGCCGGGGCGTAAATTGAAAAGACGCAAATCCGGCATAGCTTTTTCCGAAGCGCGGGATCAGCAAAAACGACTTTAAGAACTTGCCCGCCCGACGCTAGGTTTTCCCAAAAGAATGACGGCACGAATGTGCAGGAGATGTTTCGCCAGGCGAAACAATATCTTCCATCGGGAACAGCAAAGCTCATCTGGAGAGGGTTCAATGACATATATGACGATCAGCCGCCGTGCAGCGCTTGCGGGGCTTCTGCTTTCCACGCTCGCCTTCGTGGCACCGGCCCATGCCGACAAGACGAAGGTGAAGCTCGGCTTCCTCGGTCCGCTGTCGGGCGGCAACGCGCAGCAGGGCCTCGGCGCGAAGAACGGCTTCCTTCTCGCCATCGAACAGGCCAATGCCAAGGCGGACGGCAAGTACGAATTCGAGGGCGTTGTGCTGGATGACGCGTCCGACCCGCAGACCGGCGTTTCGGCCGCGATGAAGCTCGTGAACGACCCTGAGGTGGTGGCCGCGACGGGCCACTGGAATTCGCCGGTGGCGCTCGCCACCATGCCGGTCTTCGCCCGCTTCCAGACGCCGCTCGTGATCTGGGGCGCGATCTCGCCGGCCATCACCCAGCAGAACCTGCCGGAAGTGACCCGCGTCACCCCGACCCTGCTCACCGAGAACAAGCCGCTCTCCGAATGGGCGGTCAAGACGCTCGGCGCCAAGCGCATCGCGATCATCGCCGACACCTCCGACTTCGGCAAGGCGAATGCCGATGCCGTCAGCGCCTTCGTGCCGGAAGCAGGCGGCGAGATCGTCTCGACGGACCTGCTGCCGGTCGGCTCGACGGATTTCCGCACCGTGCTCACGGCGCTGAAATCCAAGAATGTCGACGCGATCTATTTCGGCGGCGTGATCACGGAAGCCGGTATCCTGGCCAAGCAGATGAAGGAAGTCGGTCTCGACAAGCCGATGCTCGGCACGTCGGGCATGTATGACCCGGAATTCATCGCCGTCGCCGGTGACGCCGCCGGCGCCGCCATCGTCTCCTATCCCGCCGCCGCCGTCACCGACACGCTGAAGAAGCTCGACGCCGATTACGCGGCGCGCGGCTTTGCCGAGGCATCCAGCCCCTACACCAAATACGCCTTCGACGCGGCGAATGTCCTGATCCAGGCGATCGAGGAAGTCGGCAAGGACGACAAGCCGGCGCTGTCGGCGGCCATCCGCAAGATCAAGCACGAGGGCGCAACCGGCACGATCACCTTCGACGAAAACGGCCAGACCCAGACGCCTGTCGCCATCGAACTCAAGACCGTGCGCGATGGGGCATGGACCGACTACAAGGCGAACTGACAGCCGCTTAGAGCCAACCGCCTCCGCCTTCCAGCGGAGGCGTTTTCATACCGTTCCCAAGGAGATCCGCATGCCCGTGCACACCCGTATCCGCCCCTTCAACACGAAGGAAACCTATCCCGAGCAAAAGCTGAACAACGACCTCTGCCAGGCGGTGGTGGCGCGCGGGGCGGCGGTCTTCGTGCGCGGGCAGATCGCACAGGACCTCGACACGCGCGAAAGCCTGCATATCGGCGATGCCGGCGCACAGGCCCGCAAGGCGATGGAAAACATCAAGATGCTGCTGGAGGAGGCCGGCTCCGACCTCAGCCATATCTGCCGCGTCGTCGTCTATCTCATCGACATCCGCTACCGCGAGGCCGTCTATACCGAGATGGGCAAATATCTGCAGGGCGTCTTCCCTGTTTCGACCGGCCTCGTCGTCTCGGCGCTCGCCCGCCCGGAATGGTTGGTCGAGATCGAAGCCACCGCCGTCATTCCCGACGAAGCCTGAGGAGGGCGGCATGACCTTTTCCGTCTCCGGTCGCTGCCCCGATACCGGCATGTTCGGCGTCGCCGTCTCCTCCTCCTCGCCGAGCGTGGCGGCGCGCTGCGCCCATGCGCGCGCCGGCGTCGGCGCGGTGTCGACGCAGAACGTCACCGATCCGCGCCTCGGCCCGAAGGGGCTGGACCTGATGGCGGGCGGCCTTTCGGCGGAGGCGGCGCTGGAGCGGCTTGTTGCCGAGGCCCCGCATGTCGAATATCGCCAGATCGCCCTCGTCGACGCGGCGGGCCGCTCGGCCGCCTACTCGGGAGCCAAGACGCTCGGCACCCATGCGACGGCGTGCGGCGAGAACGTGGTGGCGGCCGGCAACATGCTGACGAGCACCGCAATCCCGCAAGAGATGGTGGACGCCTTCGCGGCGGCGAAAGGCAAGCACCTCGGCGACCGGCTGATCGCCGCCATGCGGGCCGCGCTCGCCGCCGGCGGAGAGGAAGGCCCGGTTCATTCCATGGGTCTCATCATGGTCGACAAGGTCTCCTGGAACGTCGCGGACCTGCGCATCGACTGGACGGACGGCGACCCGGTCGAGGAATGCGCAGCCCTCTGGGAGCGCTGGCGCGGCGAGATGGACGCCTATGTCACCCGCGCGCTCAACCCTTCGGGCGCACCGAGCTACGGCGTGCCGGGGGATTTGTGAGCGGTTGCTTCCTTTGCACCGCGCACGATGCTCGCCCCTCAATTCGACCTTCTCCCCTTTCCGGGGAGAGGGTGGGCAGGCGGAATGCAGGGCAACGCTTCATCCGACACGTCCCTTGAGAGAAAAGACGCCGCGGGGCGAAGGCGCGGTATAGTCTCGAACAAGACGCGTTGAGCCCAAAGCCGTCGCCCCATCTCACCCAGAGTATTTCCGGTGAAATACGGTTCACCGGAAATACTCTCGCTTTTTGTTTTTACCGCATTATCCAACGCCGAAGCGATCCCGCTTCGGCTGGAAATGCTCTAGGCAACACGAATGCACGCCATGGCCCCCTCAACCCCAGATATCCTCGCCCGCCTCGTCGCAGAGCCGACCCTGTCGCGCACCTCCAACCTCACGTTGCTCGACGACGTGGAAAGCCTGCTGCGCCCGGTCGGCGCGCGGATCGAACGCTTTGCCCATGCGGACGGTAGCCGGGCCAATCTCTTTGCGACCATCGGGCCGGACGGCCCCGGCGGGGTGGTGTTGTCGGGCCATACGGATGTCGTTCCGGTCGAAGGGCAGGCCTGGAGCCGCGATCCCTTTACGCTTGCCGAGCACGACGGCCGGTTCTACGGCCGCGGCACGGCGGACATGAAGGGCTTCGTCGCAGCGAGCCTGCGCGCGGCGCTTCTGGCCGCCGGCCGCCCGCTGCTCCGGCCGCTGCATCTCGCCTTTTCCTATGACGAGGAGATCGGCTGCATCGGCGTGCGTGGCATGATCGAGGCGCTGGCCACGCGCACCGAGCGGCCGGCGCTCTGCATTGTCGGCGAACCGACCGAAATGCGCATCGCCACCGGCCACAAGGGCAAACGGGCGCTGCGCGCCTGCTGCCACGGCCAGGAAGGCCATTCCGCCCTCGCCCCGAACGCCCTCAACGCGCTGCATCTCGGCGCCGCCTTCATCCAGTCCCTCCAGGCCCGGCAGGAAGCGCTCGCCGACCACGGCGCGCGCGATGCCGACTACGACATTCCCTATTCCACCATTCATGCCGGCATGATGCGCGGCGGCACCGCGCTCAACATCGTGCCGAACCGCTGCGAGATCGATTTCGAAATCCGCAATATCGCCGAGGACGATCCGGCCGATATCCTCGCCGGCATCGCCGCCGACGCCGAAGCCATCGCCGCCCCCTATCGCAACCGCTTCCCGATGGCCTGCATCGAGATCGAGGAGGTCTCCGGCTATCCGGGCCTGGCCACCCGTCCGGATGCCGCGGTCGTGCGCCTGCTCGCGCGACTTCTCGATGACGACACCACGCTGAAGGTTGCCTTCGGCACCGAAGGCGGTCTGTTCGATGAAGCCCTCGGACTTTCCACCGCAGTCTGCGGCCCCGGCTCGATGGAACAGGGGCACAAGCCGGACGAATTCGTCAGTCGGAGCCAGCTGGATCGCTGCGATGCCATGCTGGCCCGTCTCATCGCGGAGCTGGAAACGACCGGATAGTCCCCTGGCTGCGTGTTTCGATCAGCCGAAAGCCGAATCGTTCGAGGCCAACCCCTGCCGTTTTTCCGCGTAGAGCCACTTGGTCAGCTTATCCAGCGACCGTGTGAAGCGGCGGGCCGATTTCGTGCAGAAACTGTAGCTGCGCCCGGAGGGCATGGTCGCCTCATGCCACGCAACGACCATGCCGCCCGCCAGCGCCTCGGATGCGAGGAATGTCGGCAACAGTGCCACGCCGATGCCTTGCTTGGCGGCTTCCAGCGCGAAAATCTCGTGGCTGACCTGCACGATCTGCTCCCGCTTGAGGTCCATGTCGATGCTCGCGTGCTTGAAGTAGTCGCGCCAGTCCGCCGCAAGCGTCGTGCGATCGAGATGGGTCGTGATGAAGCTCGTCGCGGAAAGCGGCCGGTCCTGAATATAGTCCGGGCTGGCGACGGCCGTCAGCATCTCGTCGAACAGATTGAGCGACCAGTATCCGGCATCCGGAGGGAAGATGGTGATGAAGCCGTCGGAGGCCGCGGCAACGCGCACCGGATCGTCGCTGTACATGATGGTCTGAATGCTGACTTCGGGGTTCTTGTCCAGAAAGGTGCCGAGGCGCCTGATGAACCATCCGGCCCCGAACGTGCTGCACATGGCGATACGCAACGTCTCGTTCTCCGTGCCGATGCAGGTGTTCACGGATTCGTCGATCTGGTCGAAGGCCAGCGTCAGTGAACTCGCCAGCCGCGTGCCGCTGGCCGATAGCACCATCCGCCGCCCGGAGCGGTCGAAAAGATTTTCCCCGACCTGCTCGCTGAGTTTCTTGAGCTGATGACTGATCGCACTTGGGCTGATCTTCAGTTCCTTGGCTGCTTCAGCAACGGAATTGTGCCTGGAAACACATTCAAAGATTTGAAGAGCGCGCAAGTTGTATATCATTCACACCATACCCGATTTGAGTTTCTTTCTTGAAGACAAGTCAAACTTTGCCGGGTATGTGAGCCCATTAAAAATGATTAATATTCACATGTGTGCGCCATAATCAACGAATGCCGGCCAGAATGCCTGCGCGGAACAATGCCTAGCTCTCTTCCGCTTCGGCTCTTTCCAGTTCGAACCGAATGGACTCAAGAAGGTGCTGGAGAAGTTCGGCCGTCTTGTTTGCCAGTTGCAACTGAACGCTCAGATCCAGAACACGCTGCGGCTGCTGCACGGCATAGCGTTCACAATAGGCGAGGATATGCGCCGCATCGATGAAGCTGCCCGAACCGATGCCGGTGAACCGGCCGCTTGGAAAAGCAAGAATATTGGACATGGACATTTCCCGTGATCCCTTGGCAAGGCCATGCATGGGGAGAGCGGGAGGCCACTCTCCCCATGCGTCTCAGAACTCCGCCCAAGCATCGCCCTGTGGAGCCTGGGCGAGGACAGCGGAGCCCGAGAAAGCGCGCGCCACCTTGCGGGCAAGCGTGCGGGCGGGCGAGGACGCAGCCGGCGCCACGACGCGGGACATGGCGCCTCCCTCTCCCAACCTGAACTGCGCCAGAAGCTGGGAAAGCGCCGTGACATCGGACGTCAGGCTATGCGTCGCCGCGGTGGTCTGCTCGACCATTGCCGCGTTCTGCTGGGTGCCCTGATCCATCGCGTTCACCGCAGTGTTGATTTCCGAAAGGCCGATCGACTGCTCACGCGCCGCCTCGACGATCGCCGCGACGTTGCGATTGATCTCCTGGACCTCCGTGGCAATCGTGCCGAGGGCATTGCCGGTCTCGCGCACCTTTTCCACGCCCGCCTGCACCTGGTGGCTCGAAGCGCCGATGAGATGCTTGATGTCCTTGGCGGCGGCGGCCGAGCGCTGGGCAAGCTCGCGTACCTCCTGCGCCACGACCGCAAACCCCTTGCCGGCTTCGCCGGCGCGCGCCGCCTCCACGGCGGCATTGAGGGCCAGGATATTGGTCTGGAAGGCAATGCCGTCGATCACGCTGATGATGTTCGTGATCTCGCCGGAGGATTTCTCGATCAGCTGCATGGCCGCGATCGCGTCGCGGACCACGGCACCGGACCGCTCGGCCCCCTCCCGTGTGCGGGCGACAAGCACGCCGGCCTCTTCCGCGCGCCGGGCGGAATCCTTCACAGCCGTTGTGATCTCTTCCAGGGCCGCCGCCGTCTCCTCGACGGAGGCCGCCTGCTGCTCCGTGCGGCGGGCGAGGTCGTCGGCGCCCGAGCGCATTTCGTTTGCACCCGCATCGATGCTGCGCGTGCTTTCCTCGACACGCCGCAGGGTGGACTGCAGCTTGGTCATCGACGTGTTGAAGTTGCCGCGCAGCCCGTCGAGACTGAGCCCGAAGGGCTGATCGATACGATAGGTCATGTCGCCGTTGGAAAGATGCTCAAGGCCGTTGGCAAGGGCATCCACTGCCGCCTGGATCGTGGCTGCTTCTCTCGCCTTCTGGGCTTCGCGTTCGAGGCGTTCGCTTTCCGAAAGGCTGCGGCCAGCTTCCGCCGCCTCCTCGAGGCGAATGCGCTCGACAGCATTGTCGCGGAAAACGGAGACGGCAGCCGCCATCTGACCGACCTCGTCCTTGCGGCCGAGCCCGAAGACCGTCGCTTCCGTTTCGCCGTCGGCAAGGCTCAGCATGCGTTGACGCAGGGCGTTCACCGGCCGGGTTATGCCGTAGACGGTAATGGCGAGCGAGGCGAAGAAGGCCGCCAGCAGCACGGTGCCGAGCGCAATGAGCGCGGTATCGATGGTGAGTGCCGCATCGGCGCTCAGCTGATCCGACTGCTCGTCGATGGAAGCCGTATTCGCATCGATGAATCCCGCCAGCGTCTTGCGAAGCTGAATGACCGCAACATCCTGTCTGGCGAGGACGGCCTGCGCGGCCTCCCTCTCGCCGCGCTCTCCCAGAGCCACAGCCTTGTCCAGCTCCGCAAAGATGGCGCGCGCGCTTGCGATCATCCCGTCGATATCGACCGCCGCGCTGGGCAGCCGCGCCCGCGCTGCCTCGAAACGCTGGATCGCCGTCTTGGTCGTGTCGGCATAGCTTTCGAGAAGCTGCGCCATTTCGGGCGTCTGCCGCTCATAGGAAAGCACCTTGTAGGCGACATAGGCGGCCGTGTGCAGGCTCGTATTGGCGCGCGACAGGAGCAGGGTCGCACGGTTGTCGCTGGCGATGAAGGCGCTGTAGCGCTCATCCGCCTCGCGGTAGCTCCAGGACAGATAGAGGACGCTGGCAATGGCAATGACGCTCAGGAAGACGAGCGGTGCCAGCACCTTCGTCATGATCTTGGCATTTCGCAGAAAGGACATGGATGCCTCGTGGGGATCGCAGGAAGAAGGGTGCGATTCCCCTATCCACATCGGACGCGGCTCTACCCGGCAAAACAATTCCAACCGGATCGAGTAGCCACTATAGATCGATGTGAATATGCCCTCATGGCAAACGGGAATCTGACATTTATATATTTATAGTTCTCAATTAAAATTCTATTAAACTAAGAATTTTACTTAACAATTTTCATGAAATATATCCCCATGCGCGAGTTGAATGAGAAAAAATCAACACATTGAGCAAACTTCATCGAAACTATACATGACATAGACAACGGGGGCCCTCGAAATTTCTCAACGAAGGGCCCGCAGGCGTGAGGACCGCGGCCCGTGCGAAATCTCCTCGATATCCGTTGCATCTTCGTCCGTTGCGCAGACCCGGTTGCGGCCCTGCGCCTTGGCGCTATAGAGGCGGTGGTCCGCGATGGTGACGATCTCGCCCCAGTCGGCCGTCATTCCGGGTGTGCGAACACACAGGCCGATGCTTGCGGTGACCGAGATCCTGGGCTCATGTTCGATGTCCAGCGCGGCGATGCTCCGGCGCAGACGCTCTGCGATCTCGACCGCCGGCGCGCCGTCGCTGAGGTCGAGAATGATCAGGAACTCCTCACCACCGAAACGCGCCACGATATCGCTACCGCGCAGCGCGCGCCGCATCTGGTCGGCCACCGTCTTGAGGACGACGTCTCCGGCCGCGTGCCCATAGGTATCGTTCACCCGTTTGAAATGATCGAGATCCACGATCAGCACGCCGACCGGCCAGTTGTTGCTGTCCGAATCCCGCATGCGGGCGATGGCCAGGTCCTCCACGGTGCGCCGGTTGAGCAGTTGCGTCAGCGGGTCCCGCTCGGAGAGAAAGCGCAGCGTCTCCGTTAAACGCCGCTGCTCCTGCTCCATTTCCTTCTTCTCCCGCAATTGCTGGCGCAACACGGCGATGCTGTCGAAAATTTCCTCCAGCTCGCGGCTCGCAGCCGGGCCACGCCGGCATTCCGCAAGGCTGTCGCCGGCAAGGGCCAGGATCTGGTTGCGGGCGGCCAGAAGGGGGGAGAAAAGCAGGCGTCCCACCACGAAGGCAAAGCCGAACAGCAGAGCGCAGGTCATGCCGAAGGCCACGGCGCCAGCGAGAAGCGAATTGCCTGCCGCATGGGCGCGAGCCTGCGCACCCTGGACGGTATCGCGGATGATTTGCGCACGCAGGTGCTGGGCCGCCTCCAGGCCGCGGACATAGCGATCCGTAAAGGCCTTGGCTGATATTTTTCTGCCTTCTTCGTGCAGGCGCAAGACTTCGTTGAGATAGGGCAGCGCTCCCAGGAAATAGGCCTGGTTCGTCGCCTCCACCGCGGCACGCACCTCAGGCGTCTTCAGATGGGCCGGCGCGAAGAGGCGAAGGTCGTGCCACAGCAGGGTAAGCCGGGTACGTGTCGCCGCCATCGCCGCCAGCTCCTCCTTGCTTGCGGTGGAACCGGCAAGGCGCAGCACGGTGTAGGAACCGAGGCGACCGGCGGCCTCGCGCAACGCCCCCGCCTCGTTCACGAGAAGGATTTCTGCCGAAAGGTTTCGCGTTCTGGCGATCACCTCGCCCCCGAGCTTGTCGCGCAGGGCAAAGGCGGCATCCGCACAGCGGAACATCTTGGCGACAGCTTCCGCCACGCGATCCGGCGACCGCTTTTCCACGGGAAGGGCGGCAAGCCTGTCCACGGCGACGCGGGCGCTGCGAAGATGCGCCTTCAAGAGCGCGAAATCCGCAAAATAGCGGCCGCCTCTGGCGACTTCCGGACGGAATGCATCGAGGAGTTCGGCAAGGCGCCTGTCGGTCTCCACCCGCTTCTGATGCAAGGCACCGATGACGGCGGCGCCATCGCTCGTCATCGCATTGTTGGCCGGCCCTCGCTCGGCGGATATCGCACCCGCCGCGATGAGAACGACTTCGTAACGCGCCAGTTCTTCCGCCTCGGATTGCGCGTCCTGTCGCGCGGTCCACGCTTCGGCCAGGAAATGCCCAGCAACGATGGCGCAACACAGAAGAATGCCACCGCCGGCGCCGAGGAGAAGATGCTTCAATCGAATGGAGGGCTTTCGCCCCGGCTCGCCCGTCATGCCTGCAACTCCCTAGATGCCGCGGCCAGCAAGCCGCACGCCCCACATGCTCGACAGGCTTCCTTGAAAATTTGACATATGACAGATGAGACATTCTCATCACCTGGAGCGCCATTGTCGGTTGGCGCTCGTGGCGTGCCTGCAAAGCCGGCCTTCCCGGAACAGCGCGCATTCGCCGGCAGATGAATCCGCCGCAAAAGCTTGAATATCACTCACAAAATCTTGGTCCGGCTTTCAATCTTTCAAACCTCCAATGGCGCCGTCATGAGGAGGAATGGATGACCCCGAGACCGCTTGCCCGTCTGCCCAACTGCCGCCGCGGCAATTTCGGCATCATGGCCGCCCTGATCATGCCGGCGCTGATCGGCGCGGCGGGGATCGCTCTCGATTTCTCCCAGGCGCTCCTGGTCAAATCCCAGTTGCAGGATGCAGCGGATGCCGCACTCCTCAACGGTGTCGCGCCGACCTCAAAGATCATGGCGGCCGCGCTGCAGAGCACTGCCGAAGGGGAGGTCGCGGCCCCGACAGCGGAGGTCGAAGGCTTCTTCAAGGCGGCAATGCACGACAGCAGGTTCGCGAAGGATATCGCCATCGACACGATCAAGACGAACAGGAAGGATGGCGCCCTTCTCGCCACAATGATCTACAAGGCCTCCGTGCCGACGACCCTCTCGCGGATTTTCGGCTATGAGCTCATCGCCGTCTCCGGGATCGCGACGGTCACGACGCCCCTGCCGCTGTTCCGGGATTACTACGTACTGCTGGACAACTCGCCCTCCATGGGCGTCGCCGCGACCGTGCAGGACATCGCGCTGATGGAGAAGAAGACCCCGGGCAAATGCGCGTTTGCATGCCACACCACGGAAACGGGCGGCGAGGACAACTACCAGATCGCCCGGGCAAACAAGGTGAAGCTCCGGATCGACCTCCTGGAAAAGGCCGCACAGGTGATGATCGAGACCTCGGAGGAAAAACGGGCCTATCCCTCGCAGTACCGTTTCGCGATGTACAATCTCGGTTCGCAGATCAGCACGCCCCAATTGACGCTCTTCTCCGAGATGACCTATCCGTCGAAGGCGCTTCAGGAAAACCTGAGCACGCTGCAACTGATGTCCCTGAGACGGCACGGGGAACGCGATCACGCCGGAACCGAGCTCTTCGCAGCCATGTCCACGCTCGTCGACCTGATAGGCAACCAAGGAACGGGGAAAAGCGCCGCCAACCCGCTCAAGACGATTATCGTCGTGACCGACGGTCTGGAAAACAGCCGGAAGCAGAACTGCGCAAAGCCCAAGGTTCCCTCGAGCGGGGTCTGCCAGGAACCCCTCGACGACCGGGTGTGCGACACGGCCAAGAAGAAGGGGATCGATGTCGCAATCCTCTACACGACATACCTGCCACTGCCGGACGATAGCTGGTACAGGCACTGGATCAGCCCCTTCCAGAGCGAGATCGGCAAGAGGCTCGGCGCCTGCTCGAGCAAGGACATGTTCATCGAGGCCACGTTCAAGGACGACCTCGCAAAGGCAATGAGCGCGCTGTTCGAAAAGACGCTCGGCAGCAGCCGGGTCGCCGAATAGGCCGGCTCAGCGGATCCGGATCCGTTGTTCCCGTCCGGCCTGTGAGCGCGCGTCAAGGACTTGAATTATCGACAACGTTCAAAGCCTGAATGAATGTTGCTGCCTCCCGCGTCTCATGGTTGAAGGGCGAGGCAACACTGCGCCGGTCGAGGCGCACCCAGTCGGGCCGCCCCATGATCTTGTATACCTACTCCGTCGCCGCGCAGGAACCGCCGCCCTACCACGCCCGGTCCGGCACGTTCTTCGAGAGCCTGGAGGAGGCGCGCCAGGCGGTGCGCATCTTGCGCAACGAGGTCGCGCGGGATGGAGCCGAATGGATGCCAATTCGCATTGAGACGCTGGAAATCCCGGCCATCGTGACGAGCCGGAGTCTCATCCGGCTGCTGAACGAAGGAATTGCCTCCTTCATCCAGCGCTCTGAAACGACAGAGATCATTTCCTAGGCGTAGCTGCGGCCCGCCCGCAGAATGGCGCATCTCGCGACACGTCCGACGGACGATAAAAGATGAGCAGAACACATCAAATACCCTCAATTCGATGAGAAAAATTCACAGCCGCACCGGCAGCGATATTCCGAAATTTGGCCGCCCTGCGCTTTTGTTTCGGCAATGTCGCGCTACATGATGCACTATTGCGCATCCCATGCGGCCGGATCAGCAAGAAACGGGGAACGAGAATGCAGTGCAACATCAGGGCCCTTCAGGTATTCGAATGCATCTACCGGCATTCTTCCATCGCCAAAGCAGCGGAGGAGCTGGCGATTACGCGCAGCGCCATCAGCCACCAGTTGCGGTATCTGCGCATGCAGATCGGCGAGGAGCTTATCGAGAAGACGGGGCGCAACCTCACCTTCACCCCCCGCGGCATCAAGCTTGCCAAATCTCTCTCCTTCGCCTTCTCCCAGATCGAGAATTCGATCCAAAGCAGCATCAGCGAGGCGAACCCGGCCTTGCGCGTCGCCATGTGCAGTTCGTTCGGCCCCGGATGGCTGATCCCCCGGCTCGAGCGATATGCCCAGCTCACCGACTGTCGGCTGCAGATCAGTCTGCAGAGCTACCAGCCGGAACTCAGCGACGCGATTGCCGACGTCTTCTTCACGACGACGCCCATCAAGGACGGCTTCTGGAGCACCAAACTCTTCACCGAAAACCTGATCCCCGTCGGCACCGCCACGCAGGTAGCACGCAGCCGGGAGCAAGGCCCCGTCCTGATCACGACGGAAGTTGAAGACCGCACGTTCCTCGACGACTGGCGAAACTATCTTGGCCTTCTTCAGCGGCAGGACCTGCTCGATCGCGCGGCCGTGCTCGGCGCAAGCCACTACCTCTTCGCCCTCGAAATGGCCACGCATGGCCTTGGCATTGCGCTCGTGCCGCGTTTCCTTGCCGAGTCACGGCTGGCGGCGAAAGACCTTCAGCTCTGGCACGATCTGCCCATGCCCTCGGGTCGAACCTACTATCTCAACGTCAAGCATGCCCGGCGGAACGAGCCCGATATCCGCAACTTCACCAACTGGGTCCGGCGCATGATCGTCGAGGGACAGGACGAGCGCATGGGGTTTTCGAAAAGCGCGTGATGGACCATCCGGCATTCTGGATGATCCTCCATCAAGTAAGTGAAAATTCGTCACGCCGATACGCCTATGAGCCGGCCGAAGCCGTGATATATCCATGGAAACATCGACTTAAGACTTGGCAGCACCATCAGCGTTGGAAGGAAAAAGAGTGGACGGCAACGACGACATCGAACGCCACTCGTCCATTCTCAAGGCCATGGGCAATCCCAAGCGGCTGGAAATCCTGCTCCTGACCTCGATGGCGGAGTGGAGTGTCGGAGACCTGGCCCGGGAAACGAACCTCAGCCAGTCCGCCCTGTCCCAGCATCTCGCCAAGCTGCGCCAGCACCAGCTCGTCGGTTGCCGCAGGGATGGCCACACCATCTACTATTCCTGTCCGACGAAGAGCGTGGAGCGGATCATCGCCATCTTGAATGTCGACGAAGGCTGAGGACCGAAAAGCCCGCCGGAAAACTTCATGCACGCCGCTGGTTGCGTGGAGAGGACCAGGGGCGCCAGCGTGCGAGAGAAATGTTCCTGCCCTTGAGGAGCGGGCGCTCGACGAGGACATAGGCGCAGAGCCCCACCGCGATGCCGGTGCAGGCCGAGACAGCGAAGGCGATTGGAGGTGGGAGGCCGAGGCTCGCCCCGACCTTTGCGGCGACGGAAATCGCAAAGGTGTGCCAGAGATAGATCGAGTAGCTTGCAGCACCCAGCACAGCTGGAAACCTCAGCAGGGGAATGCCGCCGTCTCTTTCGAGGGATGCCGTGCCGTAGACGAGGGCTATCGCAAGCGGCCCGCATGTCCATTCATCGAAAGGCAGCTTGAGGACGGCGATCGCCGCGAAACCTGTCAGCGATGCGAAGACAAAGACGAACGCCCGCGGACGATCCGGAATCTGCCCCGCGAGCCAAAGCCGGCCGATCAGCATGCCGGCGACGAATTCCAGGATGATCGGCCGCGTATAGGTCACGAAAAGGGGATTGTCGCTTTCCACCGCGAAGCCGAGCGTGACCGCGCACAGAAGGACCAGCGCGACAACGGCAAGGCGAAGGCGCGCCGGCAGGAAGAGGCAGGCGGCGAAGACCGCGTAGAAGACCATTTCATAATTGAGCGTCCACCCCTGGACGAGCACTGGCCAGACGTCCCCGCTGCTCGGCGAACGCATCGGCACGAAGAAAAGCGACGCGGCGACATGGCCGACCGTCAGCACCAGATTGGGGAACAGGCCGGCGAGCCCACCCGCCACCATGACCATGGTCGCCAGCCAATAGACGGGCACGATGCGCCGGAACCGCTCCTTGAGAAAACGGCCGGGTGAAACGGGGCGTCGTTCGACGATCACCCACATGATGAAGCCGCTGATGACGAAGAAGACGTCGACGCCGGCGGCGCCGATCGTGAAGGCGAAGCCGTTGCGTTCGGCGGCGTGGAAAAACACGACGGCAAGCGCGGCGAAGGCCCGCAGATACTGAATGCCGTAGAGTGTTCCGCTCGGCTGCGTCGGGGCAGCGGGCGTCATGCGGCCATGGCTC
Organism: Roseateles sp. XES5; assembly: GCF_020535545.1. Taxonomy (NCBI): domain Bacteria; kingdom Pseudomonadati; phylum Pseudomonadota; class Betaproteobacteria; order Burkholderiales; family Sphaerotilaceae; genus Roseateles; species Roseateles sp. XES5. Next base: position 698,705 of record NZ_CP084753.1, read on the forward strand.
CGCGCCCGTGATGCATCGGCAGTCGCTCCGGCCGCGTCTGGAGGGCGGGACGCCTTCGCCCGTCCGTCAGTTTGCCGGCGGCGAAATAGAGCAGGAAGGAGCCGACATGGTAGGGATTGAGAATGTCGATCTCCACGAAGGTGCGCACCGCAAGCAGCGCCGCGACGGTGAACAGCACCAGCGCCTCCTCGTCCCGCACCGCGGACAGAAGCCGGCCGAGATGTCCGCCGAGCGAGACGACGAGCACTGTGGTGAGGAGAAGACAGCCGATCAGGCCTGTTTCCACCGTCGCGGCGATGTAGGTGTTGTGGAAATGGAAGCCGCTGCGCGTCGAAATGAAGAAATCGGCCCAGAGCCGCTCCGCCTCGGCGAAACCCTGCACCCAGAAGGCCTGATAGCCGATGCCGACGACGGGCGCCTCGCCCGCTGCCGCAATGCCCTGCTGCCAGAGATAGGTGCGCCCGGTCAGCGTCGCATCCTTGCCGAAGGCGCCGAGGAGCATTTCGTAACCGCCGCCATAAATGGCGGCGAGGCCGCCGAGAACGATCAGAACGGAAAGCGCCGTAAATAGCATCTTACGGTGAAATGGTGCCAGCATCTCAAGCATCCGCAGCGACAGGCAGAGGCCGGCGACGGCGACGGTCGTCAGCACCGATGTCGCCGATTGCGAGGCCTTCAGGCAGTAGAGCGCCACCAGCACGGCGCCGACCGCCGCCAGTTTCCAGAGACCGCGCTCGACACCGAGAAAGAGCGCGGCGAAGGCGAAGAGCACGGCAAGCGAGGCGTAGAAGCCGAGCTGGTTCTTGGACGCGAAGGCGCCGACGAAGCTGTAGGTGCCGTCGAGCGGATCGAGATGGTAGACGCCGAAGACGAGCGAGAAGAGCAACACCAGCCCGGTACCGATCAGCCCGCCGCGCACCAGCACGCGTGTATCGACGACGCGCATGGCGATCAGCGCGCAGACGACATGGGAAAGGTATTGCACGGCCGCGCGCGCACTGACGCCGGGCGCCTGCGACCAGAAGACCGAGAGGCAGGCAAAGAGCGCGAAGGCGAAGATCCAGAGGTAGTGCGTGTAATTGCCGAGCACGCGCCTGTAGTCCACCGCGACGAGCGGCAGCCACAGGGCGTAATAGGCAAGGATCGAAACCTGCCCGAAGCGGAAGGAATAGGCGAAGACGAAGAAGGAGAGCGCCACGGCAAGAGCCGCATAGATCTCGTTCCCGTCGGGGCCGATCAGGCGTGTCTTCGCAATCCGCATGACAGCCTCACTGCGTCGCGAGGTTGACGTCGACCTTGACGACATCACCGGGCAGGACCGGCGTCGTCTCGGTGGCGCGGATCTGCTCGGTCTTGCCCTTGACCGTGCGCAGGATCGAATAGCCGATATTGGCAGCGGAAAGCCCGCCTTTCAGATTGGCGGCATCGGCCGACTGCATCAGCGCCTCGGACATCAGATCGCGGCTCGTACCGAGCTTCAGTGCCAGCGTATCGAGCTCCTGCTCGGTGTTCTGCAGTTCCTGCGCAAGCTGGGCATCCCAGTCGTTCTGAAGGTTCGTCTCGTCCTGTGCGGCCTTGTTGATATCCTGTCTGGCCTTCAGCGAAGCCGTGTCTATATCGAGCAGGGCCGCCTGAAGGTCGGCCGTGCGCTGCTCCAGCGCAAGGCGGCGGGAGCTGATGGCAAGACCCTTTTCGGCCAGCACATCCATCTTGGAAAGGTCGCCCTGGACGAGTTCGAGCTGGCGGGTCTGCGTCTCGGATTTCTTGCCGAGCGAGCCGACTTCATTGTCGAGCAGTGATTTCAGGTCGGCGAGCGCCGTCAATTGCAGCCGCAGCCGCTTTTCCCGCGAGGCCATCAGTGCCTTTTCGCTTTCCAGAATCGCGCGCGCCTCGTCCGACGTGCCGAGTTCCTTCGGCATCGCAATGTCCTTGGCACCGCTCATTTCGGCAGCAATGCGCGCGCGGCGGACCAGCAGGCGATTGCGTTCGGCGACATAGACGGCCGCCTCGCCCTCCGAGCGCAGGAAATCCCGGGCGAAACGCTGGCCGGGATCGGCCCGGCGCAGTCCACCACCGAAACTGACGGCCTTCAGCACCGTCAGTCCCGGCGCATAGGGATAGGCACCGGGCGTCTGCACCTCGCCGGAGAGATAGACCGGCCGGTACTCGGCGACCTCCACCGATGCGGAGGGCAGATCCTTGAGGCCGAAGAGCACCTGCATCTTCCTGCCGATCTCCACCGAAAGCTCCCCCGCCGTCCGACCATCGGCCGGCAATTGGCCGATGAACGGCAGGGACAGCGCGCCGTCCGCGCCGATGCTGTAGTCGCCGCTGACGGCGCTCCAGTCACGAATGGCGCCCTCGGCCGTCTGCCATTCCGCAACGCGGATGCGCAGCTTGTCCATCACGCCGAGCCGGTACTCTTCGGCCGAGGCCGAGGAGACCAACAACAGGGTCAGGGCGAGGCCGCCGAACATCCTTGCGGCGACAGCGGCCGCAGCCGCATTTGGAATCGTCTTCATGGGAATCCTATCCTTTGGGGATCAATAGCTGCCGCGCGACAGGCAGACGGCCGGAATGGTGCGTGCGACGATGACGAGATCGGAGGTGAGCGACCAGTTGCGGACATAATGCGTGTCGAAGGCGACGCGCGCGGCATAGGAGACATCGTTGCGGCCGCTGACCTGCCAGAGGCCCGTCAGGCCGGGGCGGCTGCGCAGGTAATAGACGGCGGAGGCCTCGTAGAGTTCCAGCTCGTCTTCCACCACCGGGCGGGGACCGACGATGCTCATCTCTCCCTTGAGGATGTTGATAAGCTGCGGCAGCTCGTCGAGGCTGAGCTTGCGCAGGACCGTCCCCACGACGGTGACGCGGGGATCGTCCTGCAGCTTGCGCGTGGCGCGCCATTCCTCATGCGCCTCCGGATTCTGCTCGAGATATTGCTGGAGAAGGGCATCGCCATTCTCCGCCATCGTGCGGAACTTCAGGCACCGGAAGCTCGATCCGTTGTAGCCGATGCGGCGGTGGCCGTAGAAGACGCTGCCGCCGTCGGAATATTTCACTAGCGCCATGATCAGCACGAAGATCGGGCTGAGCACGACAAGGGCGGCAAGCGCCACCAGAATATCAAAGCTCCGTTTCGATATCCCCCCTACCGGCGGAGCGCCGGTAATCGAACTGAAAAACGGCGAACTGGCCGATCTGCTCGCGGACTTCATAGAGATGGCTCCATTGGATTTGCGATATGGTCAGGTCCCTCGGACGCGTTCCGACATCCAATGCGGAGCATATGGTCACAGTTTGTTTTTCGTGCCGTGATCGAACGAATTAATTCCTGGAGTCGGAATTTCAGGAAATCTTAATATCCTAAAATTTTACAAATCCATGCATAGCCAAAGTAATAAATTGCCTCAATAGAGCCGATACGCTTCGGAAAATCACGGGGTTTGCGGCGTTTTCGATAAAAATAACTTCTCTTGAACGGCACAATGAGGTGCGCTTTACACAATTATACATCTCAAGTCCGCAAACACGCACCAAAACAGGAGAAACTACATGTATCAGGAATGAAATTTTGCACTGCAATATTATTTTGCACCGCACTTTCATTCCGTAAGAAACGGCTCATATTGTAACAAAAGGTGATCGGGCCGTCCGAGTGTCGCAACTTCACGGCTATCGCACCGATCGGCGCACTCGCCCATTCGGCGCAATTTCAGGCGCCGGTGGCAGGAAGGGCGGCGAAATCGGGGCAAAAAAGACGGCCTGCGCGATTCTCCGAGAAGGCCACAACCCGCCTTAACGGAAGCGCAACACAAATGGGGAAGGATCGGAACAGGCTCCGCCCCACGCTGGTTAATCCTGGTGATTGCAAGCGATTGAGCAGGAACCTATAGTTCGAACGAGCCTCAGGGAGAAGGCAGACCACCGATGAAACCTGCGCCGGAAACGAAATGGCGGGACAGCATGGCCTACGCGCCGCGCTTCTTCCTGAGCATGGGTATCGCGCTCGTGGCTTTCGCCGTGGTCACCTATATCAGTACGGGCTCCATCGCGACCACCGCCCTCCAGACCCTCATCTGCGCGGTGCTCATCCAGGTCGGCTATTTCCTGACAACGCTTTATCTCGTCTGGCGTACTGCCAAGGCGCGCAAGGCAGACAGCGAGCTAGGGCGAGCGAAACCGGACCTCGAAAAGGCAAAACCCAAGGTCTCCGTTCCGATGAACGAGCCGGGCCACTCCAAGCCCTGACAGGCCCCCCGATCCGGCAGGGCCGTTTTTGTGCCCCCTTTCCCTTTCATGCTGCATTGCAGCGCGGGCAAGCCCGCGCCGACAGTTCAATGCAGGAAGAGAGGTATGTCGTGACCCCGGATGAAAAGGTCTGCGTCATCATTGCCGCGAAGAATGCGGAGGAAACGATCGGCCGGGCCGTGCGCTCGGCGCTTGCGGAACCTGAAGTCGACGAGGTCGTCGTGGTGGACGACGGATCGGACGATCGCACCCTCGCAGCGGCCGCCGCGGCCGACGATACGACCCGGCGGCTCGACATCATCCGCTTCCGCACCAATCGCGGCCCCTCTGCCGCCCGCAACCACGCCATCGCCGTTTCCCGCGCACCGTTGATCAGCATTCTCGATGCCGACGACTTCTTCTTTCCCGGCCGCTTCCGCCGCATGCTCGCCTGCCCGGACTGGGACTTCATCGCCGACAACATCGCCTTCATGGAAGACGCCGATCCCGCCCGGGAGCCGGAAGACTTCCCCCCGCAGCCGCGCCGGCTCGACCTGAAGGATTTCATCCTCGGCAACATCTCGCGCCGCGGCGCGCCACGCGGCGAACTCGGGTTCCTGAAGCCGGTCATGCGCCGCGCATTTCTCGACACCCATGGCCTCGGCTATCGCGAAGACATGCGGCTCGGGGAGGATTACGAGCTCTATGTGCGCGCCCTTCTTGCCGGCGCCCGCTACACCGTCATCGAAAGCTGCGGCTACGGGGCGGTGGTGCGACCCAATTCGCTCAGCGGACAGCACCGGACGAAAGACCTCGAAGCGCTGCACGCAGCCGAGCGCACGATCCTTGCCACCGGCAATGTGCCCTCCGAGGCGGCCGATGCCATGCGCCGCCACTGCCGCCAGATCGGCCAGCGCCATGCGCTGCGCCATTTCCTCGACCGCAAGCGCGAGGGGGGCGCAGGCGCAGCTCTCGCCTATGCCGTCGAAAACCCTGCCGTCATGCCGGCCATCGCCGGCGGCATCCTGCGCGACAAGCTGGAAGCGGCCCACAGGCGCGTGCGGCCGGCACCTTCGACACCGCAAGACGGTTTGCGCTACCTGCTGCCCGCAGGGCAATAGGCCCCGCCTTGCGCGAAAGGACGCCCCATCTTCCTTCTCCTCGCAACAGGAGAGAAGGAAGATGGATGGAGCCGGGCAATCTGGGAACGACGATCCCCTCGACCCTCAAAGATAATCCCGCCGAACCCCTTCCAGCACCTCATAGAGCCGTTCCTTGCGTTCCGAAAGGCGAGCCTCCCCGCTGAGCTGCGGCTCCGCCCGGCTCGCCTGCCAAAGGGCCAGCGTCGAGGGCGCGGCGAGAACCTGCTTGGCGGCAAGGCGCAAGCCCGAGCGGGGCGCAGCCTGAAGCACCACCGCTTCCCCCTCCCCGGCCGCATGCGTCGCCCCGTCATAGTCGACGCCCCAGAAGCGGGCACCCTTGATGACCGCTTCGGCGCGGGTGGAGATCGGGATGCGCCGGGCCACGGGGTCGACGCCCACGGTCGCGGCCCAGTCCCGCCATTTGAAACCATTGATATTGGCCGAGGTGCTGACCGCCACCCAGGGCACGCGGAAGGCATCGGCAAGGATGGCGCCATGCATGGATTCGGCGACGATCAGCTCACACGCGGCGATCTGTCCGATCACGTCCTTCGCCTCGCCGCGCGGATCGATATAGTGCAGGCCGGCCGTGGCGCAGACGACGGGCCACAGGCCTGCCACCGCCGATTCCCAATGGGGAACGAAGGCGCATTTTGTGCGCTTCGGCAGGTTGGCAAACTCCGGCATGTCGGCGACCAGCACCGCCGGATCGATGATGCCGAGTTCTTCCGGCACACCGACCTTCGCCGCGGTCAGCGGGCCGCGCACGCAGCGCACGTCCCATTGGTCGCGGTCACGCATATCCGGCAGGGTGCCATAGCCGAAGCCACTGCCAAGCACGAGCTTGCGCCCTTCCTTCGGCAGCAGGGCGCTGTTCAGCACCGTGCCGACACCGACGAGCAGCACATCGGCATGCGCCTCGCGCAGTCCCGGCAACAGGAAATCCCAGAGCCAGAGATTGAGGTCGTCGCCGAAATTGCCGTGCTGCGATTCCCAGTAATAGGGCTTCATTCAAACCTCCTTGGGCATGTCCGGCCGAACGGCAACGGACACTGCGAAAACGGAAAGGATCAGCGGGAGAGCTTGCCGACGGCGAGCCCGACGACGCTTGCAAGGATGCGTGGATCGCGCACCGCCCAGCGGGCCAGCATGTCGAACTGCGGCAGCTTGCGGCGCCGCACGCGGCGGGCCTGGCTCCAGAGCGCCTGCTGGCGCGCCGTCTGCTTGTAGGAGCGCAGCGAGGCGACCTCGGCCGGCCGCTCGGCAAAGCGGCTTTCCAACCGGTCAAGCGCGACCCAGGTGTTGAATTGCTGGCTGAGGAACTGCGGCGAATCGTTGTCGACGCCGTGGAAGATGTTGATGCCCTCTCCGCGCACTGCGCCCGCCGTGCCGCTGAGAACCACGCGCCGGGCGGCGAGCACGCAGTCGCAGAAGAACAGCACGTCCTCCGCCGCAAGCCGGAGCGCCGCATCGAAGCGCACCCGCTCGAAGACCGGCCGGCCGACGACCATGGAGGAAAGATGCAGGAAGCTCCAGTTCTTGAGCATCACCTGCGTGAGATCGGGAATCTCGATCAGCAGCGGATCGTCGTTGAGGCGCACCGTCGCTTCGGTCTTTTCCAGATCCTCGACACCGAAATGATAGTAGAAGGCGTCGCCCCCGGTGATCGAGGCGAAGTAGCAATCGGCGGAGAAATGCGTCATCGCAGCGTGGGCGATGGCGAGATGATCGGGCGTCCAGGTGTCGTCCGAATCGAGGAAGGCGACGAAGTCGGTCGCACCGGAAACATGGTCGAGCCCGGTATTGCGCGCACCGCCGGGGCCGGCATTTTCCTGGCGGATCACGCGAACCCTGGCCTGCTCCTCCTCGCTGAAGGCGATCAGGTCGCCATCGGGCGGATAGGGGGATTCATCGTCGACGACGATCACATCGAAGTCTCTGAATCCTTGAGAAAAAACAGACGTGAGCGCACGTCTGAGGATACCCGGTTCCTTCTGGTAGAAGGGGATAATAACTGTCAGCTTCGCCATCTTTTCGTCCCTGTGGTTTCTCTAGAAAGAGGTTCGTCTGGTCTCCTCCCACCGGGGCGCGGCCGTTTCCGGCGCAGGCTTTTTGTCTCGTCGAGGCTCCTTTTTGACCGAGGAATCCTCCATGTCCCAGTCCGTGAACGCGAAGTCGGTAACGCGAAATGTCGGCTGGAGCGTCCTATCCAAGACAAGCACATTCGGGCTTAAATTTGTCACCGTGCCCATTCTGGCCCGGCTCCTGAGCCCGGAAGAGTTCGGTGCGGTGGCCGTCGCGCTGGCCGTCGTGCAGTTCCTTGCGATGATCGGCGGGGCGGGCCTCGCCTCCGCTTTGATCCTCGAAGAAAAGGAGGAAGAGGCGACGATCCACTCGGTGTTCTGGGCCAATCTCGCCTTCGCCTTCCTGATGGCGGCGGGGCTTTATGCCTTCGCCGAACCGCTGGCGGACTGGTTCGGTGCAGCGGATGCAGCCTGGCTGCTGAAGCTCATGTGCCTGCTCATTCCGTTGCAGCTTGCCGGCGACGTCGCCTATGCGCTGGTCGCCCGACGCATGCAGTTCAGCCGGGATGCGCTGTGGAGCATGATCTCCGAATCGGCCGCGGCCATCGCCGCGGTGGTCCTCGCGCTCGCCGGCTTCGGCGTCTTCGCGCTGGTGGCGCAGCTCTTCATCGCCGGCATCATCCGGCTCGCCGGCCTGTTCTTCGTCTCGCGCTACCTGCCGCGCCTGACGTTTCATGCGGCGAGCGTCGTCCGGCTGACGCGCTTCAGCCTCGGTCTGATGGGCTCGGAAATTGCCAACTTCGTCACCTTCCAGTCGCCCATGGTGGTGATCTCGCGTTTCCTTGGCCTGGCCGAAGCAGGCGCCTATTCCGCGGCCAACCGCTTTTCCAGTATTCCCAACCAGGTGGTGCTGTCGGGTGTCATGGGCGTGCTCTTTCCCGCCTTCAGCGCGATGATGCACGACCGCGCGCGCCGCTCGCAGGCGCTGATGCTGAGCACGCAGGTGACGACCCTGCTGCTCGCACCGATGATGTTCGGCTTATGGGCGGTCGCCGAACCTGCCATGCTGCTGCTCTTCGGTCCGCAATGGGCTGCCGCCTGGCCGGTTCTGGGACTGCTCGCCCTTTCCAAGGGATTGTTGACGCCGTGCAGCACCTTCATTCCCTACCTCAAGGGCTCAGGCCACGGCGGCGCGCTCTTCTGGTGGGCGGTGGGCCGCGCCGTGGCGACGACCGCCGCCGTCGCCTATGGCGCGTATAATGGCACGCTCATCGCGGCCATGGTCGCCCTCTGCCTCGTCAATGCCGTGGTGCTCGTCGGCTATTCCTGGGTCGTGTTCCGGGCGGATGGAACGCCCTTCCTCTCCGGCTTCTACCGCTCGGTCCGCCCCATGCTCACGGCCGCGCTGATGGCGCTGGCGGTGCGTTACGCGCTGGAGCATGCCATCGCCCGGCACCTGCACCCTGCATTGCAGGTCGGTGCCGGCATTGCGCTCGGCGGTGTCATCTACGGCCTCCTCACCCTCCTCACCGAACGGCCTTTGCTGCGAAAGCTTCTCGACATGGTGCGCCGTCCCGGCACATCCGCGCTTGCCGGCCTGCCTTGAGGCCGCCCCAATTCGAGGCCGGATGGCCGCAATCGCTGCAGTCTTCCGGAGAATCGGCACAGGGGAAATAAAAAAAATCCGCCCTTCCTGCACCCAGAAATTGCGACTAGATCAGCACATTCGAATAGACTTCAAAGTATTGAGGCACAGGCTTTCACATTTGTCTCACGCATATGTGAGCGTGTATTTCTGATAAATTGCAAGCCGACACGATATGCTGCAATGCAACCGCGGGCGCCATCGATTTTGTTGCGCCGCCATATTTTCCACTGCCCCGTCACCCACACTGCACTTCGTAGGCTCAGGTCTGCTCTTGTTTGAAGGCCGCCTTCGGGAACGGCACATGAAGGGGTGACGGAACCGTGCAAATCGACGCGACCGTTTCAGCACGCATCAACATGATGCGCATCGTGCTGATCTCGGGGATCATCTTCGTGCATGTTCCCTATGACCCGGCAACGAGCCCCTATGCGGGCACGTTCGGCGGTCTCGACTGGATGCGGGTATTTCTCGCCGACAGTCTCTTTCGCATCGGCGTTCCCTGCCTCAGCGCGATCTCCGGCTACCTGCTCTTCCACCGCGGCCTCGACGCCTTCGATTACCGAAAGACGCTTCGAACCAAGGCCTCGACGATCCTCCTGCCGTTCCTTCTCTGGAACCTGGCCTTCCTTGCCTTCGTCTATCTCGCCCAGTCGCGCGGCATCGGCTTCGGCTATCTGCCCGACGTCGTGAACGCCACGCCACGCGCGCTGATGAATCTCAGCCTTGCGCTCGAGACCTGGCCGATCAACATCCCGCTCTATTTCCTGCGCGACCTGATCGTCTGCCTCATCCTGTCGCCGCTCATCGCGCTTGCCGTGCTGCGCTATCCGCGCACCACGCTCGCCTTGATGCTGGCCTATGCGGTGCTGCCGGTGCCAAACGGCATCTTCCTGAAGAAATCCATCCTGTTCGGCTTCAGCTTCGGCGTGACGATGGCCCTCCACCGCATCGACATCAGCCGTATCGACCGTTTCGCCCTGCCGGTGACGCTGGCCGTCCTTGGGGTCGCAGTGTTGCTGTCCGTCGCGCTTTACGCCTTCGGCCCGGAATTTCCCGTCTGGCTCGACATGCTGCGCGCCCTTGCAGCCATGTCCGGCATCTTCGGCGCCTGGGCGCTGTCGGCGCTGCTCATCCGCACCGGTGCCGGCCAGGCGCTGGCGCGGCTCGGCGGACTCAGCTTCTGGATCTTCTGCGGCCACTACCCGCTGCTGATTCTCTTCTGGATGGTCTGGAATCGGCTCGGCATCGCCCATTACCCGCTGTTCTACGCAGCAAGCCCGGTTCTTGCGCTCGCCATTCTCGTTTCCACGCACGCGCTCGCCCGACGCTTTGCGCCCGCCCTGCACGCGCCCCTCACCGGTCGTCGCATGGGCGGCCCCAGACGAACCGTCGCCGAGCGCCAACAGCGCCCGCCGATGAAGCCCACCGGGTCCATCGCTCAAAGGAGGTGACATGACCGCTCCCCCGAACACCATCACGAAAACAGCCACCTTTCTTGCGGCCCTTGCCATCGCAAGCCCCCTCGCCGCGCAGGACGGCGCGAACGGCGCGTCCTTCGTCGAAGAATTCGATGGGCTCGACACCGCCCGCTGGTACGTTTCCGACGGCTGGAACAACGGAGCGCACCAGAACTGCACCTGGTCCAAGGACGCGGCGACGGTGGAGGGCGGCAAACTCTCTCTCACCTTCGACGCCAGGTCGACCGGCGAGCGCCAATATGCCTGCGGCGAGGTGCAGACCCGCAAGCGCTACGGCTACGGCACCTATGAAGTGCGCATGAAATCGGCGACAGGCCCCGGGCTCAACTCGGCCTTCTTCAGCTATATCGGCCCTACCGACAAGAAACCGCATGACGAGATCGACTTCGAGGTTCTCGGCAAGGACACGTCCCGTGTCCAGGTCAACCAGTACATCGCCGGCAAGGGCGGCAACGAGAACCTGGTTCCCGTTCCCGGCGGTGCCGACAGCGGCTTCAACGATTATGCCTTCGTCTGGCAGAAACATCGCCTCGCCTACTACGTGAACGGCACGCTGGTGCATGAGGTGACGGATGCCGCAAAGCTCCCCACCCATGCGCAGAAAATATTCCTGTCGCTCTGGGGCACGGACACGCTGTCCGACTGGATGGGCCGCTTCGCCTTTGCCGGACCCGCGCGCATGGACGTGGAACGCATCGCCTTCACCGCCGAAGGCGAGCCCTGCCAGTTCGACGGCTCCGTCGCCTGCCTGGTGAACTGACGGTGGCGACGATGTTGCAGGTTCTCTACCTCGTCCACGACCTTTCCGACCCCGCCGTGCGCCGACGGGTGCTGATGCTGCAGGCGGGCGGTGCCTCGGTGACGCTCGCCGGCTTTCGCCGCGGCGAGAACCGGCTTGCCGCAATCGAGGGCATCACACCCATGGACCTCGGCGTGACCGGGGATGCCCGCTTCGCCCAGCGCCTCGTCGCCGTAGCAACCGCGGCGATGACTTTGCCGCGCAAGCTTGCCGGCACTTCGAAGCCGGACGTCATTCTCGCCCGCAATCTCGAGATGCTTGCCGTTGCCGGGCGCGCTTCCGCCTGCTTCGGCGCCGTTCCCATCGCCTATGAATGCCTCGACATCCATCGCCTGCTGCTGCGGGACGACATGGTCGGCCGGGCTATCCGGGGCGCGGAACGCCGCTTCGGTCGCAAGGCGAACCTCATCGTCACCAGTTCTCCCGCCTTCGTGACGCACTATTTCAAGCCGCTGTCCGGCATCCGGGCCCCTGTCCACCTTCTGGAGAACCAGGTGCTGGAACTGGATGGCCATGCGACGGGCCTGCCCGCACGCACGCGCCCGGCGGGAAAACCCTGGCGCATTGGCTGGTTCGGCGCGATCCGCTGCCGCAAGTCGCTCGACCTCCTTTCCGCCTTCACCCGGCGGATGGAGGGGCGCTTTGAGGTGGTGCTGCGCGGAAGGCCGGCTTACTCCGAATTCGACGATTTCGACGGCCGCATCGCCCGCGAGCCCCATATCCGCTTCGAAGGCGCCTATCGCAATCCGGAAGACCTCTCCGCCATCTATGGCGACGTCGACCTCGCCTGGGCCATCGATTTCTTCGAGGAAGGGCAGAACTCGCTCTGGCTGCTGCCGAACCGCCTCTACGAGGGTTGCCGGCACGGCGCGCTGCCCATCGTGCTGGATGGAACCGAGACGGCAAGGCTCGCCCGCGAACGCGGCATCGGCATCGCGCTCGCCAACGATCGGCTTGAATCGCTCGTCAATCGCTTCGCCGATTTCGACGGCGATACCTACGGGGCACTCTATGCCAATCTCGTCAAGCTCGGCACGCGGCCATGGATCCTCGACCGCGCCGACTGCGCCGCCTTCGTCCAGCGCCTGGCCGCCCTGCGCCAGCCGGTCGGACAAACAACGACGCTCACTCCTCTTCCCTCCCTGATAGCAAACAAGGTGGATTGCCATGACCGTTGACGCTGCAGCATCCGTGCGGTGCCTGATCGTGATTCCATGCCTCAACGAGGCACGATACCTGGAACCGCTGGTCCATCATCTCGAGCCGGCGCTTTCCGACCTCAACGCCACCCTCGTCGTCGTCGACGGTGGCAGCACCGACGGCACGCAGGACATTGCCCTGCGCCTTTCCGAGACCGTGCCCAACATGCATGTGCTCGAAAATCCCAAGCGTATCCAGAGTGCCGCGATCAACCTTGCCGTCGCCACCTTCGGCGTCGAGCACGACTATCTCATCCGCATCGATGCACACGGTACCTATCCGGACGACTATTGCCGCGTGCTAGTGGAGGATGCGCTGGAGACCGGAGCGGATTCCGTCGTCGTCGCCATGCAGACCGTCGGCTTTGGCACCTTCCAGAAGGCGACCGCCGTCGCGCAGAATTCCGTGCTCGGCAATGGCGGCGCCAAGCACCGTGCCGGCGCGGAAAGCCACTGGGCGGACCACGGCCACCACGCGCTGATGCGCATATCCGCCTTCCGCGCCGTCGGCGGCTATGACGAGACCTTCACCGCCAACGAGGACGCCGAATACGACTACCGACTCCATCAGGCCGGTTATCGCGTCTGGATGACCGCGCGCACCAGCATGGTCTACTATCCCCGCGCCAGCGCCCTGCCGCTCTTCAAGCAGTATTTCGGCTACGGCCGCGGCCGGGCACGCAACTTCCTCAAGCATCGTTCCCGCCCGAGCCTGCGCCAGCTCCTGCCGCTGATGGTCGCTCCCGTCGCCGTCGGCGCGTTCCTTGCGGCGATCACCTGGATCGCGGCCGTGCCCTTCGTGCTCTGGGCCGCCGCCTGCATGGGCTATGGCGCGTGGATGGCGCTCGGCCAGCGCAATCCCTACGGCCCGCTTGCCGCCGTTTCCGCCATGATCATGCATTTCGCCTGGTCCGCCGGCTTCTGGCGCGAAGTGCTCGATCTGCGCCAGCGGAGGGCTTTTGCATGACGGCTCCGCTTCGCGTCGACATCGCCATCTGCACCTTTCGCCGCCCGGCGCTCAGTGAAACGCTCGCCTCGCTCTCGAAGCTGATCGTTCCGGCCGGGGTGCGCCTTGGCGTCATCGTCGCCGACAACGACGTCGAGCCGAGCGCCCGTGCCCGCGTCGAGGCGGCCATGCCGAAACTGCCGACGGAGATCGCCTATGTGCATTGCCCGGCCGGCAATATCTCCATCGCCCGCAATGCCTGCCTCGATCATACGAATGCCGATTTCATCGCCTTCGTCGATGACGACGAGACGGTCGAGCCGCTCTGGCTGGATCGTCTGCTTGCAACGGCGGAAAGAAGCCGCGCCGACGTTGTGCTCGGCCCGGTGCGTGCGCTCTATGCGCCCGGCGCGCCCGACTGGATGCGCGGCGGCGACTTCCACGCCACGCGCCCCGTCTGGGTGAACGGCGAGATCCGCACCGGCTATACCTGCAACGTGCTGATGCGCATCGCCGCCCCGCCGATCGATGGGCGACGCTTCGACCTTGCGCTCGGAAAGAGCGGCGGCGAAGACACCGCCTTCTTCAGCGCCGTGCACGCCGCCGGCGGCCGCATCGCCTTCGCGGAGGATGCCTGGGTAGAGGAGCCGGTTCCGGCCGCGCGCGCCCGCTTCTCCTGGCTGGCGCAACGCCGGCTGCGCATGGGGCAGACGCATGGCCGGATTCTCGCCCAAAGGCAGAAGGGGCGGGGCCGGCTGAGCGCAGCCGCGCTTGCCGCAGGCAAATGCGCCGCCTGCCTTGCCGGCGCTGCCGTCTTCGTCTTTTCCCCGATGCGCCGCAACCGCCTCCTGCTGCGCGGCCTCCTCCATGCCGGCGCGGTCGGCGGGCTCTTCGGGGCGCCCGCCATCGAACCCTATGGCAAGCTGGAGACGGTGCGATGAGCGCGCCCGACGTCAGCGTCGTGATCGCCGCATACAATGCGGCCGACACCATCCAGTGCGCCATCGGCAGCGCGCTGGCACAGGACGGCGTGAGCGTGGAGGTGATCGTCGCCGACGATCGCTCGACCGACGCGACGCGCGCAGCCGTTGCCGCGCTTGGCGCGCCGGCCGTGCGGCTCGTTGCGCTCGACAGCAACAAAGGCCCCGGCGGCGCGCGCAATGCCGGCTTCGCCGCGGTGCGCGGCCGCTGGATCGCCGTGCTCGATTCCGACGACACCATGCGGCCGAACCGCCTTTACCGCCTGATCGCCGCCGCCGAAAGGCAGAACGCGGCCATCGCGGTCGACAATCTCGACGTGCTGCACGGTGACGGCCGAATAGAGCCGATGTTTCCCACCACACGTCTTGCGGCCATGCCGCATATGGCGCTGCCCACCTTCATCGAGTCGAACCGGATTTTCCGCGGCACGCACAATTTCGGCTACATGAAACCGATCTTCCGCCGCGCCTTCCTCGAAGACAACGATCTCGCCTATGACGAAGGCCTCAGGATCGGCGAGGACTATCTGCTGCTCGCCGCAGCCCTTGCCGCGGGTGGGCGCTGCGCCATCGTCCCGGAGGCCGGTTATCTCTACCATATCCGCGAGGGTTCGATTTCCCGCGTGCTGCGTCTCGATCATGTGGAGGCGATGCTGGCGGGAGACCAGCGCTTCCTCGCCCGCTTTCCGCTGGAAGGGCATGCCGCGCGCGCGCAACGCCGCCGCACGCGCAGCCTTCGGGAAGCGCACGCATTCCTCGCCCTCGTCCATCATCTCAAGAACCGTTCGCTCGGGTCTGCCCTCAGGGCGGCGCTCGGCGATCCCGTCGCGCTCCGGCATCTTTCCATGCCGATCGCAGCCCGATGGCGCCGCCTGACGGCACCGCCGGCTTCCCATGCGGCGGCCGCACCCGGCCAGCCGTTCAAGAACAAAGGATAATTCCATGGTGCGAACCAAGACCGTCCGCAAGGCCATCATCCCCGTCGCCGGCAACGGAACCCGCTTCCTGCCGGCCACCAAGGCCATGCCCAAGGAGATGCTGACCATCGTCGATCGCCCGGTCGTACAATATGCCCTCGACGAGGCGCGCGAGGCCGGCATCGAACATGTCGTCTTCGTCACCAGCCGCAACAAGCAGGTCATCGAGGACCATTTCGACGACACGCCGGAACTCATCTCCTCGCTGGAAAAATCCGGCAAGGACGACAAGGTCAGCGAACTCGGCCGGCTGCTTCCGGCCGCGGGCTCGGTGAGCTTCACGCGCCAGCAGGCCCCGCTCGGCCTCGGCCATGCCGTCTGGTGCGCGCGCGACGTCATCGGTGACGAACCCTTCGCACTTCTGCTGCCCGACATGGTTTCCTTCGGCCCGCGCGGCTGCATGGCCGGCCTGATGGAGCTTTACGACGAGGTCGGCGGCAACGTGGTCGGCGTCGAACAATGCGCGCCGGAGGAAACCGCGCAATATGGCATCGTCGGCAAGGGCGCGGCCGTGCGCCATGGTTTCGCCGTTACCCACATGGTGGAAAAGCCGCGGGCCGGCGAAGCGCCGTCCAACCTCTTTCTCAACGGCCGCTACATTCTCCAGCCTGAGGTCTTCGGGCACCTTGCGCGCCAGCAGCGCGGCGCGGGCAACGAGATCCAGCTCACCGACAGCATGCTGAAGCTCTCGCAAACCCAGTCCTTCCACGCCCATCCCTATGAAGGACGGACCTACGACTGCGGCTCCAAGCACGGCTTCATCGAGGCCAATGTCGCCTTCGCCCTTGCCCGCCCGGATCTCGGCGACGCGCTCTACCCGTCCCTGCGCGACATGGTGTTGTCGCACGAGGGCCGGATTCGCGCGGCATAATCCCCTGGCTCCGGGCCGGTTCAGGCCCGGGGCCATTTTGGGGAGGAGCAGTTTCCATCGCGCCGAAAGGCAGAACGGAGCCCCATGCATCAACGCACCGTACCGCACAGCAGTGTCCTGCGACGGGAACCGGAACCGTCCGATTCCTTCATCGATCTCAACCGCCTGCTGGCGATCCTCGTCCGCCGCGCCCGGCTGATCGGGCTTTCCGTCGCCGTCGCCGTCGCGCTCGCCGCCGCCTATCTCGTGTTCGCGACGCCGGTCTATACGTCGCAGACGCAGATCCTGCTCGACGAGGAGCTTTCCCGCTATGCGGAGGAGAGCGAACCTTCGCCGCAAAGCAGCCAGCAGATCGACATGCGCATTTCGAGCGCCGCCGAGATCCTGAAATCCGGCCGGCTGGCGCAGCGCGTCGTCGACGACCTGAAGCTTGCCGACAACACGGCCATTCTCGATCCGCCGCAATCGCCCGTCGCGATCCTCAAGGGGTGGGTGAAAAACCTGACGTCTTCCACTGCTCCGCAAGCGACGGAGGAAACGCTGGCCAAGGGGCGTCGCGAGAAGGCCGCCGCCCTGTTGCAGCAATCCCTGACGGTGGAGCGCGCCGGCCGCAGCGCCGTGCTCGCCGTCTCCTTCCGCTCGACCGATCCGCAACTCGCCGCCGCCGTCACCCGGCGTTATGCGGAGGCCTTCTTCGAGGATCAGCTCAGCGCCAATTTCACGGCGACGGAGCAGGCGTCGACCTGGCTGCAGGAGCGCCTGACCGACATCCAGGCTCGCGCGCAGGAAGCCGCACTGGAGGTGGAGCGCTATCGCGACGAAAACGGCCTCACCACGGCGCGCGGCGAACTGATGTCGGAACAGCAGCTTGCCGATCTCAACAGCCAGCTCATCCTCGCCCAGGCCGACGCCGCCAGCACCTCGGCGCGCTACGCCCAGTTCAAGGCCATTGTCGAGCAGGGGCCGGACAAGGCGGTCGAAAATGCCTCCATCCCCACGCAGCAGACCGGCGGCTCCGTGCTGCAGGACCTGCGCGAGCGCTACAATTCCGTCGTCAAGCGCGCGCAGGACATCGCGCAGAATTTTGGTGCCGACCATCCGCAGGCCGCAGCGCTTCGGGCGGAGAAGGACGTTCTCGCCGGTCAGATCTACCGGGAGCTCCAGCAGCTGACCGCAAGCTACCGCAACGAATACGAGGTCGCCCGCTCGCGCGAAGTGTCCCTGCGCGAAAACATCGACAAGGTCGCCGGCAGCAACGCCGCGGCGAACCGCTCCTCGGTGCGCCTGCGCGAACTCGAACAGAAGGCGACGGCCCTCAAGGCGCTTTCGGAATCCTATCTGAGCCGCTTCGAGCAGGCATCGCAGAAACAATCCTTCCCCATCGCCAAGGCGCGGGTGATCTCCGATGCCGGCGTGCCGACCTCGCCGTCGAGCCCGCGCAAGACGCTGGTGCTCGCCCTGTCGCTGGTGCTCGGCCTCATGGCCGGCGGCGCGCTGACCTTCGTGCAGGAACTGCGCGAGCGTGCCTTCCGGCTGGAAAGCGACGTGCGCGCGGCGCTCGGCCTCAAGCCGCTCGGCTATCTGCCACTCATCGGCGGCGAACGGAAACGCAAGCCCACGATGATCGGCGCGAAGGCGCTGAAGGCGGAGCCTGACCCTGCCGACGGCGAGGACGTCGTTCCGCTTGAACGCATGACGCGGGTCGTGCTGGACGCCCCCCGATCCGTCTTCGCCGAAACCCTGCGCAACGCAAAACTCGCTGGCGACGTCATGCTGCAGGGCCGCCAGAGCCGCGTGATCGGCGTCACCTCGGCCCTGCCCGGCGAAGGCAAGTCCACGGTTGCGACCAACTTCGCCGCGCTGCTTGCCGTCAGCGGCAGAAAGACGCTGCTGATCGACGGCGACGTGCGCAAGCCCGCTCTCGCCACCATGATGAAACCGTTGCCGCAGGTGGGGCTCATCGAGGCGCTTACCGGAGAGATCCCCTGGAACCAGGCGATCAAGACCGACCGCCAGTCCCAGCTCTCCATCCTGCCCATCGCTGCCCGCGCGGAGACCGGCCGCGCCCGCCATGCGAGCGATCTTGTCTCCTCCCCCGCCATGCGCCAGCTCATCGACGAAGCCCGTCAGGCCTTCGACTATATCGTCGTCGACCTCCCGCCCCTCGGCCCCGTCATCGATGCCAAGGCTTTCGAGCCGATGGCCGATGGTTTCCTGTTCGTGGTGGAATGGGGCAAGACGCCTGCGAAGCTGGTGCGCGATCTCCTTGCGGCAGAGAGCCGGATCGAAGCAAAGACCCTCGGCGTCGTGCTCAACAAGACGGACATGGGCACCCTGCCCCGCTACAGCGATGCGGGTGCCGCCGAGAAATATCGGGACCTCTACGACCAGTACTACATCGATCCGGCGCGCGAGGCCGCGCGTTCGTAGGGCATGCACACAAGAGCGAGGCGGCGTAAATGCCGCCCGCTCGGCCTCCTCAAAAAATCTTTCGCGTCGCGATCCGTTTGCCGGTGGCGGATCGTCCTTGGCCTATCCGAACCCGAAGGAGACATGCCATGTCCGACGAAACCGTCACCCTGATCAACGTCCTGCGGGCAAAGCCCGGAAAGCAGGACGCGCTGATCGCACTCCTGAAAGAGAACATGGACACGGTGGTCCGCACCCTGCGCGGCTGGAAGGAAACGCGGCTGATCGCGGCGGAAGACGGAACGGGCGTCGTCATCTGCTCGGAATGGGAGACGCCCGCAGCAGTTGAAGCGATGCGCAGCGATCCGGGCATGAAAGCCTGCTTCCCGAAGATCGCCGAACTGGCAAGCCTCGACTCCTTTCAGGGCAGGATGGCGGCGAGCGCCGCCCGATAGGCATCGTTTGCCATGCACCCCAAAGGAGAACCACCATGGCACGCATGATCGTGACCTATCCGACGCCGCAGGACATCGAAGCCTTCGACCGGCACTATTTCGATATCCACGTGCCCCTCGCCCGAAAACTTCCGGGGCTTCGCAAATATGAGATCAATAACGGCCCCGTCGCGACGCCCACCGGTCCGGGCGCCGTCTACCGGATCGGCATCCTGCATTTCGACGACCTTGCGGCCCTTGAAGCCGCTTTCGCGAGCCCGGAAGGACAGGCCGCCGCTGCCGACCGCCGGCTTCTCGCCCCCGACGGCTCCGGATTCCGGATGTACATTTTCGACGAGCGCGCGCTCTGAGCCCGCCCTCTTGCCGGGTGCGCCCGGCAAGGGCAGAGATGGGCGACAGGACGACCGACCACCCCCTCGAAACCAAAGAAAGAGAGTACGCAGCACCATGGACAGGGACGACTTCGAGGATCGGCTGAAAGCACTGCGCCCCCGTCTTCATCGCTACTGCGCGCGCATGACGGGATCGGCGATCCATGGCGAGGATGTCCTGCAGGATGCCCTCGTCAAGGCCTTGCACGCCCGAAGCCAGGGCACCGAAGTCGACAATCTCGAAGGCTGGCTGTTCCGCATCGCCCACAATGCGAGCCTCGATTTCCTGCGCAGCAAGGCCCGTAGCACGGTCGTGCCCCTCACCGACGACATCGAGGCGGCCCCGGTCGCCGGTCCGGATATCCTGGCGATCGGCTTCCGGACCTTCCTGCGATTGCCGGAGCTTCAGCGCTGCGCGGTGATCCTCAAGGATGTTCTGGGACACTCGGTCGAGGAGATCGCCACCATCGCCGACTGTTCTTCGGCAGCGGCCAAATCGGCGCTGCAGCGCGGGCGAAGCGCCTTGCGGCTGCTTGCACAGACGCCCGAAGACATGCAACTGCCGCTGGTGTCGGACACGGAACGGCAGAAGATCACCGCCTATGTCGAGCTGTTTCGCAGCGGCGACTTCGACGCCATCCGTGCCATGCTCGCCGATGACGTGAGGCTCGACCTGGTGAACCGGCTACGGTGGCAGGGGCGAGAAAAGACCGTTCCCTACTTCACGCGCTACGCGGAAGTGCCGACCTGGCGCTTTGCCCTCGGCGCGGTCGAGGGACAGCCGGCCATGCTGGTCTTCGACGGCACGGGCCCGATGGAACGGCCTGCGCATTTCGTGCTGGTCGAATGGTCGGGAGACCGGATTGCCGGCATTCGCGACTTCCTCTTCGCGCCCTATGTGCTCGAAGCCACGGACTGGGTGCGCCTGGAATAGATGCCCGAGATTGGGTGCCTATCCGGCCACCAGCGCCACGGCCGCCTCGCTCGTCAGGGTGCGGAAGGTGAAGCTCACCTCGACATAGAGATCGGCGGTCGTGGCGGAATGGGCGAGGTAGCCGATGGAGAAATCCTCTCCGACCGTCAGTTCGAAATCGCCGCCGCGCAGCGAAAGCACGAGGCCACCCTCGATGGCCGGCGCCCAGACGATGCCACCGTCGACGATCCGCTCGATATGATGGAAGACCGGATAGCCATCGTCGCTGCCGCCGCTCGCCGCCATATAGGCATCCGCGCCGAGCACCAGCGCATAGGGGCCCTCGACGCCGGCAAGGCGAAGCTGGCCGACCGCCCTTGCCACCGCATCGGAATAGCGTTTGACGCCCGCGGGAAGCGGCACGGCCGGATTGCTTGCCGCCGCGCGGATGCCCTCGATGCCGGCAGCGGCATAACCGTCGAACACCGCGCGATCCTCGGCAAAGGCGATCTTGCGCATCGCCTCCTTGACCGGCGCCCAGTCGCTGTCGCGCGCCCCGCGCTGCACATCGTCGATGGCGCTGCGCGAAAGCTGGAAGGGCACGCGAAGCTCAACGAGCGTCTGCACCTCGCGACGGACGGATTGCACGCCTTCGGCCGGCGGCGTGATGGGCACGACATGGCCCGTGCCGACCGCCGAAAGACCGAGCCCGGACGGGCCGACCATGTCGACGACGCGCCGGGCAGCGAGATGCCGCTTCAGCGTGCGCGTCGCCTCCTCCTCGATCTCGGCCCAGGCGGCCTCGGAAATAGGCGCAAGGTCGCGGTGCAGGTTATTCATGGGAAACCCCTTTCCTGAGAGAGCCGATGCCGAGCGATCCGTCGGTAGGGCGCGAGGGCTTTGGATCCGCCGTTGCCGGCGTGGCCGTGTTGGGCCGGGCATCACCGGGCACGACCGCGTCGAGGAAGGAAACGGAGGGAATGAAGAAGAGCGAGCCCGTGACGGCGCGGCTGAAATCGAGCAGCCGGTCGTAGTTTCCGGGCGGCAGGCCGATGAACATGTTCTCCAGCATGCGCTCGATCCGGCTGGGCGCGCGGGCATAACCGATGAAATAGGTGCCGAACTCCCCCTTGCCGACATTGCCGAAGGGCATGTTGTCGCGCAGGATTTCCAGCGGCTCGCCATTCTCCTCGATGGAGGTGAGGACATTGTGGGCATAGCTCGGCTTGGCGGCATCGGAAAGCTCGATGTCGGAGAGCTTTTCGCGGCCGACGATCCGTTCCTGCTCGGCGACCGGCACGCGGTTCCAGGCTGCAAGGTCATGCAGATATTTCTGCACGATCACATAGCTGCCGCCGGCAAAGTCCGCATCCTCGTCGCCGATGATCGTCGCGGCGATGGCCGCACCGTCGACCGGGTTTTCCGTGCCGTCGACGAACCCCATCAGGTCACGGTCGTCGAAATAGCTGAAGCCGTGCACCTCGTCTTCAGTGGCGACGAAGCCCCCCAGCCGGCCCATGAGGTGGGTGGCGAGTTCGAAGCAGAGGTCCATGCGTGCGGCGCGGATATGGAAGACCAGATCGCCGGGCGTTGCGACGGCATGATGCTTTCCACGGATTTCGCGGAAGGGATGCAGGTCCTTAGGGCGCGGCGCTCCGAAAAAACGGCCCCAAGCCTCCGAGCCGATGCCGAAGACACAGGAAAGCCCACCCTCAAGGTCGCGGAAACCGACTGCCCGCACGAGGCCGGACAGGTCTGCGCAGAGCGAGCGCACCGCGTTCTCCGCCTCGGGGCCAGGCGTGACGGTGACGACGAGAAAGATGGCTGCGCGCGTCAGCCGTGCCGCGACCGGCTGGGAAACGACGGGAGGCGGAGCAGCATTCATGCACTATCCATTCCGGCAGGACGGACCACGGCCCGACCGGCCGATGGCGCTCAACTCTTGGAGCGAAAGTAGCGAGTCTTTCTCCGCCATGCCATCGAAAACACGGGGGGAAGCTTTCCCTTTCGCGATCCTGTCTCAGGCCTTGCGTTCAGCCATTTCCCGGCGGAGCGCGGCGAACGCGCGGCGCATGCCGTGCACCTGGTCCATCAGATGCAGGATGACGTCGATGCCGGCATCGTTGGCGCCGATGCCGGATTGCAGTTCGCCGATCAGCCGGGCGCGGGCGGCGTCGATCTCCGTGAAGCGCAGACCGGCGGCCGTCGTCTCCGGCAGCAGCCATTCCTGCTCGATCCACAGTTCCAGCACCTGCACCTTGAGGCCGGAGGATTTCAGGAATTCCTCTTTGTTCATCGCCATGATCAGGCCTCCTCACGCGGGTTGAACGCCTGCCCCTTCACCCAGCCGGACACGAATGCCTCCAGTTCGGGATCGGGCGAGCTCGGCAGGACGACCTTCAACCTGACGAACTGGTCGCCGAAACCGCCGCCGCGCCGGGGCGCCCCCTTGCCCTTGAGGCGCAAGGTCGTGCCGCTGTTCGAGCCTTTCGGCACCATCATGGTGACGGCGCCCGTGGCGGTCGGAACCCGCACGCGCCCGCCAAGCACCGCCTCGCTCAGCGAAACCGGCAGCTCGATGGTGATGTCGTCGCCCTCGCGGGTAAAGCGCGGATCGGGCAGGACCTCCACCTCGATCAGCGCATCGCCCGCCCCGCCGCCGCCCGGCGCGCCTTTTCCCTTCAGCCGCAGCGTCTGGCCGCTGACGAGCCCCGGCGGAATGGTGACGTCGAGCGCACCGCCATCCGGCAGGGTGATGCGCCTGCTGGCGCCGGCGATGGAGTCGGCGAAGGTGATGTCCAGCCGGTAATGCAGGTCCCGGCCGCGCCGGTTGGCCTCGGCCCGCTGGCTGCGCCGCAGGAGATCGGCGAAGATGTCGTCGCCATCCATGAAGTCGGAAAAGCCCGACGCATTCGCGTAAGGGTGTTCTCGCTCCGCGCCCGCATAGTCGCGGTAGTAGCTCTGGCGCGGCGGACGTTCCGCACCGGAGGCGTCGATCTCGCCGGCGTCGAAACGCTTGCGCTTGTCGGCATCGCCGAGCAGGTCATGAGCCGCGGCGACTTCCTTGAACTTGTCCTCCGCCGAGGTGTCGCCCGGATTGAGATCCGGGTGCAGCTTCTTGGCGAGCTTGCGATAGGCTTTCTGTATCTCGGCCGCCGATGCGGTGGGCGGCACGCCGAGAACCTCATAGGGATTTTTCACGACGGGCTCCGGAATGGTTGAACGTTGCCCCTAATATTGGGTCGCGATGCGCCGGCGACAACGCATGGCGAGGCCTTGCCTGCGGTCTTTCTGCTGCCGATGGCGATGTGCAGTTTCAACTGGTGTCTTGACCTTCCGGCGTCAGATGTAGTCCGTTGCCGATATTCCCACCCTGCCTTCACGCCCTGGCGGCCCCGAAGGCCCGCAACATGACAGGAGAGGCGACCATGGCAGGCAGACTTGACGGAAAACGCGCGATCATTTCAGGCGGCGCGACGGGCATGGGCGGCGCCGCCTCGCGGCTCTTTGCCGCCGAGGGCGCCCGCGTCGCGATCCTCGACTACAACGCCGATGCTGCCGAACAGACGGCCAGCGACATTCGCGCGAAGGGCGGCGATGCCAGGGCTTTCTTCGCTGACGTCTCCGACGAGACCGCCGTGATCGATGCCGTCAAGGCCATCGAGGCGCATTATGGCGCGGCCAATGTGCTGTTCAACCATGCCGGATCGATCATCGTCAAACCGTTCCTGGAAACCACGCTCGACGAATGGGAGCGCCTGACGGCCATCAACGTCCGCTCGATGTTCCTGGTAACGCGCGCCGTGCTGCCGGGCATGATCGCGTCGGGCGGCGGCTCGATCGTGTGCACGTCGTCGATCTCGGCGGTGGCCGCGACGCCCATGGAAGTGCTCTACGGCACGACCAAGGGGGCGGTTCACATGTTCTCCCGTGCCATCGCCATCGAATTCCGCGACCGCAACATCCGCTGCAACGCCGTGTGCCCCGGCTTCGTGCGGACCCCGCACGGCAACCGCGAAATCGAGGCGCTGAACCGCTATGGCGTCGATGTCTCGGATGCCGCACTGGCAGCGCAACAGGGGCGCATCGGCGAACCCGAGGATATCGCCCGCGCGGCGCTCTATCTTGCCAGCGACGAGTCGGAATTCGTGAACGGGGCGCATCTGTTCGTCGACAATGGCTTCACGGCGATATGAGCGCCTGACGGCATACGGACAATTTGAATAAAATCCGTTCCTTGCGCTTTACGAAGCGGAAGCCACGAAGCCGTGCGCAATCGCCGGTAGGTGGGATCGCCCGGACGAGGGGCTACCTTGGCGCCGCTCCATGATGGAGCCGATTCGAGGAATGCCCATGCCCACGCAACGTCCCCATTCTCTGCGGAGAGGATATGCTCCCGCAGACCGTCTGGCTCGCGCCATCAGCAGTATCGACCAGCGTCTTGAACATTTACGGCTCACCAATCAGCCGCTTCCGCTCAACACCTATCGCGCGCGGCGCATCCTTCAGGAAGCCCATGCCCGCTGTCGCGAGCAGGGCGATCCTCCTGCCTCCCCATCCCTTCGCGAACAGACTGCGCGAACCGGTGTGCTGCCCAAGCCGCATCGGCCGCGCAGGGACCCGGTCGAGCGATACGAGGCGCTCCCGGGTCCTCTGCAGGCACCATCCGCAGGGCAAGATTTCCGGGGTTGCCTCGAATGGAGCCCGGAGCCAGATTTGCGTTTCCGCAAATGCGATTGCGGTGCGCATACCTATGAAGGGACGACCATGGCTTACGACTGGACCGGAGAAACGACACGCAAACGCAACCGCGTGAAACTGGCAACCGCCGTTTTTCTCAGCCTCGCCATCGTTCTCGGCATTCCCGCCATCCTCACGCCCTTACTTTAGAGGCTGCGCCGGCCAAGCGCCGCCGCCATAGCCGCGGCGGCAAGGCTCACCAGATAGGCCGCGTGGAAGGCGATCCCCGCGAATTTCAAGGTCTCTTCGATCAGCACCGCGCCCGATAGGGCGAGATCCGCCATATCGACCAGCGCCGACGTGCCGAGACAGAGGAGAGCGGCGGCGAAGTAGATCCAGTTCGTGTTGCGAAAGACCGGGTAGGCCGCGGCGGCAACGGCCGTGAGAAACAGGGCATAGACCACCATGACAAGCTTTTCGGGAATACCGATCCGGTAGCTCTGTTCGTGGAGCATGAAAAGATCGTCGAGGCCGGCGATCATGCAGAACAGGCCGCCGAGGAAAAGCAGGAGCATGCGCCGATCCGGCGCGCCGGTATCCGCGGCGAAAACGGTCGTCGCCCCTGCCACGAGCGAACGTTTCGATCCATACTCCGCGGCGTGATGCGCCTTGGTGGAATATACGGGGCCAGTCAATCGCGCACTTTCACTTGAAATTGGCAAGGAAAGCCTCTCTGAGGCGATCTCCGCAGGTACTTCCTGTTGCAAAGAACCTGAACGCCAGCTACGCGTTAGCAAATAAAGAACCTTCAACCGCTATTTGATCTAAAAATTAGCTTTGGAATGTCGATGTGCTGCAACTGACCCCACCAACGAAGACCTTGGTTCCGTTCCTTAAATGGGCAGGCGGCAAACGATGGCTTGCTGATCGCCACATCGACCTTTTTCCCCGATTTACTGGCAAGTACATCGAACCATTTCTTGGCAGCGGCTCCGTTTTTTTCAGGCTAAATCCGCGAGAGGCAACCTTATCGGACGCTAACGCTAAGTTAATTGAGTGCTACCAGCAGATTAGAGACGATTTTCAGACGATAGAAGCCTTATTGCAGGAGCATCAGTCTCGACACAGAAAAGATTATTACTACTCAGTTCGAGAAGCAGTCTTCAGCGAACCGTCCCAAAGAGCGGCTCAATTCTTATATCTTAATCGTACATGCTGGAATGGTCTGTACCGGGTAAACAGGAACGGAAAATTCAATGTGCCGATAGGCACAAAGACATCTGTAGTGCTTCCCACCGATAATTTTGCAGCCACTGCTCTTGCGCTGCAGGCGGCCTCGCTAGAGCATTCCGATTTTGAACGCTCAATCGAAAAAGCAAGCTTTGGGGATCTAGTGTATGTCGACCCGCCCTATACAGTTCAACACAACTACAACGGCTTCCTAAAATACAATGAGACGATATTCAGTTGGGCCGACCAAGTACGACTGCGGAATGCAGTAGAGAGGGCTTCCGAACGAGGCGCTCGGGTTGTTGTATCCAACGCCGCACATGAAAGTTTATTGAAGTTGTATGATGGCCTGGGAGTGACGCACGTAGTCAACAGAGCCAGCGTCCTTGCGGCAAGCAGTGCGAAACGCGGAACAGTCGAGGAAATATTGGTGATCGTGTAATGGGATGGAGCATCACCAAGGAAAATATTACTCGAAGCACCCAGAAGATATCTATATGGGTCAAACGAATAATGCCAAACTGGAAGATGTTAAGAATGTCTCTCATCGAAGCGGCAGCCGTTCTGGCAATAATACACGTCCCGTACAGCCTAAGAATAATATATGAGGCGACAAGCACACCTGGGATCGACGCCGCAAAAGCCTGGACGCTTTTTATCTCTGCGTACAGATACGGGGATGTTATGGGCTACGCAGCAGGCATGCTTGCGTCAACGACAGTCTGGTTTTTCTTCAATCTAAAATTGTTTTCGAATAAAATTCCGCTACTTTTATTTCTAATAATCGGACCTCTACTGCTATTATTCTTTGCTGCGCCAATATACTTTAGGGACTTAAATGGAAATATTGGAAACCCAGAATTTGTATCCAGCTACGTGAAGTTCCTTCTCGGCGCCGCAGCCTTTCTCTGGATTCTCTCAATGTATCACCAGAGAACCGCTGGAACTAACATTGATGTAAGAGGCACTGACAGCGTTAAACAGATCATGAAAACTGTACACCCGGGTTAATGAGGCAAATTGTGGACAATAATTCTATTTCGTTCCCGGCACTGGAAGTTAGACAACCAATTGGCCCATTCTTTATTGGGGTGATGAATTGGAAGGATATAGTTCATGTTGCGCGTGCCGACATTAGACGCCTGGAAGATGATGGCCTAGATGACTACATCGGCATCCAAAGACGCCTCTCAACGGAGCGCACCAAAGAACTTAAAGCCTACGTCAACTCCTACGATGCGACCTTTCCAACTTCTATCATCCTTGCGGTGGAGGAGGAGAACGCTCATTGGGACGCAGCAACCTCAACGCTAACGTTCCATGCGAGCGAGGGCAAAGTGTTAAATGACGTAGCTCGCATAATTGATGGGCAGCACAGGGTCGAAGGACTTAGTGCATTTGAAGGTGAAGAATTTAAAGTAAGCGTTTCAGTATTTGTGGGTGCTGATTTGGCCACCCAAGCCAACATATTTGCAACGGTGAACCTTGCACAAACAAAGGTTAACCGAAGCCTCGTTTACGACCTTTTGGACTACGAAAAGAAAAGAAGCCCCCAGAAAACGGCACACCATATAGCTGTCGCATTGGACCAACTTGAGTTTAGCCCATTTCATCACAGGATCAAGCGCCTAGGAAGCGCGACAGCCGGCAGGGAAGGAGAACCACTTACACAGGCGGCGGTTGTAGAGTCGTTACTAGACCTCATGTCAAAAGACCCCACATCAGATAGAAACTCGTTCCTTCGTTCTTTTAGGATTAATATACCCACACCCGAAGAACATCGGAAATTTCCCTTTAGGGAGATGTTCATTCGAGAACAAGATTCCGCCATCACACAAATTCTCCTTAACTACTTTACCGCCGTATCGAAGAAATGGCCGAGATCTTGGGCAGGATTGGACCGGGCGGGTAATGTTCTTCCTAAAACAAATGGCTTTAAGGCTCTCATGCGATATTTGAAACCTGTTTATTTGCATATCGCAGGGGAGAAGCGCGACATAGTGCCTGATAGTTCCGAATTCTCGGTCTACCTGGAGAACGTGGAACTGGGGGATGACGACTTTAATACTACTGTGTTTAAGCCCGGCACGTCGGGAGAGGCACTTTTGTACCGCACGTTGATGGAAGCCTTTAAGAAGGAGGCTCCAGAGCAACAAGGATCATTGTTCTAGCCCGGCCATGAGCCGGACCTTCAATACTGCTGCCACCAAAGATTGGTCTTCCTCCAGTCGCCATCCAAAAAACGGCGAAATATTATTAGAACTATGGCATATTGGCGGGAGTAGCATCTATGCCGAAATAGGCGGGTTGGCCGGCAATCGCATTGGGGTCCCGTACGATATTCCAGTAGTCGATGCCGTAGACCCGATCGAGCAGCACGATCAGCAGGATCAAACCGGCGTTCCCGGCGACGACAAGAAGAAAGCTCTTCCAGGGCTGCGCGGCTTGGGCCGCGCCTTTGACCGGAACCTCCGGCG
Organism: Roseateles sp. XES5; assembly: GCF_020535545.1. Taxonomy (NCBI): domain Bacteria; kingdom Pseudomonadati; phylum Pseudomonadota; class Betaproteobacteria; order Burkholderiales; family Sphaerotilaceae; genus Roseateles; species Roseateles sp. XES5. The sequence continues at coordinate 727,534 of NZ_CP084753.1, forward strand.
TCAGCGTCCTGTCCATGATATCCGTCCTTTCTCCCCGCCGCCACGATCCCTGCCCTGGCGCGATAGTGCGCTCTGCGCCGGGGCAGGATTTTGGCCGGCTAAGTAACGTTGCGTGCCGAGCTGTCTCAATTCGGGATCGCCCCCTAGACGAGCTTGATGAGCACGACACCGGCAAGGAGCAGCAGGACGCCGGCAAGACGCAGGCCCGATACCGGCCTCTGCGGCAGGCGGAACCAGCCGTAGCGGTCGACGAAGACGCTTGCCACCTGCTGACCCGCGACCGTGAAGCCAACCGCCGCGGCCGCACCGATCACCGGGATGGCGGTGAAGACCGTGGTGACATAGGTCGCGCCGGCAAAGCCGCCGAGCCAGCCCCACCAGGGCATGGTGCGCACGCCGGCGAGATGCGGGCCGGGCGTCCTCTGCAAGGCAAGCGTCACCAGCATCACCGCCGCCATGGCAAGCGTGGCGACGAAGAACGAGATCGCTCCCACTGCAAAGGATGCACCGCCGAGATCCTGACGCAGCAACGCATTGACGGCCCCCTGCACCGGAAGGGCGGCGCCGGCCACCAGCGCAAGAGCGATCCAACCGAGCTTGCCCGCGTTGAGATTGTCCCTGCCGCCCTGGCCGAACACGATGAGGCCGACACCGGCGAGGACGGTCAACGTGCCGATCGCCGCGCCGGCCCGAAGGCCGGTTTGCATGACGCCGAGCAAACCGAAGCTGTCGAGCGCGAGCGAGGCGAGCATCTGCCCCGCAATGAACAGTCCGACCGAGACCACGGCGCCAAGGCGGGGGAAAAGCACGATGGTCGAGACGACATAGACGGCAGAGGCCGTGCCTCCGGCAAGATGCCACCACTCGGCCTGCGGGACGGCGCCGAGAACCGCAAGGGTGCCGGTCAGCAGTGCGACGAGAAACAGCAGGCCGGTGCCGATGCCGAGCTGAAGCGTGGTCGCGGCGAAGGGCGATCCGACCGCCTTTGAAAGTTGCGCATTGGCGCCGGCCTGCACGGCAAGCAGGCCGCCTGCGAGAAGAGACAAGGGGACGAACAGGCTTTCCATGACAGGAGCCTCCTTTCCAGGGAATGATGTGAAGAGAGAGAGAGAGAGAGAGAGAGAGAGAGAGAGTGTGTGTGTGTGGTCGAGATCAGGCGCTTTCGCGCAGCGGCAGGCGCGGCACGGCAAGCCCGCGCAGGACCGCCGGACGGGCTGCGACCGCCATGTACCAACGGGCAAGAGCCGGCGTCGCATCGAGAGCAAGGCCAAGTTTGGTGAGGCCGGCGTGGATCCACGGCCAGGTCATGACATCGGCAATGCCATAGGCGTCCCCGGCGATATGGGCATGACGCGCCAGTTGACCGTCGAGCACCCGGTAGATGCGGCTGGCTTCCGTCTCGAAGCGGCCGATGACATAGGGAATCTTCTCCGGTGCGAAGATCTTGTAGTTCCAGAGCTGGCCCAATGTCGGCCCGACATGGGCAGCCTGAAACAGCGTCCAGCTCAGCGCCTGGATACGCTCGGCCTCGCTGCCCGGCATCAGGATACCGGACCGCTCGGCGAGGTAGTGCAGGATGGCACCCGACTCGACGACGGTACGGCCCCGGTCGGGATCGACGATGACCGGGATCTTGTTGTTGGGATTGAGGGCGAGGAAATCCGGCGTCCTCTGCTCGCCGGTCTCGATGTCGACGATATGGACATCGTAGGCAAGCCCGGTTTCCTCCAGCATGATCGAGGCCTTGTGGCCGTTCGGGGTCTGGTAGGTGTAAAGTTGAATGGGGGTCATTTGCTATCTCCACCGACCGGCCCGCCCGGTCGTGCCCCTTAGGTAGACTGTGCCCGTTCGCAGCGCGATCTGTTGTATCGCCGCCCATTCCTGCATTTTTGCACAGCACTTGATGTCGAGGAGAATGCTGCAAATTTGCTCGCCCGATACGAAGCCTTGCGATAGGCTCGTGCAATCATGCACAGCAACTACCGTATCGACTGGGAAGACCTTCGCTTCGTTCTTGCGGTGGCGGAGGCGAACTCCCTCGCCGCCGCCGCCCGCACGCTCGGCGTCAATCACACCACGGTGCTGCGGCGCGTCGGGGCCTTCGAACAGAAACTGGGGGTTCGTCTCTTCGACCGCCTGCCCTCGGGCTACACGCTCACGGCCGGCGGCGAGGAACTGCTGGCCGTTGCCAGGCAGATGGCGGAAACGGTCAACGACCTGGAACGCCGCCTGACGGGACAGGACTTGCGGCTCGAAGGCAACCTGCGCATCACCACCACCGATACGCTGATGGTTTCCATCCTGCCGCCCATCCTGGCAGGCTTCCGACAGCGTCATCCGGGCGTCCAGCTCGAGGTGACCACGTCGAATGCCTTCGCAAACCTCGCCCATCGCGACGCGGACGTCGCGATCCGTCCGGCTGCCGATCCGCCCGAAACGCTGGTGGGCCGCCGCATATCGGACATTGTCTTCGCGGTTTACGCGGCTCCCTCCTATCTTGGGGAACGCGGCCTCGATGCCACCGGCGCGATCCGGTTCGCCGACGAGCGGTGGATCGGGCTTGGCGACGCGCTCGCCCCCTCCAGCGTCGCGCGGTGGATGCGCACGGCGTTGCCGCCCGCGGCGGCGGCGCTGCGCTGCGATTCGCTCGTCGCCGCGCGCGAGGCGGCAACGGCCGGCATCGGCCTTGTCGCGCTGCCCTGCTATCTCGGCGACGCGACGCCGGGCCTCGTTCGCATCGGCGCTCCCGTAGCCGCCATGACGGCAGCGCTCTGGCTCCTCACCCACGAGGATCTGCGCCGAACCGCCCGCGTCAGCGCCTTCACCGAATTTGCCGGCCAGGCGCTCGCGAAGCTTCGCCCGGTGCTGGAGGGCAGTTCATCTCCGGAACGCGCCGGATAGACGGCTGCCGACGCGAACGACAGCTGTTTTACGGGCCGAGGATCGTCAGGATAAGGCGCACCGGTTCGTCTCCCACATTGGCAAACCAATGTTCGGAATCGACGCGCAGGACGACGGTATCGCCGGCCTCCAGCGTCACGGTTTCCTGGGTCGCATGGACCTCCAGGCGGCCCGAGAGGATGTGAAAGATCTCCCGGGTTCCCGGCTTGTGCGCGGCAAACCGGCTGGATGTCGCGCCCGGTGGAACGGTGTAGGCCAGAAGCTCGATGTCGGGGCTCGGCCGCGCCAAAGCGAGCCGCTCGATGCCCGTCGCCTCGTCATAGAAGCGAAGGTTCTCGCCCGCGCGGACGATCTGCGCATTCTCGCGTTCGACCAGCTCTCCCAGCTCGCAGCCCAGACCCCGCGCGATGGCCATGGCATTGCGCAGGCTCGGGCTGAGAAGACCGCGCTCGACGCGCGACAGGGCCGCGGCCGAGACGCCGCTGGTTTCGGCCAATTGATCGAGCGTCACGCCCAGTTGCGTGCGGCGCGTGCGCACCGCCTGGCCGAACCGGACGTCCGGCTCCTGTGCTTCCGTTTCCAAATTCATTCCCATTCTTGACTTTTGCATATACGCAAAATAATTTGCACATATGCAATAACGGTATTTCCCATGACCACTATCCTAAGCGCACTGCCGGTTCTGTCCACCATCCTCGCCCTTATCCTGGGCGCCCGCTCCCTGCACGCCGCCTTTCTCGGCGTCGGCTCGGCCCTCCTCGCGATCCTCATGGCCTTTCCCATCCCGGCGGCGGACGTTGCGCCTGCCGCCCTGCGGTGGATTCCCATCCTCGTGGAGGTTCTTCTCATTGTCGGCGGCGGGCTGCTGCTATCCGAGGTATTGCGTGAAGCCGGCGGTCAGGCAGCACTGGCAAAATGGATCCGCGGGCGTGCGGGCCAAGGGGTCGGCGCCGTCCTGCTGGTCGTGCACGGCATCACGCCCTTCGCGGAGTCGCTGACGGGCTTCGGCATCGGCGTGACCATCGGGATTCCGCTCCTTGCCTATTTCGGCCTGCCCGCGCGCAAGGTCGCGGTCATCGGCCTGCTCGGGCTGTGCGCCGTGCCATGGGGGTCCATGGGCCCGGGAACGCTGATCGCGGCGACCATGGCAGACGTGCCGTTCCTGCCGCTGGGCGTCCTGTCCGGTGTCGTCAGCCTCATCCCCTTCATCGTGACCGGCGTCGTCGCCGCGTGGCTTGCGAGCCCCGCGGAGAACCGTGCCGCGGCCGTCCTGCAGGGCGTTTTGTCCGGCATCGCCCTGACGATCTCGGTGACCGCCGTCAATAGCGTCTTCGGGACGCCGCCTGCCGGCGCGCTCGGCGCGCTGGTTGTGATCGCGCTCCACCTCCTGCTCGGACGCCGACGGCATGGCGTGTCCCCCCTGGAGAATGCCGGCCGGAGAGCGCTTGCCGCCTATGGTGTGCTGCTCGGCGGGGTGCTAATCGCGGGCGCTGCTCTGCGGGTTTCCGGACTGTCCGAAGGTTGGCGCTACCTGGCCTCGCCGGCACTCTGGCTGTTCGTCGCGACGGTATGGTTCGCTCGCGGCCGTCCCGAGGGCATGTCGCTGCGCCGGGCATTTGCATCCTGGCAGCAGGTCGCGCCCGTCACCGGTCTCTTCATCGTGCTGGGCGTTCTCATGGCAGTTTCGGGCATGGCGGCGTTTCTGGCGCAGGCCTTGGCCGGCGCCGGGTCGGCCTATCTGGCCGCCGCACCGTTCGTCGGCGCGATGGGAGGGTTCGTAACCGGCTCCAACAGCGGCGCGAACGCGATGTTCGCCGCGACCCAGGCGGAAATTGCCCGGTCGCTCGACGTGGACGTCCTGTGGTTCATGGCGGTCCACAATGTCGCCGCGGCCTTCCTTCTCATGGCCTCGCCCGGCAAGATCGAGATGGCGATGCAGCTTTCACCCGCGGAAGCAGCCGGGCACCGCCGATGGATCCAGACGACCATCCTCGCCACCGCCTTTGCCGTCGTCGCCCTGCTGGCGATCCTGAATACGGTCCTGGGGCTTCTGTGACGCACGAGACCGTGGAACCGGTGCATTTTCCGCGTGCCGGAAGCCGCACCGGTCGCTAGGCTCACGCCGATCAGGGAATCATTTGCGAGGTCAATCGATCGTGCCCGTCTCTTCTTTGCGAACGCTTATGCTCACCGCCCTTACGCAAGTGCTGCTGTTTTCCGCCTGCGGCACCGTGCAGGCGGCCGGCGGCAGCCTCGATGAAACCGACCAGTTCGCCCTTTCCCAGATCGCCAGCGCCTGCGGCGAGAACGCGACCCAGAGCGAGGACGAGTTCACGACCTTCTTCCAGGGCTTTCTTCTGTCCGAAGCGGCGCGCCGGCAGCACAGCACCCCGGAAATCCATAGGACGGTCTATAGTAGCGGCACGATGCTGTCCGACACGGTCGTCAGCCCGGAAACCTATAGCGGCTTCCCCGTGCAGATGATCGACTATGCCTATAAACCCGTCGAACCCGCAAAGGCCGGCGACGAGGACGAATATCTCGACCTCCAGTTCAACCAGAGCCAGACCGGCGACTTCTCGGTCGAGTGGGCGCGCATTCACTATGACGGCCAGTCCGACGGGGGAGAGGACCAGGGCAATCCGATCGACGCGAACGGCAACCCCATTCCGGAGGGCGCACACCCGGATCCCGAGGGCCAGCTGCTCTTCCAGTCCACGGGAAGCTGCTGGAAATTCAGCGCCGACATCCGGTTCAAGAAGAACAACTAGTTCCCGATAGGCCGGAGGCCGTTTCGACGGCTTCCGGCCCGACCAAGGCATCATTCGCCCGGATCGCCCGCAATGATCATTCGCCCCCGTCCCAGCCTTCTGATGCTGTTCTTCGTCCTCAAGGGGTCGATCATCCTGCGCACATGGCCGCAGCTTGCCGCGGTCGGGGTGCTCTCTGCCGCCGTCGTCGCCGCGCATCGCTACGCGCCGGAGCTGGTGCCCGGCGTCAATCCCGCGCCCTTCACGCTGATGGGCCTGCCCCTGGCCATCTTTCTGGGCTTTCGCAACAGCGCCTGCTACGAGCGCTACTGGGAGGGCCGCAAGCTCTGGGGCCAGATCATCCAGACCGCACGGGACATCGCCCGGCAGACGGTCGTTCTCGACGACGGAACCGACACCCCCTCGCCGGAGCGGCGCGATATCCTGACCACCGTGATCGCCTTCGGCCATGCCGCCGTCCGGCAATTGCGCCGGCAGACGGACAGCCAGGCGGCGGGTGAGCCGGCCTCCCCCGCCAACCCGGCCGACAGGATCCTCCACGATGCAGCCGCCCTTGTCGGCCGCCTGCTGCGCCAAAATCGCCTCCTGCCCGTCGAGGCCCTCGCCCTCAACGAGAGCCTGACACGCCTGACACAGGCGCTCGTCGGTTGCGAACGCCTTGCCAATACGCCGCTTCCCTTCGCCTACACCCTGCTGCTGCACCGCACGGCCTATCTCTATTGCTTCTTGCTGCCCTTCGGCTTTGCCGATACGCTGGGCTGGACAACGCCGCTCGCGGTCATGCTCGTCGCCTACACCTTCTTCGGTCTCGACGCGCTCGGCGAGGAACTCGAAGAGCCGTTCGGCCTGATGCCCAACGACCTGCCGCTCTCGGCCTATGCCACGACGATCGAGATCCACCTGCGGTCGGCGCTCGGCGAGACGGATCTCCCGCCGATGCCGGTTCCGGTCGACTATGTGCTGACCTAGTCCAGGACGACGATGGCTTCGACCTCGAAGAGCATGGGGTCGATGGCGAGCTTGGGAACGGGGACCAGGGTCTGGGCCGGCAGCCTGTCGCCGAACATCTCCTTGACGCTGCTGGTCAGCACCCCAAGCTTGGACATGTCGTGATCGACCACGAAGACCGTAAGCTTGGCGACCTGATCGGGCTTGGCGCCGAGCCCGTCGAGGGCGGTGCGCAGGTTCGCATAGGCCTGCTTCACCTGCACGGCGAAGTCGGGCGACAAGGCGCCGGTGCCATCCTGGCCGCCCTGCCCGGAAATATAGGCCGTCCGGGCACCGGCAGGCACGATCACCGCCGTGCTGTAGCCGTTGGGCGTCGGATCGTAGAGGCCTTGCGGATTGACGATGGTCAGTCCGGCGGCCGGTTCGCTCGCTGCCGTGGGTCGGGAAAAGCCCGTGGTCATGATGATGAGTCCTCCGATCATGAGATGCCTGATTGCGCGTGACATGGTGTCCTCTCGATGTCGCCGGCCGTCGTGAATCCGGGCCTGCATGTCCGTTTCACATTGACTCGTACGATGTACGATTCCATTGCATCGTACATCGTACGAGTCAATCGCCCGGCATCGACATTCACAGCCTGTCGGCTTAAATCCGGCATGGAAACCAGCGGGAAGAACAGATGGCAGTCAAACGGAGCAAAGGGTCACAGCCGGCGGAACCGCCCCGATCCGCGCACGAACCGGCCCTGACGCGGGAACGTATCGTCACGACTGCAATCGAACTGCTGGACGCCCATGGCGTTGGCGGATTGACGATGCGCCGGCTGGCCGACCAACTCGGCGCCGGCGCCATGAGCCTCTATTGGCATGTCGGCAACAAGGAAGAAGTCTTCGATCTCGCTCTCGACACGGTGCTCGCCTATGGCGGCCCTGCGCAAGCGGCCGGACTTTCGGACTGGCGCGGAAATGTCGTTCATATGCTCGAAGACTGGCGCGCCACCATGCTGCGCCACCCCTGGTCGGCGGCACTGCTGCCGCGCCGTGCCCTAGGCCCCAACATTCTCGGCCGTCTGGAACGGCTGAGCCAGATCCTGTCGGCATCCGGTGTGCCCGATGCGGAGCTGAATGTCGCGATATGGTCGCTCTGGAACTATGTGATCGGCGCGACCGCCACCCGGGCAAGCTTCGCCCTTTCGCAGGAGGATCAGGCGGCCGCCCAGCAGCGCCTTGCCCGGCTCAGCGAGCACTATCCGACAATCGAACGCTCCCGGCTGCTGCTCGACAGCGACTGGGACGGCACCTTCCGCAGGGGCCTCGACGTCCTGCTGGACGGTCTTGCCCGCCGGTAAACGTGAGCGGGCTGCGCCGGCTGGCCGCCTGGAGCATTTCCGGTGAAATCCGGTTCGCCAGAAATGCTCTCGCTTTTTGTTTTTACCGCATTATCCGACGCCGAAGCGATCCCGCTTCGGCTAGAAATGCTCTAAATTCTTTTGTTTTCGTTTGTCTTTTCGGGAAAACCGGTTCCCACTTTTCCCTGACAAACTCTAGTTGAGCCGCTCTTCCGTTTCCGCATCGAAGACGTGGAGACCGGCGGGGTCGACATGGAGGTCGAACTCGTCGCCTGCCTCGACCTTCGCGGCGGCCGGCAGGGCGGCGACAAGGCGCTGGCCGCCGACCGTCACGGTGACGATGCGCTCCGGTCCGGTCAATTCGGCGACCTCGCAGCGCGCGGCAAGCCGCAGTCCCGCGCCGGATAGGGTGACGGCTTCCGGCCGCACGCCGAGCACGAGCCGGCGCCCCGGCGCGGCATTCGCAGGCCCCGGCACGGCGAGCACGATATCCGTCCCCTCGATCCGCGCACCATCGGCTCCCGCCGTTGCCGAAAGAAGGTTCATCGGCGGTGCGCCGACGAAGGTCGCGACATAGAGCGTCGCCGGACGGTTGTAGATCGTTTCCGGCGTGTCGAGCTGTTCGATGCGACCGTTGCGCATGACGGCAATGCGCGTCGCCAGGGTCATGGCCTCCACCTGGTCGTGGGTCACATAGACCGCCGTGGTCTTGAGGCGCTGGTGCAGCAGCTTGATCTCGGCGCGCATCTCCACGCGCAGCTTGGCGTCCAGATTGGACAGGGGCTCGTCGAAGAGAAAGACCTTGGGCTGGCGCGCCAGGGCTCGGCCCATGGCCACGCGCTGGCGCTGGCCGCCCGAGAGCTGGCCGGGGCGACGCCCCAGCAGGGGCGTGAGCTGCAGCATCTCGGCCACGCGGGCCACCGTGGCCTCGCGCTCGACCCGGGGCACCTTGCGCATCTCCAGGCCGAAGCCCAGGTTCTGCGCCACGGTCATGTTCGGGTAGAGCGCATAGCTCTGGAAGACCATGGCGATGTCGCGCTCCTGCGGATGCACGCCGACGATGGAGCGGGCATCGATGCGGATGTCGCCGCTCGTCGGCTCGGCAAGCCCGGCGATGATGTTGAGCAACGTGGACTTGCCGCAGCCGGACGCCCCGAGCAGGACGAGGAATTCCCCGCTCTCGAGTGCGATGTCGATGCCCTTCAGCGTGTCGACGGCGCCATAGCTCTTGCGGATGGCCTCGATGGTCAGCGTGCTCATGCCGATACTTCCTTGCGGATGGGGACGTAGCGTCTCGGATTGGTGGAAATGGCGAGGGAAGCGACGGCCACCCCGGCGGCAAGGCTCTGTTCCAGCCCCTCGCCGGCCGCATAGGCGGCAAGGAAGCCGGCATTGAAGACGTCGCCCGCGCCGATGGTGTCGACGACTTCGACAGGCGGCGCGGCGGTACGGAGCACCTCGCCTTCGGCGTCGACGGCAATCGCCCCCTTCGGCCCGCACTTGACCACGACGACGGCGCCCTCCGGCATGCCACGGCGAAGGGTGCGCGCGGCCTCGGCCGGGTCGGCGACACCGGCAAGGCTCGTCGTTTCGACCTCGTTGAACAGTGCGATCCGGCAGCGCGACAGCCAGGCTGTCGCAGCCGTCCGGTTCGCTGCCGTCCAGCCATCGAGCGGCCAGCCGGTATCGAGCGCGACGGCGATGCCGTGCCGGTCTGCCCAGTCGAAGAGACGGTCGTAGTCCTGCACCAGACGGCCCGTGAGGAAGGAACCGCAGACAAGCACGATGCCACCGGCAAGGCGCGCGCCGTCGAGCACCGCAAGCACGTCCTCGAGATCGAAGAGCGGCAGGTGGCCGCGCGTCGTGAAGAAGGTGCGCTCGCCGTCGGGATGGGTGATGCCCACCGTCAGCGTCGTCCCGCCCTCGTGCACCGGCCAATCGCGGGCATGATTGCCAAACCCTTCCGCGAGCCACGCGCCGAAACGGTCGCTGCCGATGCTGGCCGCGATCTCGAAGGGCGCACCGAGCGCAAGCCAGGCAAGTCCCGTATTGCCGGCCGAACCGCCCACACGCAGGTCGTCATGGTCGACGATGACCTCCGTGCCCGGCTGCGGCCAAGGCGCGGCCGGTCCCATGATCAGGTCGACATTGACGTTTCCGATGACGGCAAGCGGTCTCACGCATTCTCTCCAGATCGGCCCGTTGCAGGCCTGTTCGCCGGCTCTTGCAGCCCCGTCGCAGCCATGCCCATCGTCATCCCTTCACGCCGCCGCTGGTGAGGCCCGAAATGAGGGCGCGCTGCATGAGAAGGCCGACAAACACCGGCGGCAGCGCGGCCAGCACCCCGGCGGTGGCGATCAAGCCATAGTCGGACACACGCCCGCCGGCGAGATCGGCGATGGTGACCGTCAGGGTGCGCGCCCGCTGGTCCGAGGTGAAGAGCAGCGCATAGAAGAACTCGTCCCAGCCGAGCAGGAAGGCGAAGAGCGCGGACGTGGCGACGATGGGCATGGCGAGCGGCAGGGTGACGATGCGCAGGGTCGCGAAAAGGCTCGCGCCGTCCATCATCGCGGCCTGCTCGATCTCGCGCGGGATGCCGTCGAAACCGGATTTCATCAGCCAGGTGGTGAAGGGGGCGAGAATGCTGAGATAGACCAGCGCAAGACCGAAGACCGAATTGAGAAGACCAAGCGCGGCAAGCGCCATATAGAGCGGCACGGCGAGCGCGACCGGCGGCAGCATGTAGGTGGCGATCACCAGCGACAGCGACCAGCCGATGGCGGGCGTGCGCGAAACGGCCCAGCCGGCGGGAACGGCGAGCGCGATGGCCGCGACCGTCGCTATGCCGGCGACGAGGATGCTGTTGACGAGCGAGGCGACGAAGGTCGCGCCGGCGCTGTTCGGGATCGTCGACAGCAGCGTGGCATAACGCGAGAAATCCACCGTGCTCGGCCACCAGCGCAGCGGGCGCGCCACGAGATCGGCGGCCGGCGAGATGCTCATGATGAAGAGCCAGAGGATCGGCGCGAGGATGACGGCGGCGAGCAGAAGCGCGGCGGCGTGGATCAGGATCGAGGCAAAGAGGCTGCGGCGTTCCATCAGGCGGCACTCCCCGAGGCGCGGCGCACCAGCATGCCGTAGCCGATCGCCAGCACCGTGACGATGAGCGTCACGACAAGGGCGAGCGAGGCCCCGGAACCGGCGCGCTGGAAGGAAAAGGCCTCCTGGTAGACGAGGATCGAGAGGGTGCGCGTGGAATTGGCAGGACCGCCGCGCGTCATGACCCAGATGAGGTCGAAGACCTTGAAGGCCTCGATCGTGCGCAGGACCAGCGCCACCATCAGCGGTCCGGCGAGATAGGGCAGGATGACGAAGCGGAAGCGGGCGAAGGGGCCGGCGCCGTCGACCAGCGCGGCGGAGGTGATGTCACGCGGCACGGCCTGCAGGGCGGCGAGCGCGATGAGGGCGACGAGCGGAAAGTTCTTCCAGCAATCGGCGACGATCAGCGCCGTCATGGCGGTCGCCGGCTCGCCGAGCCAGGAGCGGTAGGCATCGAGCAGGCCGATCTGCGTCAATGCGGCATTGAGCGCGCCGTATTCCGGATTGTAGATCAGCCGCCAGAGCGTCGCGTTGACCACTGTCGGCAGCGCCCAGGGCAGGATGAGCAGCGCACGCAGCACGGTGCGGCCGTAGAAATGCTGGTTGAGCAGCAGGGCGGCGAGAACGCCGATCACCATTTCGGCCGTCACCGACACCACGGCGAACCAGGTGGTCGCGGAGAGCGCTCGCAGGAAATTGCTGCTCGACAGCATTTTCGCATAGTTGTCGAAGCCGACGAAACTGCCGCCGAGGCCCACCAGCTTGGCGTCGGTGAAGGAGAGCCGCACCGTATCGACCATGGGCCAGCCGATGACGGCGATCATGATCACCAGCAGTGGAAGCATGAGAAGCCATGCCCGGGTCGTCATCCAGGTGCTGGACATAGCGTCCTCGTGTCTAGTGTCGGGAGAAGGAGTGTGCGGGCGACCGGGGTCGCCCGCAAGGCATGATCTCAGAGGCCGCTGTTTTCCGCAGCGGACTTCAGCGCGTCCTCGGGCGAGGCCTGATCGAGCAGGGCTTCCTGAATGGCCTGCTGCAGGGCCGTCGACAGTTCCTGGTACTTCGGCGTCGTCGGACGCGGATACATGGCGGCAAGGCTGGCCTTGGCGGCGGCGATCATCTCTTCCTGACCGGCGGTGACGGCCGGGTCCTCATAGGAAGAGGCCCAGATCGGCAGGCTCAGCTTCGCATAGGCGTTCTGCGTTTCCTGCGAGGTCATGTGCACGATATATTTCCAGGCTTCGTCCTGGTGCTTGCTCGTGGAGGTGATGCCGAGGCCCATCGAGCCGTTGACGGCCGACACCGTGCTCTTGCCTTCCACGCCCGGCGCCGGCACGACGCCGACCTTGCCGGCCACCTTGCTGTCCTTGCCGGCATTGGCCATGTTGTACATGTAGGTCCAGTTCAGCGCGAAGGCAGCTTCGCCGTTCTGGAAGACGTTGCGCACGTCCTCTTCCAGGAACTCCTTGGAGTTCGGATTGGTGACGCCCGACTTGTAGCTGTCCACCATATACTTCAGCGCATCCAGCCCGCCGCCCTCGGTGAAGGCCGGCTTGCCGTCCTTCAGGAAGGCGCCGCCATAGGCGCTGACGAGGGTCGTGTAGTCGCAGACCGCGGCTTCCGCCTGCGACCAGCTCCAGGCGATCGGCGTGGCGAGCAGGCCCTTGTCCTTGATGATCTTGGCCTGCTCGTTGAGTTCGGCCCAGGTCTTCGGCGGCGTCTTGATGCCGGCCTTTTCAAGGATCTCCTTGTTGTAGAAGAGATATTTGGTGTCGAGGATCCAGGGCATGCCATAGGACTTGCCGTCATAGTCGACGGTGGTCCAGGCGCCGGGCAGAACGCCCTTCTTCATCTCGTCGGTGATGCGCGCGGAGACGTCGACCAGCACGTTGTTCGTGGCATATTCGGCCGGCCAGATCACGTCGTAGAGCACGACGTCATAACCGCCGCCGGAACCCTGGGCGAGCACGGTCTTGTCGTGCAGGCCCTCGTAGGGCACGAATTCCAGGTTCACCTTGATATCCGGGTTCGCCTTGGTGAAGGCGTCGGTCATGGCGCGCACGTCCGCCTCGCTATAGGCGGCCTGCGCCATGAAGAGCGCGTTGAGCGTGGTTTCCGCAAAAGCGTGCGGGGCGGAGACGGCCGCAATCAGCGCCGCTCCGAGCAGGGTCTTCTTGATCGATTTCAACATGCCGTCCTCCAGTTTGCTTCGTGATCCCGGGACGCCCTCATGGGCACCCGTTTAATTCCCCGGAACGCTTCGGTTCCTTATTAAGTCAAAACTCTTGACTTAAATGTTCTGTATTATTCAAATGGTGTCAAGAGGGAAGTGCCGATGAACGAATTGCGGACGATCCGTGCGAAAAGCGGAACCAACCAGGAAGGCACGAGCGCCCATAACCGGCGCGTCATCATCGAGGCCATCCGCCTGAACGGCCCGCTGTCGCGCGCCGACCTTGCCCGCGCCACGCGCCTGACGAAACAGGCCGTGTCCAATCTCGTCGAAAGCCTGGAGGCGGACGGGCTCGTCGCCTCGCAGGCGCTGGTGCGCGGCGCGCGCGGCCAGCCCTCGACGCCCTACGATCTCGTTCCGGAGGGGGCCTTTGCGCTCGGCGTGCAGATCGACCGGGAACTGGCCCGCGTCGTCGCGGTCGATCTTCTCGGCCGCGAACATGCCCGCGCGGTCGCCAACCTTCCGCCCGGCGACCCCGCCGGCGGCAGCCGCGTGATCCTCGACCTGATCGAGACGGTGCGCGCCGAGCTTGCCGCCCGCATTCCGGTCTCCGCCCAGCGGCTTACCGGGCTCGGCGTCGCCATGCCCGGCCCCTTCGGGCTGGAGCCGCCGGACGACGACCGCTGGATGATGGGCAAGTGGCAGACCTTCCCGCTTCTGGAAACGCTGTCGGCCGGCTCGGGGCTGCAAACGAGCCTGCAGAGCGACGCCACCGCCTGCGCCACGGCCGAACGCATGAACGGCGCGGCCGACGGGCTCGACCATGTGGTCTGCCTCTATCTCGGTTACGGCATCGGCGCGGGCCTCATCCTTGGCGGTGAGCTCTATACCGGCAGCCACCGCAATGCCGGCGAAATCGGCATGGTGCTGTTTTCACGCGGCGGCACCGTGCTGCCGCTGGAACATCGCGCCTCCCTCGCCTCGCTCTTCCAGCTTCTCGGCCTCGATAGCGCGACGACCGATGCCTATGACGCCGTGGAACGGCTCGCCGAGGCGGACGATCCGCGTATCCTGTCCTGGCTCGCCGGGGCGGCGGCGGATTTCCGGCAGGCCGTACACATGGTCGAGACCCTGTTCGACCCCCAGACCGTCATTCTCACCGGCAGCGCGCCGCAACCCCTGGCGCGGCGGCTCTTCGAGGCGATCTTCCCGCTGATGCCCTCCAATGTCGAACGGCCGGATCGCACCCTTCCCCGCCTTCAGCTCGGCACGATGGATCCCTGGGCCGTCGCCCTCGGCGCGGCCGCCGACCCCATCCGCCGCGCCTTCGACCCGCTTTTCGCGGCCATCCTGAAGGAAGCCTCCTGAGGCCGGCCTAATAACAATCCTGCATGTCGTTGGCGGCCTGATTGGCGATCACGCCGCCTGCCGTCGAGGCGATATGCCCGGCAACCGCCCCGCCGCGCCCGGCGAAACCGCCAAAACCGCCCACCATGCCGAGCGCACCGCCCAGCATCGCGGCATTCGTCTGCGCCTGCATCGCCTCCGCGCAGGCATCTTTCTTCTCGGTCCGCACCTTCTGCCGTTCGACCCGCGTGGAAGACGTCGTCCGGCTGGCGGCTTCCCTTGTTCCCGAGCTGCCGGTCGTCTGCGCGCAGCCGGCAAGTGAAAGGGCGACAACGCCCACTATTCCCAGTCGTCTCATGATATCTCCCGGTTTCAAGACTGAAGGCCCAGATGTGCTCGAGCTGTCCGGTGCGTCTGCGCTGTGGGCGAACGACCGTTGCGGGTGGCGAACAAGCCACGTGTTATTTTCTGCGGGCACTCAGCGGCTCAGGATCTCCGCCCGGATCTCGGAGGGCGTGGCGTCGAAGCGCTTGCGAAAGGCCCTATTGAAGGACGAGACCTCCGAAAACCCGGCATCGTAGGCGATGGTCGTGATCGTGCTGGAGGCACGGTCGCGTTCCCGCAGCAGGCGGAGGGCATATTCGAGCCGCTGCTCGCGAACGAAATCCGTGAAGGTCGTGCCGACATTCTCGAAGAGGCGCTGGACATAACGCACCGTGACGCCCTGGCGCCTCGCAACGGCCTCGATATGAAGGCCGTGATCGCAAAGGCGCTCGCGGATATCCTTCTGGACGAGCTTGAGCCGGGCCGCCGCAATGCTGATTTCGTTCCGCTCGGCGCCGCCGCGCACGAAACCATCGAGAACCAGGGCCGTCAGATCGTAGACATGACGCGCGGCGGCCTCGCCGATCCTGGCGGAACCCGGCGGATTGCCACGGATCAAGTCGACATAGTTCTTCAGAAGCGGCATGCCCCCGGCGCTTGCCGGGATCACATAGCTCGCTTCCAGATCGAGGCGCGGGGCACGGTCGGCAAGAAGCTGGCGGTCTAGCGAGACGAAGTCGAAGTGGGTGAGATTTCCATGCCAGCATTCATGGAATATCCCCTCGCTTATCAGCACGAGATCGCCCGGGGCCACCTTGATCGGCGCCTTGCCTTCGACGGAAATCTCGCGTTCGTCGTTCTGGATCGTCCAGACATAGTTCTGGCGTCCGTCCTGAAGGAGGTCGCGCGCCCGAACGCCCCGCATCGGGGTGAAGAAACCGCTGGAGACCATGAGCCCGCTCGGCAGGGTCATCGCCTCGAGGTCGACGCGGAACGTGTCTAGATCGGGTGGCAGCAGCCGGCGCCCTCCCCAGACATGGAGCGCCATGAAATCATGCAGGAACGCCATCCGCTCCCGCCGTGGAACATCCTCGGTGGAGAGCCGCTGCATGGCAAACGGTGCGGTCGTCATCGCAAATGCTCCGGCTTCGGGCGAAGTAGGAGCCATTTCCCCCACCATTCAGTGGGTGCGGACGGTACGGTTGCGAAGGGCGGACCGTCTCGGACGTCGGCGAACAGGCTTTGCAGGCGGCGAACACGACGACGGTTTTTTTACCGGCTGGACAAAGAATCCGCCGTCCGCATTCGCCCGCATGCTGATCCGTTCAAGGCGAGGGCATCTCGCCGCATTGCTCCGGCAGGGCGGCGTCGAGGCGACCGGTTCTTCTATCCAGGCTGCCGCTTTCGATCTGCAGGGGGCGGAAAGGCGGTTCCTGGATCGCGGGATTTACCTGTCGCACCACGTAACAGCCGGCAAAGACCGCCTCCGTTCCATCCGCGTGATGGGCGCGGATGGCGACGGGGACCTGATAGTAGACGCTGCCGGCCGCACCTTCCTCGCTGACGGCGCCAGTCACGGCATCGACGGCCTCCGTGGTGGCATAGCCTTGTGCGAAGGCCTGGAAATCGGCGACCGGTTTCCGCTCCCCGAAATAGTCCCAGGCGCGGGCATATTCCTTGCGATCGATCGCGTTGTAGAGCGACGTCACCAGCGCCGCCGCATCGGACCGGTTGTCATAGTAGTCAGGCTCGGCCGCATGGATCGGCCCGCAGGAAAGGATGAAAACGGCGGCGGCAAGATATCGGATCATGGCAATGTCCTCCGCGCCCAGTGTAGGGCGGAGAATGCGGCAAGACGGTGGGCATGTGCCGTTCAAGCCAGCGACGCGTGCCGCGTTTCCGCGTCGATCAGCACGGCGGCACATGCCGCGGCGATCAACAGGGCGGCGAAGATGCCGATCGCCAGGCCGAAGCTGCGCTCGACCACGAACCCCATCAGCGAGGGCGCCAGCAGCCCGCCAAGTCTTGCCATGGCGCCCGCCATGCCCATGCCGGTCGCCCGCGACGCCGTGGGGTAGAGTTCCGGCGTGAAGGCATAAAGCGCACCCCAGGTGCCGAGCAGGGCGAAGCTCATGATCAGCAGGGAGGTGCCGATCAGCGGTGCTGTTCCCGCCACCACGAACAGCAGGCATCCGAGTGACGACAGCAGGCAGAAGCCGATCAATGTCGGCCGGCGACCCCATTTCTCGACACCGTAGGCGGCGAGCGCATAGCCGGGGATCTGGGCGAGCGCGAGGAAGACGAGGAAGCCATAGCCCCGGACGAAACCGAACCCTTCGCCCGCAAGCCGCGGCGGCAGCCAGGTAAAGACGCCGTAGTAGGAGATCGAGACCAGGAACCAGATTGCCAGGATCATCAGGCTGCGCTGGCGCAGTTCCGGCGAGAAGATGCCGGACCGGGGCAGATTTGCCGCCGACGCGAGCGAGACATCCGCCGCCAGCGGCGGCTTGCCATTGACCGCGAGAATGCGGTCGAGAATGGCCTTCGCCTCCTGCACCTTGCCGAGGCGCAGCAGATAGAGGGGCGATTCCGGCACGAGGAAACGCAAGCCGATGCCGAGCAGGGCGGGAATGGCCGTCACGGCAAAGATGTAGCGCCAGCCATCGGCAAGGCCCGCGAGGCTGACGGCCCAGGCGACGAGCGCGACGATGAGCGTGCCAAGCGCCCAGAAGCCCTCCAGCATGACCAGCCAGCGACCCCGGTTTCGCGCCGGCAGAAACTCCGCCATCATCGCATAGTCGACGGGCAGCGTGCCGCCGACGGCGGCGCCGGTGAGGAACCGCAACACGAGGAGGAAAGCGAAATCGGGCGCGAAGACGGACAGCGTGCCGAACAGCGCATCGCAGGCGACCGTGACGATCAGCACCCGTCGTCGGCCGATGCGGTCGGCCAGCCGGCCGAAGCCCGCGGCCCCCACGAGCATGCCGAGGAAGAACAGCGTACCGGTCTGCAGGGCCTGGGGAACCGTCAGGTCGAAGGTTGCCGCAATCGAGGCAGCCGTGAAGCCGACCGCAAGCACCTGCATGGCATCGGCCGTCCAGACGAGACCGAATATCGCCAGAAGCCGCCGCTGGTAGGCGCCGGTGCCGGCGCGATCGAGCACATCGTCCACTGTTGTCGTCGTCATCGGGCCGTCTCCGCTTTTTTCTCGCAAGGGCAGCGGCACCTTAACCGCCGCTCCGGCCTGGCGGAATTGGCTGCGGCAGAAAATTCACCGTCCGAAAACGGCGCGCTAAAATCAATAGCCTTTACTAATTGATTAGTGTCTGCTATTTAATTTTCCATGATCGAAGCCGAAACCATCACCACCGTCATGCGCGCCCTCGCCGATCCCACGCGGCGAGCGGTGTTCGAGCGTATCGTCAACGCCAGGGAAATCACCGTGGTCGAACTGACGCGGGGCAGCACTGTCACCCAGGGCGCCATCTCGCAGCATCTGAAATCCCTGAAACAGGCGGGCCTCGTCAGCGAACGCCCCGAGGGCCGCAACGTCTACTACCGTGCCCAACCCGAGGGGCTGGAGCCGCTGGCCGACTGGATGAGCCATTACGGTGTCTTCTGGCGCGAGCGCTTCGCCGATCTGAGAACCCTGCTGAAGGAAATCGATCCATGAACCAAGCCGTGAAGCCGGATGCACAGGCCATCGTGCTCGACGACATCTTCCCCCACACGCCGGATGTGCTTTGGAAGGCCCTGACCAGCGGCGACTTGATCGGCCGCTGGCTGATGATGCCGAAGGGCTTTGCCCCTGTCGTCGGCAACCGCTTCACCTTTCAGACCACGCCGGCCGGCGCCTGGGACGGCACCATTCACTGCGAGGTGCTGGAGGTCGTGCCGAACGAGCGGCTGTCCTATGCCTGGAAAGGCGGCCATGAGGACAATGAGGGTTACGGCTCGAAACTGGAGACCGTCGTCACCTTCACGCTCGGCAGAACTGATACGGGCACGCGCCTCAGCCTCGTCCATTCCGGCTTCCTGCTTCCGAAGAACGACACCGCCTATCGCAACATGAGCGAGGGCTGGAAGAAGGTCGTCAGGCGGTTCGAGACGGTGGCCGCGGAAACGGCGTCCGCCGAAACGTTGCAGTGAGACAGGAGGAAAAGATGAGCAGACCCTATATCGGCGGCTGTGCCTGCGGTGCGATCCGCTACGAAGTCTCGGGGGAACCGGCCGTCATGGTCGACTGCCAATGCCGGCAATGCCAGCGCGACAGCGGCACCGGACACCAGTCTCACCTGACCTTCGTCGCCGCCGCGGTCAAGGTGGAGGGCAACGCATCGTATTGGCAGTCCGTCGGCGATGGCGGCACGGTGAAGCGGCGCGCCTTCTGCCCGACCTGCGGTTCGGCCGTCTACATGACGTTCCCGGACGCCCCCGATATCTTCATCGTCACCCCGGCGAGCCTCGATGACCCGAGCCGCTACAGGCCGCAACTGGTCTCCTGGACCGCGGCCGGGCATGCCTGGGACCATCTCGATCCGGCAGTGCCGACATTCGAGAAAATGCCGCCGTCGTAAAACGGCCCCACGCATTTCGGCCGAAGCGGCGGCACCGGAACTGCCCTAGGCACGCAGGCGCAGATAGATCGCCGGCAGCAATTTATCGAGCCGCTCGATCGAGTCGATGCGGATCGCGCCGCGCGGGCCGAAGATGCGTTGCGCGTAGGAATCCGCCTGGGAATCGAGCGCGACGCAAAAGGTATCGATCCCCTCGCGCGAGAGTTCGTGCACGGCCATGCGGGCATCCTCCACGAGATAGCGCCGGTCGTCGACATCGATGTCGGAGGGCTCGCCGTCCGTGACGATGAGCAGCAGCCGGCGATAGTTCCGCTGCCGCCGGAGATCGCCGCCGGCATGGCGCACGACCGCGCCGAGCCGCGTCGAATAATCGCCCGACAGGCCGGCAAGGCGCGCGACGGCAAAGCGGTCGAAGGGCCGGTCGAAATCCTTGACGCGCATGTAGCGCACGTCCTCCCGCCCGTCGGAACAGAAGGCGGCGATGGCGAAGGGATCGCCGACATCCGTCATCGCCCGCGCAAGCAGCGCCGTCGATAACAGCTCCATCTCCAGCACGGAGCCATCGGAACCGCGCACCCTTTCCATCGTCGAGCGTGACGCATCGATCAGGACGAGCACCGACATGTCACGCGCGCGGCGCTCGTAGCGGCCATAGACACGCGTATCGGGCACCTCCCCCGCGCGCCGCGCGATCATCGCCGCGATGCTGGCATCCATATCGAGGAATTCCCCTTCGGTCTGGCCGCGGACACGCTGCTGGCGGCTGATCCGCGACGCCTTGATCAGCGCCGAAAGCCGTTCGACGAGATCGGACCGCGCCTCGCTCAAGGCCGTCGCATGCCGGGTCGAACCGACCGGTCCCGGCATCTCCCGCACCCGGCACCAGTCGGGCCGGTACCGGCCGGTCACGTGGTCATATTCCGGATAGCGCGCGACGAGCAGGCTCTCGTCATCGCGCGCCTCGGCCAACCGGCCGCGCGCCGTCTCCCCGTCCTCGCCCTCCTCCCGGCGCCCGTCGTCGCCGGCCTGCTGCTCGATCCGCGCCCCCTCCAGCATGGCCTCGATCTCGACCGGCGCCTGGTTCTCGTCCGGGCCGAAATCCCATATGCCCATGTTGTCGTCGCGATAGGCCGGCTGGACGACGTAGGTCTTGGCGTCGAACTGCAGGCGCATCTGGCCGATATCGTTGCCGAGCAACCCGCCGATGCGGCGGCTGAGCTGCTGGTCGCCGATGTCGACGCCAATCGCCTCGGCAAACAGGCTACGACCTTTCTCCACCCAGCCATGCGGATCGGCATAGTCCGGGTCCGCCAGCGCCCGCGAAAGCCGGGCCATCAGGGCGATGGCGATGGGTGGGCCTTCCGGCCGGGCGACGTGGAAGCGCCGCCAGAGGGACGCAAGCCCGGGCATCTGCCGGGCGGCGAGCCTTTCGACGCGGGCGTCCTCGATGAGCGAAACGAGCGCGACCTGCAGCGGCTTCAGCCCGGCGGCAGGAAATTTCACCCGTGTGAAACGGTGATGCGCGCCGATATGGGCGACGGCGGCACGGTAGAGCAGCCTGGCCTCATCACCCTCGAAACCGGCAAAGGCCGCCGGCAGGCGTATGCCGCCGCCACCGAAACCGGATCGGCGTCGCATCTGCTCGGGCGCGTCCGGCGGCGCCTCGGCAATGGGTGGCGCAATCCCCCAGAGGGCGCTCAGATAGAGACCGAGACCATGACGCCACTCTGCAAGGCCGCCATCCGCAGAGCGCCCGTCGACGAGGCGGATCGCCTCGCCGCTTTCGAGCGCGAAGAAGGCCCGGCGACGGGCCGCATCCTTGCCGCCGAGATGAAGGCCCATGCGGACGAAGGCGATGAAATCCGGCGCCTCCAGCGCATCGACAAGCCGGCGGGTATTTTCCAGCAGAGGAAGCGTGGCCTCCGGCGCGCGGCGCGCCACATCCTCCACCGCCGCCGCCCAGGCATGCATCGCAGCGGCGTCGAAGCGGCGCGCGGCAAGAAGCGCCGCCTGCGGTACGAGGCTGGCGGCAAGTCTGCCGGCGCGGATCGCGACCATGGAGACGGCGGAGGCGAGCTCCACCGCGAAGGCGGGGTCGATACGGGCAGCAAGGGCCGGCCCGGCGCGGCGATAGGCCGTCGCGACGAGATCGCCATAACCGGCATGATCGATGCGGCCATGCGCGGTACGCCAGCGCTCCCGCCATTCCGGCGGGAATCCATCTGACATTTCGAGGGTTGCGGCCTCCTGCATGACGGCCTCAGAGGCAGGCGGCAATCGCGCCGGTCAGCGCGTCGCGCAGGTCCGGATCGTCGGTGATCGGCACGACCATGGCAACCTGGCAGGCTGCCTCGACAGCGATGCCGGCTGCGATCAGCAGGCCGGAATTGATCAGCATGCGGGTGGAGGCCCCTTCCTCCAGCCCCTGCCCCTTGAGATTGCGCGAGCGCTCGGCGATACGCACCAGCGTTTCCGCCGTGCGCCGGTCTATACCCGCCTCCCGGGCGACGATCTCCGCCTCGATCTCGGGCGATGGATAACCGAAGGCGATCGCGCCGAAGCGCTGCTTGGTCGATTCCTTCAGATCCTTGAGCACGCTCTGATAGCCGGGATTGTAGGAGATGACGACGTGGAAATCCGGATGCGCCCGCACCACCTCGTTCTTCTTTTCAAGCGGCAGGATGCGCCGGTCGTCGGTCAGCGAATGGATGACGACGGTGGTGTCCTGCCGCGCCTCGACGATCTCGTCGAGATAGCAGATCGCCCCTTCGCGCACGGCAAGGGTCAGCGGCCCGTCGTGCCAGACCGTGCCGTCCGTGTCGAGCAGATAGCGCCCGACGAGATCCGAGGCCGTCATGTCCTCATGGCAGGAGACGGTGATCAGCGGCTTGCCCAGCCGCCAGGCCATGTGCTCGACGAAGCGCGTCTTGCCGCAGCCGGTCGGCCCCTTCAGCATGACGGGCATGCGGCTCTTGTGGGCGGCCTCGAACAGCGCGATCTCGCTTTCGACCGGCCGATAGAAGGGTTCGCTGGAAATGCGATAGGCATCCAGGTTCGTCACGATAGACCTCATGAAGTTGGCGCCGCGACGCTCCAGCCGTCGCGGCGCTTGGGGGATCAGGACGCCAGCAGTTCTTTCAGCTTGTCGTCCAGGAACTTGACGTCGACGGGATTGGTGCCCGGCCCGCCGGCAAAGTGCCCCCAGATCGAGGGGATCGGCACATAGGTCGCGTTCGGCATGTTCGCGACCTCGTTCTGGCTGTCCTCCGGCGGGAAGTAGAGATCGGTTCCGCCGGGCATGACATAGGTCTTCGCCTTGATCGCGCCGAGCGCGGCCTTGTAGTCGCCGTTGAAGAGGTCGTTCGCCGAGATGTCGCCGTTCTGCCAGGTCCACAGCATGGTGAGCAGGTTGTTGGGGTCCTTCGGCAGGAAGAAACCCTCCCAGAAGGCGACGAGGAAATCCTCGAGCGAGGCATAGCCCAGCGTCTTCAGGTCCAGTTCCTCGCGGTAGAAGGACTGCGAGAAACCCCAGCCGGCATAGACGCGGGCGGCGGCCCGCAGGCCCTTGTGCGGCTTTGTCGTGTACCAGCCATTCTGGAAGGCATCGTCCGCCGTCAGCGCCGCCTTCACGCCCTCCAGGAAGACGAAGTTGTGGCGCGAGCATTTCGCCGAACCGCAGAAGGGCACGAGCAGGTCCATCATATCCGGGTACATGGCGCCCCAATGGAAGGTCTGCAGCGCGCCCATCGACCAGCCGGTCACCATGCGCAGGTGCGAAATGCCGAAGTGCTCCGTCACCAGCCGGTGCTGGGCGCGGACATTGTCATAGGCCGTCACCTTCGGGAAGCGGGCGGCATTGTAGGGCTCCGGCGTGTTGCTCGGCGAGGAGGAAAGGCCGTTGCCGAACATGTTCGGAATGATGATGAAGTACCTGTCGGGATCGAGCGCCATGCCCCGGCCGACAAGCCATTCGTTGTCGTAGTGCTGGCCGGAATACCAGGTCGGATAGACGATGGCATTGTCCTTCGCGGCATTGAGCGTTCCGAAGGTCTTGTAGGCCAGTTTGGCGTCGCGCAGGATCGCGCCGTTCTGCAGGGCGAAATCGCCGAGGCCGAAGATTTCGTAGTCGAGCGTCATTCTGTTCTTCCTTCGTTGAACATGAGCATTCGGGGCGCGCCGCCGGTTTCAGGCGGAAGCGCCCGCAGCGGTGCGCCGGTCCTTCAGCGAGGACAGCGCGAGATGGGCGATGCCGGCGACGAGGCCCGCGCTGATGGCCGTGGAAAACTGCGGCGCGTAGAATTCGACAACGAAGCCGACGGCCGAGCCGATCGCCCAGGAAAGAAACGGCGTCGAACGCCATTCCTTTTCCATCGCGCCCGCACTCTTGAAGATGTAGGCCTCGACCAGGAGGATCATGCCGATGGGCGGAACCACGATGCCGAGCAGCGACAGCCACTGGATGAAGAAAGCCCAGACATTGCCGGCGGCGATCACGATGCCGAGCACGCCGAGCACCACGGCGAGCAGCCGCATCTTCGAGCCGAGGATGCGCGACCAGCCGGTCGCCGCATTGTAGAGGCAGTGCGAGCAGACCGAGCCGAGATTGATGTAGAGGAACAGGAAGGCGAGCGCGCTGAGCCAGCCGATCTGCAACGTGTTCATGTAGCCGAACATGTTGTCCGCCCCGAACGGATTGGCGTTCGGCACCGCCAGCGCCGCCGTCAGGATGCCGCCGACCAGCATGGCGACGAGATTGGAGACCGGGAAGGCCGAGAAGGTCGCGATGAGCGAATGGCTGCCGGTCCTGGCCCAGCGGTTGAAGTCGGCGGTCACCGTGCCGGCATCGATGAAGAGCGCGATGACGACCGTCAGCCCGACCCCCATCGACATGGTGGCGACGCCGTTGTTGCCGGCATAGTTCCAGATCGCGTCGAAGGTGGTGGTCGAGGCCGCGTGCATCACCACGAAGAGCCCGAGCACGAAGAACAGCGGCACCGAGACGAGGCCGATCAGGTGCAGGCCGCGCACGCCGATGAAGGTGATGGCGATATAGAGCAGGCCCGCGACGATGGTCATCGCCACATAACTCATCCCGTAGGTCGAGGCGATCAGCGCTCCGGTAATGCCTGTCTGCACGGCGAACCAGCCGAGCAGCAGCGTCGAGAGCAGGCCGGAGGCGAGCGCATAGCCCTTGGTGCCGAAGACGCCGGAGGCGATCAGTGCGAAGTTTCGCCCGCTCTTCGTCGCCGAAAGGCCGAGCGCGCCGACATAGGCGAACATGATCAGGTTGCCGAGCACCATCGCGACGAGCGCGCGGGAAAAGCCCATGCCGAGCACGAGGATCGAGCCCGTCATGGAGCCGGTGATGATCGCCGGGAACCCGGCCCAGACCGTCACCATGGAAAAGAGGCTGTGCCGGGCCGAAAGCGGCACGGGCGCATGTTCGTATTCTTCGCCGAGCACGTGGTCGGCATCGAGCGGCGACAGATCGCCTGGCCCTGTGGACTGTGTAGACACGTTCGTTCCCCTCATGTCTCTTTTGTTGAAGGGACCACCCGGCGCGACGGCCGGATGGTCCGGCTTGCGTCAGCGATGGGCGTTGGCGTTGGGAATGCCCTCGATCGGGCATTCATCCGTGCCGACCGAGCCGCGGGTCATGGCCTCGACCATTTCGCGCGTCCCGTCCGGGTCGTTCACCCATTTGGCGTAGAAGTTGTACGGGCAGGAGGCGACGCCGCGGTCGCCTTCGCCGGAATTGATCATGCCGGTATAGCCACGGTGCAGCAGCTTGAAGAGATGGTTCTGCGACTGGCCGTTGCGACGGGCATCGCGGATGGCCGAGACGGAGAGCTGCGCATACTGGATGCCGTTCTCCTCCGTGCCGCATTCGCCCAACGTGCGCCCGTCGAAGCCGACGATCGCGGAATGGCCGAAATAGGAGTAGACCCCGTCGAAGCCGGCGGCATTGGCGACCGCCACATAGACGTTGTTCGCCCAGGCCATGGACTTGGAGATCTGCACCTGCTGCTCCTTGGCCGGATACATGTAGCCCTGGCAGCGGATGATAAGCTCGGCGCCCCGCATGGCGCAGTCGCGCCAGATCTCCGGGTAGTTGCCGTCGTCGCAGATGATGAGGCTGATCTTCAGGCCCTTCGGGCCCTCGGACACATAGGTGCAGTCACCCGGATACCAGCCCTCGATCGGCACCCAGGGCATGATCTTGCGGTACTTCTGGACGATTTCGCCCTTGTTGTTCATGAGGATGAGCGTGTTGTAGGGCGCCTTGTGCGGGTGCTCCTCGTGGCGCTCGCCGGTCAGCGAGAAGACGCCCCAGACATTGGCCTTGCGGCAGGCCTCGGCGAAGATCGCCGTTTCTTCGCCCGGGATCTGCGAGGCGGTCTCGTACATCTCCTTGGAATCGTACATGATCCCGTGGGTCGAATATTCCGGGAAGATGACCAGATCCATGCCCGGCAGGCCAACCTTCATGCCCTCCACCATCGCGGCGATCTTGCGGGCATTTTCCAGCACTTCGGCCTTGGTGTGCAGCCGCGGCATCTTGTAGTTCACGACAGCAACGCCAACGGTGTCTTTGCTGCTGCTGATGTCACCATGATACATTTCAAGTCTCCTTAGACGACGAGGTGGCTCTGGATGAGGTCATCGCCGAGCGCGCCGATGTCGTCCGACACCGCCACGCTTCCGCGATTGAGGATCGCGAAGCGGTGCGAGGCCCGCCGCGCGAATTTGATGTTCTGTTCGACGAGGATCACGGCGAGGCCGTGCTTGCGGTTGAGGTCGATCAGCACGTCCTCGATCTGCTCGACGATGTTGGGCTGGATGCCCTCCGTCGGCTCGTCGAGAAGCAGGATCTTCGGCTCCGACAGCAGGGCCCGCGCGATGGCGAGCTGCTGCTGCTGGCCGCCGGAGAGATTGCCCCCGCGACGGCCGAGGAATTCCTTCAGGATCGGGAACAGGTCGAAGATGTGATCGGGGATCGTGCGCGCCGGCTTTTCCGCGGCGAAGGTGCCGAGCAGCAGGTTCTCGCGCACGGTGAAGTTCGGCAGGATGCCCCGCCCCTGCGGGACGTAGCCGAGCCCGGCACGCGCCCGCATATGGGTCGGCAGGCTGTTGATCTCCGCCCCGTCGAGCCGGATCGAGCCGGCGCAGCGCGACATGAGGCCGAGGATGGTGCGCAGCAGCGTCGTCTTGCCGACGCCGTTGCGCCCGAGCACCGTCAGGAACTCGCCTTCCCGCACCGAGAGCGAGACCGACTGAAGGGCGCGGCTGCGGCCGTAGAAGCCGTCGACATCGGAAAGCTCAAGCATGGCCGATGCCTCCCGAACCGAGATAGGCCTCACGGACCTTCGCATCCTGCGAAACCGCATCGGCGGTGCCCTGCGCGAGCAGCTTGCCCTGATGCATCACCGAAACCGTCTCGGCGATGTCGCGCACGAAGCCCATGTCATGCTCGACGACGATCAGCGTGTGTTTGCCGCGCAGCCGGTTGAAGAGCTCGGCGGTCATGTTGGTCTCATGCGCCGTCATGCCGGCGGTCGGCTCGTCCATGAGGATGAGCGCCGGGTCCTGGGCGAGGATCAGCGCGATCTCCAGCCATTGCGTCTGGCCGTGCGAGAGCTGCGCGGCCTGGGTTTCGAGCTGGTCTTCCAGCCCGACCAGCACGGCGAGGCGCTCCAGCCGCTCGGTGTCCGCCCCACCCGAGAAGCGGAAGAGATTGCGCCAGACGCCCGGATCGCGCGAGCAGCCGATCTCCAGGTTTTCCCGCACGGTCAGTTCGCGGAAGACGCTCGGCACCTGGAACTTGCGGCCGATGCCGGTGCGGGCGATGCGGAACTCCCTCAGGGCGTGGATGGGCGCGCCGCGGAAGACGATTTCGCCCGAGGTGATGCGGGACTTGCCGCAGATGAGGTCGAGCGTCGTCGATTTGCCGGCACCGTTCGGGCCGATCAGGCAGCGCAGCTCGCCCGCCGCCACCTCGAAGTCGAGCCGGTCGACCGCGATGAAACCCGAAAAGGCGACGGTCACCTGGTTGAGCGCGAGCAATTGCGCGCGGGCGGACGTCATAGCGCACCTCCGAGATGGGGTTGGGATTTGGATGGGGAATGCTCGGTGGCATGGCGGGCGCCGCCCTCGCGCTCTGCCTTAGGGAAGCGGCGCACGAGGGCTTCGAAGGCGCCCGCCAGCCCCTTCGGCATGAACAGCACGATGAGGACAAACAGGCCGCCCATGACGAGGGTCCAGGTTTCGAGGAAGGCTTCGGATTCCGAGAGCGCCCCTTGCACGCCGGTGACGAGGATCGCCCCCAGCATGGCGCCGACGAGGCTCTGCCGGCCGCCGACGGCGACCCAGATCACGATGGAAAGGCTGAGCGGCACGCCGAGGAAGGTCGGCGAGGCGAATTCCATGACGATCGTGTAGAGCATGCCCGCAAGGCCCGCGATGGCAGCGGAAAGGGCGAAGACGACGGTCTTGTAGAGCGCGACATCGTAGCCGAAGAAGCGTACCCGCTCCTCCTGGTCACGCACCGCCTGCAGGATGAGGCCGGTCTTGCTGCGCGAGACGGCGAGCGCGAAGAACAGCGTGACGGTGAGGCAGGCCGCCACGAGATAATAGGTTGAGGCGGAATAGGCATCGAAGGTCAGACCGGCAATGTCGAACTGCGCAAGGTCGGTGATGCCGTTGAAGCCGCCGGTATAGCTCTGCTGGTCGACGATGATGAGGTTGACCACCACCATGGCGGCGAGCGTGATGATCGCCGCATAGACCCCGGCGATGCGCCCGCCGAACATGAACCAGCCGAGAAGCGCGGCGAACAGCGCCGGGACAAGGATGCCTGCGAGAAGCGCGATGGGCATGGAATAGAAGGGCGACCAGATCCAGGGCAGTTCGGTGACGTTGTTCCAGACCATGAAGTCGGGAAGGCCGTCGCTGCCGGTATGGATCGGTACCGTCTTCAGCTTCAGGAACATGGCCATGCAATAGGAGCCGAGACCGAAGGTCGTGGCCTGGCCGAGATTGAGGATGCCGGCATAGCCCCAGGACAGGCTGAGCGCGATCGCCAGCATGCCGAAGATCAGGTAACGGGCATATTTGTTGAGCAGGAAGGCGTCGTCGACCAGCAGGGGCACGGCGAGGATCGCCAGACAGACGACGCCGGAGAGAAGGATTTGGCGGGAGACTTTTCCAGACAAGGCGGAACCTCTCGTTGACGCGGGCGGTCAGGCGCGCACACGCGGGGCGAACAAGCCCTGCGGCCGGAACCGGATGATGATGACGATGGCGATGAGGACGAGCGCCTTGGCGATCGTGTCGTTGCTGTAATAGGCAAGAAGGCCGGAGGCTTCGCCGAGCACGGTGGAGCTTGCGAGCGTGCCGACGAGGCTCTGCACGCCGCCGAGCACGACCACCATGAAGGCGTCGACGACATAGGTCGTGCCCATTTCCGGCGACACGCTCTTCAGGGGCGAGATCAGCGCGCCGGCAAGTCCGGCGATACCGGCCCCATAGGCGAAGGTCAGCCGGTAGGCGCGGGCGGAATTGATGCCGAAGCTCGATGCGATGGCGCGGTTCTGGGTGATCGCCCGAAGCTTCAGGCCGAAGGACGTGTAGCGGTAGATGCACCAGGTCAGCACGAAGAGGCCGAGCGCGACGGCGAGCACGAAGAGGCGGTAGGCCGAGTCGGTCGCGCCGAGGATATCGACGCTGCCGGAGAGCGACGGTGGCATCTGCACGTAGCGCAGCTCGCCGCCGGCCGTCAGACGCACGATCTGCTGCGTCATGACGCCAAGGCCCCAGGTCGCGAGGATCGTGTCCAGCGGCCGGTCATAGAGATGGCGGATGACCGCGACCTCGATCAGCCAGCCGAGCGCAGCGATCAGGAGGAAGATGACGGCAAGGCTTGCCAGAAGGCTCCAGCCGAACTGGCTTTGCAGCAGCCAGGCACAGTAGGCGCCGAGCATCACGAATTCGCCATGGGCGAGATTGATGACCCCGGTCACCCCGTAGATGATCGCAAGCCCGAGGGCCACGAGAAGCAGGATCGAGGACAGGCTGAGGCCTGTCAGAATTTGCGAAACGACGAAGTCCATCGGCACCTTCTCCAGGAGGTTGGACCGGCGGCCGCCCGGAAGACGGCCGCCGGCTGCTCGGGGGATCAGACCTCCTTGAGGCCTTCGGCGGTGCACTTCTGGTTGGGATAGGCGCTGTAGGGATTGGGCTCGAGCCAGTCGGCCGATTGCGTCAGGATCTCGAACTGCCCGTCCGCCTTGCATTGCCCGATCTTCGGGCGCAGCCAGCAGTGCAGGTTCTCCGGCTCCACCTTCACGAGGCCCTGCGGCGCCTTGTACTGCTCGTTCTTCACCGCCTCGCGGATGGCGAGCGGACCGATGTCGCTCGCCGCGAGCTTGGCGACCGCCTGCTTGAAGAGGTGGACCTGGAAGTAGGAGGATTCCGAGACGAAATGCGTGACCTTGTCGCCGCCCCAGCGGGAGCGGTAGGCCTCGACGAAGCGCTGGTTCTCCGGGGAATCGAAGACCATGAAGTAGGGCGCGGAGGTGAAATGGCCGGCGGCGGCATCACCGCCCATGGCCGCGACCTCGTTCTCGGAGGTGGTGAGGCTCGCCATCGGCATGGTGGCCGGGTCAAGGCCGGCCGCACGATACTGCCGGTGCAGCGCCACCACGGAATCGCCGACCACCGTCGAGAAGATGACGTTGGGCTTTTCCGAGCGGAACTTGTTGATGACGGAGGAGAACTCCGAATGACCGAGCGGCACGTATTCCTCGGCGATGACCTCCGCGCCGAGCCCTTCGAGCAGCTTTTTGCAGTAGTTGTTCTCTTCCTTCGGATAGATGTAGTTCGAGCCGATCAGGTACCAGCGCTTGCCGAACTTCTCGACCAGCCAGGGAATGAAGTCGTCCTGCTGCTGGTTCGGCACCGCGCCCGTATAGATGACGTTCTTGGAGCATTCGCGGCCCTCGTAGAGCGTCGGATACCAGAAGAGGTTCTCCTGCTTCTCGAAGACCGGCAGCACGGCCTTGCGGCTCGCCGAGGTATAGGAGCCGAAGACGGAAACGCAACGGTCGCTGAGCACCAGCTTGCGGGCCTTTTCGGCGAAGGTCGCCGGATCCGAGGCCGGGTCTTCCACCACCGGCGTGATCTTCAGCCCGTTGATGCCGCCACTGGCATTGATCTCCTCGATCGCCATCAGCGTCGCCTTGTTCAGCGACTCCTCGATGATCGCCGTCGTGCCGGTCAGCGAGAAGAGCACGCCCACCTTGATCTCACCGTCCTGCGCAAAGGCCAGCGAGGAATTCTTCGACCAGATATGAGGGAAGCCCACCAGCGATACCGCGCCGGCTGCCGCCCCGATTTTCAGAAATTCGCGCCTGTTCTTGTTCACCCTCTGTCTCCATCAAAAAACAAAGGCCCCGAAGCGCTCCGCCGGACTGGCGGATCGTTTCGGGGCCTCTTCGCCTCTGGATTTGTTTGCGGCGTCCTCGCCGCGGGGAATGCGCTTGTCTGGCAGGTCCGGCTGCGACGCATCGCGTGCTTTGGCCGGATCGACTTCAGGTCATGTAGAAAAACAAAAAACCCCACGCTCCGCTCTCGCGGACCCGTGGGGTATCGTCACCCTTATTTGCGCAGCGCCTTTGCCGCGACAATATGAAAACGCTAACTGAGAAGTTCGTGCGAGTCAATCACCGCCGCGGCGACGGCGCCGATCGTCACGCGCTTCTCCATCGCCTGCTTGCGCAGGAAGTTGTAGGCCTCCTCTTCGCTGAGGTTTTTCAAGCGGATGAGCAGCGCCTTCGCCCGCTCGACGAGGCGCATGGTGCGCAGGTTCTCGTCGAGCTTGTCGATCCGCCCGCGAAGGCGCCGCTCATACTGGAAATGCTCGCGCGCCATCATCAGCACCGCCTGGATCATCCGGGCCGTCGCCGGATAATGCAGCATGCCATGCGCCGCGCAGTTGTGGACGAGCTTGAGGTTGAGCGGCGCCTTGCCGTCATCCACGAGGATCAGCGCGGAGGACGGCTCCCCCGGCACCCAGGGAATGCGCTGCGGCAGGTCGTCCGAAAGCAGGCAGAAGATCGCGTCGTATTGCAGCGGGATCTGCGCCGGCTTCGGCCAGATGTGCCGCACGGCGACGCGCTGGCGCTGCAACTCCCGGATCAGGAACTCGCCATGGTCATCGCGCTCGACGATGACGGCGACGGTGAATTCGGCCGGAAGGCCCGCCTGACGCGGACGCTCCTCCGCGGCAGGCCGGTTCTCCGGCTTTTGCCCACCGATCCAGCGGTCGTGACCGTAGTCCGCCCTCGACATTTCCGGCATGCGCTCCTCCCGCGGGGGACGGCGTGTTCCCGTTTCCTGCATTCAGCAATTCTCCAGACAACGGCCGTAGCCGATGAGATAGGGATCGGCCTTCACGCTCGCCTGCGACTGGAATACGATGTCGAACTGGCCCTGCCGGTTCGCCCGGCCGATGCGCGTCCAGACATCCGCATGGCCCCAGACGGGGTTGATCGACACACTCCCCTGCGGCGCCTCGAATTCCGCCCCCATGACGAAGGTGCGCAATTGCTTGGTGTCGAGGGAATTGGTCTCCTCCAGCGTGCGAGCGAAGAGATTGACCTGAAAATACGAGGCTTCGAGGCACATGTTGGTCGGCTCGTCGCCGCCATAGCGCTTCTGGTAGTGGCTGACGAAGCTGTTGTTGCGCGCCGTCTCCACGCCCTGGAAATAGGACGCCGCCGTATAGTGCCCCTCCCCGACATCGTAGCCCATGGCGCGGATTTCCGCCTCGGTCGTGGTGAGGCTGGCAATGGGCACGGTCTTCGGATTGAGACCGAGATCGTGATAGGCCTGATAGAGGAAGGTGGTGGATTCGCCGACGACGGTGGAGAAGATCACGTCCGGCTGCGCCTGCTTGATCTCGCGCACCAGCGGCATGAACTCGCTGCGGTCGGCCTCGAGGCGCAGATACCGTTCCCCGACGATGGTCCCGCCATTGTTGCGCACCAGTTCCCGCATCACCCGGTTGGATTCGCGCGGATAGACGTAGTCCGAGCCGACGAAGAAGAAGCGGTTGCCGAACTGGCTCATCAGCGCCCGGCAGAGCTGCACGGAATTCTGGTTCGGCGTCGCGCCGGTATAGATGACGTTCGGCGAGAACTCGAAGCCCTCGTAGAGCGTCGGATACCAGAGCAGGCCATCCAGCCGCTCGACGACCGGCAGGACCGCCTTGCGGCTGGAGGAGGTGTAGCAGCCGAAGATCGTGCTGACGCCGTCCTCGACCATCAGGCGCTTGGCATATTGCCCGTAGGAGCGGATTTCCGAGCCCGGATCGTAGACGATCGGCTCGATGGGGCGCCCGTTGACGCCGCCCCGGTCATTGATCTCGTCGATGGCGATCAGCGTGCCACGCAACTGCGTTTCCTCGATGACCGACATGAATCCGGTCTTCGAGAAGAGAACCCCGACGCGCCATGGCGCGGAGGTCCGCTGATTTCGGTTGAGAGTTCCCATTGTTTCGGTTCATCCCTTAATTTGATCCCCTTTTTTTGATCGGCCACCGCTGGTGAGGTCTTGCGCCCCATCGCTTCCGCTTGCCGAGATGCCGCCTGTCCGGTCCGCTGGGCGCGCCTGTTTTCTTTCTCCCGCCAGAAAACAAAAAACCTCCCAGCCTCGGAACGATGCGAGGCACAGGAGGCGACATTGCGCTCAGAAGTATGGCGGCACCCTTGCCGCCCGTCACCAGATTGACGTTCCGTTACGATAGGATCGAGAAATGCGGAATGTCAACATGCGGTTCTTCGAGCCCTGATGCCGCCGCCCTATTGCCTGCCTGCCCGCTGCACCCCGTCGAAAACCGCCGCGGCCGAGGCCCGCCCCCCTTCCCCGCGATCTGCCGACCACGCCCCTGTCCGGGGTCGCAGGAAAGAAATTACACCACATTCACATTCAAGTCACTTGAACAGAAGTGCGATTGTGTTTACAAAAAGGCATGGGAGCAAGCGGAACCAAAGAAATCCGCCTTCCAGGAGGGGCATCCATTTCATCGACAGTTTCCGGCTGATGGCCGGCGCCCCTTTGCGTGCCTTTTCGCCAACCAGAGGGAACCTAACCGTGACGATCAACCGACGTGAATTCATGAAGGCGAGCGCCCTCGGCGTCGCCGCGCTTTCGCTACCGAGCCTTGCCAGCCGGGCTCTGGCCGCCTCCGGTCCGCTCATCTTCGCAGCCGCCGGCACCGTGACCAGCAGCTGGGACCCGACCTCGCACACCGTCGCCCCGCAGATCACCGCCGAGGGCTTTCTCTTCGGCCATCTCACCAAATGCCCGATGAGCGAGGCCAATCCGGGCGAAATCCTGCCGGACCTTGCGACCGAATGGTCCGTGATCGACGAGCACACGCTGGAATACAAGCTGCGCCAGGGCGTCACCTTCCATGACGGCAAGCCCTTCACCGCGGCCGACGTGAAGGCGACCTACGAATATGCCTCCAACCCCGACCGCCCGGCCTCGGCCTGGTATCCGGGCCGCGTCGATGTCGAGGTCGTCGACGACTTCACGGTGCGGCTGAGCACCAAGCGGTACGGCTATCCGGCGCTGAACTTCTGGTACGTCTCGAGCTTCCTGCCGATCCTCTCGGCCGCCGACGTCGCCAATCCGGAGACGCTGAAGCAGCGCCCGAACGGCACCGGCCCGTTCAAATATGTCGAGACCACCGGCGACCAGATCAAGTTCGCCGCCTTCGACAAATTCCATGAGGGCAAGCCTTCCATCGAGGAGATCGTCTGGGCCTATGTTCCGGATGCGAACACGCGCGTGCTCGGGCTTCTCAACGGTCAGTACCACCTCACCGAACGTCTGGAGCCGGAGCAGTATCTCTCCCTTCAGAAGGAAGCGAACCTCAAGACGGACCGGTCGCTGTCCAGCGAGAACAAGTACCTGCACTTCCGCTGCAACAAGCCGCCCTTCGACGATCCACGCATCCGGCTGGCGGTCTGCCATGCCATCGACCGCTCGCAGGTCCTTGCCGTGGTCGGCGAGGCCGGACAGGCCTCGAACTGCCATGTCTCCCCGGTAAAGTTCGGCTTCACCGACGTGAAGGGTTATCCGGAATACAACCCGGAAAAGACGCAGGCCCTGCTTGCCGAGGCCGGCTTCCCCAATGGCCAGGGCCTGCCGGAAATCGAATACATCACCTCGGTCGGCTTCTATCCGAAGACGCGCGAATATGGCGAACTCATCACCGCCATGCTGCAGGAACAGGGTTTCCCGGTAAAGCTCACCACTCTCGAGCCCGCCGCCTGGGAAGAGCAGCTCTATCGCCGCGCCGACGGCCAGGGTCCCGGCCATATCATCGATGTCGGCTGGATCACCGGCTCGCCCGAACCCGACCTCGTGCTGCGGCCGAACTACCATTCCAAGTTCGCGCTCATCAACGGCGTCAGCGATGCCGATATCGACGCCTCCCTCGACAAGGAGCGCGGCGCCACTTCCACGGAGGAACGCCTGAAGATCCTGCAGGAAGAGACCCTGCCGCTCATCGCCGGGAAGGCGCCGAGCATCTCGCTCTTCTCCTCGGTCTTCCTGCGCGCCATGAGCGCCAAGCTCGACGGCGTCAAGTTCTATCCGAACGGCCCCATCGATCTGTCCAAGGCGACGCTGTCCTGACCGCCAGCGGGCGATGCGCCGGCACCGTATCGCCCGCTCTTCTTTCCGTATCGCCGGATGATCCATTATGGCTTTTGCCCTGGAATTCTTCTTGCGGCGCATCAGTCAGGGCGTTCTCATCGTCCTGGCTGTCGCCTTCGTCATCTTCACGCTGCTGCGCATTGCGCCGGGCGACCCGATCCGCATCATCCTCGGCCCGATGGCAACGCCGAGCGCCATGGAGGAAACGGCCGAGCGCCTCGGGCTGCGCGACCCCATCCCCGTGCAGTTCCTGCGCTATCTCGGCGATATCGCCAAGGGCGACTTCGGCAATTCCTTCATCCGCGGCAAGCAGGGCGGCACCACGGGCGGCTCCCAGGATGCCGCCGGCTCGCCGCCGGTCGAGCGCGCCGCCGTGATCGAACTGATCGGCAAGGCGCTGCCCTATACGCTGCTGCTCGCCGCCTGCGGCTTCCTGCTCGCCTGTCTCGTCTCGATCCCGCTCGGCATCCTGGCCGGTGTGCGGAACAGGGGCTGGCCGCAGAAGGTTGCGCTCTACCTTTCCTCCTTCCTCGTCTCGCTGCCCAATGTCTGGGTCGGCATCGTGCTGATCTACCTGCTGTCGGCCCGCACCGGCTGGCTGCCCGCCATCGGCTACCAGCACATCGGCTATGTCATCATCCCCGCCATCGTCGTCGCGGTGGAGCTTGCGCCGGTGATGATCCGCTCGATCTCGGTCGCCGTCGCGACGAACGTGCAGGACCCGTTCTACGAGATCAGCCAGGTGCGTGGCCTCAGCGCGCGGGCCATGCTGTTCCGCCATGTGCTGCGCAATGCGGCCGTGCCGCTGCTCAACAGCTTCGGCGCGCAGATGATCGGCATGCTGCTCGGCGGGCTCTTCGTCGTCGAATACATCTTCAGCTTCCCCGGCATCGGGCTTCTGACGATCAACGCGGTCTTCCAGCGCGATTTCCCGATCATCCAGACGGTCGCGATCTTCGCCAGCACCGTGCTCGTCTTCATCAACATCGCCGTCGACTTCGCCTCGACGACGATCGACCGACGCCTGAAGTTCTGAGGGGTACCATGGCCATCGCATCCTCCACCCCACAGTCTTCCCACACGCCCGCCCGTGGCCAGAGCGTCAATGCCCGCATCCTGCGGCTTGCCTGGCGCTCGCCCGAAATGAAGGTGGCAAGCGCCGTCTTCCTCGCGCTCTGCCTGCTGACGCTGTTCGGCCCCTTCATCATCGACGCCTCGGCGACGAAGATCACGGTCGCCGACAAGTTCCTGCCGCCTGTGTTCATGGAGGGCGGCAAGCTTCCCTATTTCCTCGGCACGGACCAGCTCGGCCGCGACCTCCTGCTGCGCTCGCTAATCGGCCTGCGCAACGCCTTCCTGATCGGCGTCGTCAGCGTCGTGCTGATGTTCGTGCTCGGCTGCGCCATCGGCATCTTTTCCGGCT
Source organism: Roseateles sp. XES5 (assembly GCF_020535545.1). NCBI lineage: Bacteria > Pseudomonadati > Pseudomonadota > Betaproteobacteria > Burkholderiales > Sphaerotilaceae > Roseateles > Roseateles sp. XES5. The sequence continues at coordinate 764,171 of NZ_CP084753.1, forward strand.
ATCGCGGCGGCTGGACGGATGTCGTCCTGATGCGCATCACCGACATCCAGATGTCCATTCCGGTCATCATCCTCGCCATCACCATTCTCGGCATGTCGCGCCCGAACCCCTTCACCATCGTCGCGGTACTCGTGCTCTCCGGCTGGCCGATCTATGCCCGCGTTGCGCGCAGCGTGACACTCGCCGAGCGTCAGAAGGAATATGTGCGCGCCGCCCGCATCATCGGCGCCTCGGACCTGCGCATCATGGTCCGGCATATCGCGCCCTCCATCCTGCCGCCCATCGCCTTCGTCGCGGTGCTCGATGTCGCGCGCATGATGATCTTCGAGGCGATCTTCGGCTTCATCGGTATCGGCATCCAGCCACCGACGCCGACCTTCGGCACGATCATCTCGGGCGGCACGCAGTATCTCCTGAACGCCTGGTGGATCACCATCGTACCCGGCTGCCTGCTGGCGCTTTCGCTCGGCAGCCTCAACCTCATCGGCGGCGTTCTGGAAAGAAGCCGGAACCTCATTCTGCAGGGAGCGGCATGATGGCGGCGGAACCTCTTCTCAACGTCGAAGGCCTCAGCATTTCCCTTGGCTCGGGCGCGCGAAAACTGCTTTGCGACGTCAGCTTCAAGGTCGAGCCGAAATCCGTGCTCGGCATCATCGGCGAAAGCGGCTCGGGCAAGACGCTGCTCTCCCGTGCGCTGGTCAACTGGGTGCGCCCGCCGCTTCAGGTCACCTCCGGCACGGTGACCTATCAGGGGCGAAACCTTCTTGCCCTGCCGGAAGCTGAGATGGCGCGCCTGCGCGGCCGCGAGATCGCCTATATCGGCGCCAATCCGACCACGGCGCTCGATCCGACCGTGCCGGTGGGCCATCAGATCGAGGAGAAACTGCGCACCATCGAGCCCGGCCTTTCCCGCCAGGAAACGCGCAAGCGCGTCGTCGACCTGCTCGATGCCGTGCGCATTCCCTCGGCCCGTTCGCGCTTCGACGAATATCCCTTCCAGTTCTCCGGCGGCATGATGCAGCGGGCGATGATCGTCGATGCGCTCATCTCCAATCCGAAACTGCTGGTCGCCGACAACATCACCCAGCCGCTGGACGTGACCGTCGCCGCTCAGATCCTACGCCTGCTGCGCGACCTGCAACGCGACTTCGGCACGTCCATCGTCTTCGTCTCCTCCTCCTTCGGCACTATCGTCGACATTGCCGACGCGGTCGTCGTTCTCGACAAGGGAGTGATCGTGGAGGCGCAGGATACCGGCCGCATCCAGAAAAACCCAGTTCATCCCTATACGAAGGAGCTGCTCGCCAAGGTGCCGCGTCTCTGGCACGACGTCGGCGCCGTGCCGAAGGTCAATGCCGAGCCCGTCGTCCTCAGCGTGCGCGACGTCGCCAAGACCTATGAGGTGAAGGACCGCGCGTCGCTGTTCCGGAAGAACCGCGTGCAGGCCGTCCGGGGCGTTTCCTTCGAAGTTCGCCGCGGCGAGAGCCTCGGCCTGATCGGCGAATCCGGCTGCGGCAAATCCACCCTGTCGCGCCTGCTCTCCTCGCTCGAACCGCCGGATCACGGGGCGATCGAGGTGAACGGCGTCGATGTCGCGACCCTGCGCGGCGAAGCGCTGCTTGCCATGCGCCGCCGCTTCCAGCTCCTGCTGCAGGATCCTTACAATTCCATCCCCTCGCATGTCTCGATCGGCGCCACCATCGCCGAGCCCCTCAGCATCCACGGGCTCGCATCCGGGCGCGGCCTGCGGGAAAAGGTCTCCGCCGTGATGCAGGAGGTCGGCCTGTCGCCTGACCTCTACGACGCCCTGCCCGTCGGTCTCAGCGCCGGCCAGCGTCAGCGCGTCAACATCGCCCGCGCGATGGTTCTCGAACCGAGCGTGCTGATCCTCGACGAGACGCTGTCCGCGCTCGACCAGGTCGAGCAGGCCAAGCTGCTCGACCTCTTTGACAGCCTGCAGCGCAGGCACGGCATCACCTATCTCTACATTTCCCACGATCTTGCCATGGTGCGGCGGGCCTGCGCGCGCATCGCGGTCATGTATCTCGGCAAGATCGTCGAGATCGGCGACAACGAGACGATCTTCGACACGCCCGCCCACCCCTACACGCGCACGCTGCTGAGCTCGGTGAGCACGGTGGAAGCGAAACCCTTCCGGCCGCGGGATTATCTGCTCGAAGGCGAGCCGCCGGACCCGATCCACATTCCCGAGGGTTGCTCCTTCCGCAGCCGCTGCCCCTTCGTCGTCGACGCCTGCCGGAGCAGCGAACCGGCGCTCTCCGGCAAGGGCGGCGGAAGCGCGGCCGCCTGTCATCTCGGCCTCGACCGCCTGCCGCCGCCCTCGGTCCTGACGGCGGCTGGGGCCGGGTCCGACCTGAAACGAATGGACAGCCTATGACATTCTCCCTCAAGCAGGCGTCGGACTTCTTCGATGAACGCGCCTCGACCTATCGCGCCTGGCGGCATCACCTGCACCAGAACCCGGAAATCGCCTTCGAGGAGCGCGACACGGCCGCCTTTCTCGCGGCCCGTCTCGGCGAGATGGGACTTAAGGTTCGTCAAGGCCTTGCCGGGACAGGACTGGTCGCAAGCCTCGAAGGAAAGCAGGCCGGACCGCGCATCGGCTTTCGCGCCGACATGGACGCTCTGCCGCTTGCCGAGCAATCGTCCCTGCCCTATCGCTCCGCCCGGCCCGGCGCGACCCATGCCTGCGGGCATGACGGACACATGACCATGCTGCTGGCGGCTGCCGACTACCTCTCGCGACAGAAGGATGTCCCCGGCACCCTGCACTTCATCTTTCAGCCCGCCGAGGAGGCGGCCGGCGGCGGCCGGGTCATGGTCGAGGACGGTCTGTTCGACCATGCGCCCTGCGACCTCGTCTTCGGCCTGCATAACTGGCCCTCCCTCGAAACCGGCCGGATCGCGGTGCGGCCGGGGCCGATGATGGCGGCCATGGATCTCTTCCGCATCACGGTGAGCGGCGACGGGGTGCACGCCGCCCTGCCGCATCTCGGCACCGACACGATCGTGGCCGCGGGTGCGCTGACGCAGGCGCTGCAAGCCATCGTCAGCCGCGCCATCGATCCGCACCAGCAGCTCGTGCTCTCGATCACCCAGATTCACGGCGGCCATTCCCTGAATGCCCTGCCCGACAGCGTGGAGCTGCGCGGAACCCTGCGCTACTTCGATGGGGGCGTCGCATCCACAGCGCACCGGCGCATGCACGAGATGGCGGAGGGCGTCGCGCGCACCCACGCGGTCACGATCGACCTCGACATCCAGTCGCAATATCCGGTGACGACGAACGACCCCGATGCCGCCGGCATCATGCTGCGCGCCGCCGAGCTTTCGCCGACCGGCGGGGCAGCGATCACGCAGTTCACCCCGAGCATGGCGTCGGAAGATTTCGCCTTCATGCTTGCCGCGTGCAAGGGCGCCTATGCCTGGATCGGCAACGGCCGCCCGACGGCGCTGCACAGCCCGGAATTCGACTTCAACGACGAGATCCTGCCGCTCGGCGCGCACTATTGGGTCGCACTTGCGCAGGCCTGCCAATCCCGAACCGTATAACGAACTGACCAGAGGAGAGTGACATGAGACTTGCGGGCAAGAAGGCCTTGATGATCGGCGCGGCCACCGGCATCGGCAGAGCCGCCGCCATCCAGTTCGCCGACAACGGAGCGGACCTCGTCATCGCCGATATCAACCTGCCGGCCGCCGAAGAAACGGCCGCAAACCTTGCCAGGACCGGCCGCCACGCGTCGGCCATCGCCTGCGACGTCTGCCAGGAGGCGAGCGTGCGCGATGCCGTCGCCGCCGCGGAAAGCCGGATGGGCGGGATCGATACGCTCGTCTTCTTCGCCGGGCTGCAGAGGCTCGGCCATGCCGAACAGTTCTCCGGCGACGACTGGGACGCCGTCTTCGACGTCAATGCCCGCGGCACCTTCTTCGCGACGAAACATGCCGCGCCCGTCATCCGCAAGGCCGGCGGCGGCAGCATCATCACCACGTCCTCGCTGGCGGGCCTTCGCGGCGCGCCGGGCATGACGGGCTATGCCGCCGCCAAGGGCGCGGTCATCGCCTATACCGTCGCGCTCGCCCAGGAGCTTGCGCCCGACAATATCCGCGTGAACTCCGTCCTGCCCGGCTGGATCGATACGCCCTTCAACAACCCGGCCATCGCCCTCATGGGCGGCGCCACGGCGCATGGCGAGGTCGTCAAGCGCATCGTGCCGCTCGGCCGGCAGGGCACGCCGGACGAAGTGGCGCCGATTTATGTCTTTCTGGCCTCGGAGGAATCCCGCTATATCACTGCAAAGCAGATGATGGTCGATGGCGGCATGGCCCATTGAATTTCGACGACAAGCAGCCCGGCACGATCAAGAAGGAACCGGAATGAAGCGGGAGAAGCGTCAGGACGCCGAGCGAGACAGCCTCAGCGACACCAAGAAGAGCCTCGGCGTCCGGTTGCGACTCGCGCGGCAAATGAAGGGGCTGACGCTGAAGGAGCTTGCCGAAAGCAGCGGCTGCTCGGAAAGCCTCCTGTCGAAGGTGGAAAACGGCAAGGTTCTGCCCTCGCTTCCGATGATCCATCGCGTCGTGCAGGTGCTGGAAACCAATATCAGCTGGCTCTTCGACGAGCCGGCTGATGACGAATCCGTCATTTTCCGCAAGGGCACGCGCCCCTTCATCACCCTCGACAAGCACAAGGGAACCTCGCGCGGCCTGATGCTCGAACGGATCATCCCCTACAAGGACGGTCATCTGCTCCAGTGCAACATCCACCATCTGGAGCTTGGCGGGCAGAGCGGCGAGACCATCACGCACGAGGGCGAGGAGGTCGGCTACATCCTCACCGGAACCGTGGAACTGACGCTCAACGGCGATGCCTTCCGCCTCGAAACCGGCGACGGCTTCTGCTTCCGCTCCAATATCCCGCACTCCTATCGCAATGTCGGCGATGACGCGGCCAGCATCCTCTGGGTCTGCACGCCGCCCACGTTCTGAGCCGGGCGCCGTCCCGGCGCGGCTTTACGGCCGGCCATCATTCCGGGCCGTTGAGAAGACGCGGCGCGTTTGCCCGCGCCTTGGCCACGGCCCTGTGCTATCAGCGGGCTCGACGATTCTGAGTGTGGACGCCATGAGCCCCAAGACCCGCGGTTATCTCTTCGCCTTCCTGGCCATCTGCATTTTTGCCGGCCAGGATGCGATCACCAAATATCTCGGCGATCGTTATCCGGCGCTGTTCATAACGATGATCCGCTTCTGGGCCTTCGCGCTTTTCGTCTGCGGCTTTGCCGCGTCGTCGCCGGGTGGCATGCGCCAGGCCGTGCGCACGGGGCGCCCATGGCTGCAGATCGCGAGAGGCCTGCTGCTCGTCGCGGAAATCGTGCTCATCGTGTTTTCCTATGTGCATGCCGGTCTTGCCATGAGCCAGTCGATCTTTCAGGCAACGCCGCTGATCATCACGATCCTCTCGATCCCGCTGCTCGGCGAAGCCGTCGGATGGCGGCGCGGAACCGCCGTGCTGGTGGGCCTGCTCGGCGTTCTCGTGATCATCAATCCCGTGGATGTGCATTTCGATCTGTCGCTGCTTCTCCCCCTCGGGGCGTCGGTGCTCTTTGCGCTTTACAGCATCGCCACGCGCGCCGTGAGCCGCGAGGATTCGGCCGTGACCAGCCTCTTCTACGCCGGCATGGCCGGGGCCGTGGCGATCTCGCTGATCGGTCCGTTCTACTGGACGGCGGTCGAACCGTCCGACTGGTTCGCCCTTGCCGCGCTCTGCGTCTGCGGCACCCTCAGCCACTATTTCCTGATCCGCGCCTATGGTCTGCTGCCGGCGGCCGAAGTTCAGCCCGTCACCTATTTTCAGCTCGTTCTCAACGTCATCCTCGCCGTCTGGCTGTTCGGCGAGATCATCACGCTCAACATGATCGTCGGCGCCGTCATCGTCGTTGGCGCCGGTCTCTTCACCATCTGGCGCGAGCATCAGCTGACGAAGCGGTCGTCCTCCGCCTGACGGCGCGGGCACGGCACGAGCCTAAAAAAATTTCTCGCCAGCGGGATTATTGGCGGCCGCGCGGTGTTCTTCAGGGTTACGGACGGGCGACCGGCCGTTCACACCAGCAACGAAGAGGATTTCAGCATGCGCTCTCTCCTACTGGCCGCCGCCGTGATGGCGGTTACCGTGCCCCTCGCCCATGCGGACGACTATGCCGGCGGCGCCATCAAGTCCATGGATACGGCCAAGGGCGAGGTTCTCACCGACGCCAAGGGCATGACGCTTTACATCTTCGACAAGGATGCGAAGGACACGTCCAACTGCTACGATGCCTGCGCCCAGAAGTGGCCGCCCCTGATGGCGGCGGCGGATGCTGCCGCGGACGGCAAATATACGCTGGTCGCCCGCAAGGATGGCAGCAAGCAGTGGGCCTATGACGGCAAGCCGCTCTATCTGTGGCAGAACGACAAGAAATCCGGCGATGTCACCGGGGACGGGATGGGCGGTGTCTGGCACGTCGCCAAAGAGTAGCCGATGTCGCAGCTCATGGACGAGATCGAGGAATGCGTGCCGGCGTTGCGGCGCTACGCCCGCGCGTTGACGCACGACCCTGACAAGGCCGACGATCTCGTCCAGGACTGCCTGGAACGGGCGATCCGCAAGCGCGGCCTCTGGCGCCCTTCGGGTTCCGTCCGCTCCTGGGTGTTCCGCATCCTGCTCAATGTCTATCGCAACGATCTTCGCCAGTTGCGCCGCTCGCCGGCGCCCGTTTCGCTCGAAACCCTGCCGGGTAGCGACCCGGCCGGTCCCGATGTGCAGCCGGGCCGGCTGGCGCTCGCCGAAACGGCACGGGCGATGCAGGCGCTGCCGCTCGAGCAGCGCGAGGTCCTGCTGCTCGTCGCCGTCGAGGAGATGAGCTATGCCGAGGCGGCAACCGTGCTTTCCATTCCCGTCGGTACCCTCATGTCGCGACTGGCCCGCGCCCGCGCCACGCTGCGGGAAGCGATGCAGGCGGGCGCGCCGAAACTGAGATCTGTGAAATGAGCCCCGATCAACGCAAGACCATCGAGTCCGATCTTCACGCCTATGCCGACGGCATGCTCGACGGGCCGGCGCGCGCGGCGGTCGAAGCCTATCTCGCCGACAATCCGGCCATCGCCGAAGAGGTGGAAGGCTGGAAGCGGCAGAGCGAAACGTTGCGGGCGCTCTATGGCCCCGCCGCGAGCGAGCCGGTGCCCTCCCGTCTCGACATCCGCCGTATCGAACGGGAGAGCCGGAGCCCGATGCTCCACTGGGGCCGGATGGCGGCGGCGGCCGTTCTCCTGCTTGCTGTCGGCGGCGCCGCTGGCTGGTACGGGCGCGGCACGTTCGCACCGGCAGAACCGATCCAGATCGCCCTTGCCGACGAGGCGATGAAGGCCCATCAGGTCTATTCCGGCGAAGTCCTGCATCCGGTGGAAGTCTGGGCCGGGGAGAAGGACCACCTCAAGACCTGGCTTTCCAAGCGTCTCGCACGCTCGCTCACCATTCCCGATCTCACCACCAGCGGACTGACGCTCATCGGCGGGCGGCTGCTGCCGGCGGCGAACGGCCCGGCGGCGCAGGTCATGTACGAGGACGAGACCGGTCGCCGCGTGACGCTCTACATCACGCCGGTGAAAGACGGCCGCGAAACCTCCTTCCGCTATGCCACGCTCGATCCGCTCGAAGCCTTCGTCTGGGGCGACGAGGTGATCAGTTGCGCGCTCGTGGGGGACCTGCCGCGGGAACGGCTGCTGGAGATCGCGACCCTTGCCTACAAGCAGCTTGAAGGGGGCGAAGCCTGAAAAGGCGCGCCTTGTCCGACGCCGAAGCGATGCCGCGTCGACGGGAATGCTCTATGCCTTGTAGGCCTCTGGCGTGGCCCTGCGCGCCGGCCGCGTCATGGCGATGACGCCGGCGACAACGAAGATCAGCCCGATCCAGGCCATCGGCGGCAGTTTCTCGCCGAGGAACACGACGCCAATACCCACGCCGATCGGGACGCGGATATAGGCCTGTGCCGTCGTGCCCACCGAGCCCAGCGTCTGGATGAGCCTGAAATAGATGACGAAGGCGAGCGCCGTGGAGAAGACGGACAGGGCAAGCAGGGCGGCGACGGATTCGCGGCTCGGGGCCAGCGTCCAGGGCCGGTCGACGACAAGACTGACGGGGATGAGAATGATCGCCCCGCAGATCATGGACCCGGCCGCCGGCAGCATCGGATCCATGCCTTTGAAGTTCTTGCCGAAAATCGCAGCACCCGCATAGCTTATCGTGGCAGCGACGATCACCATCTGCGCGAAGGCCTCATGTCCGAGGCCGCCCAGCGCTTCGAAGCCGACGATGAGGCAGACGCCGACAAGGCCTGCGCAAACTCCGAACAGCTTCTGCCCCGTGACCGCCTCGTGCCGGGCGACGAGCACCGTCAGCAGGAAGGTGAAGATCGGCGAGGTCGAGTTGAGAATGGTCGCAAGACCGGCATCGGTCGTCTGCTCCGCCCAGGCGATCAGCGTGAACGGAATAACGCTGTTGAGACAGGCCTGGAAGAGAAAGCGGCCCCAGGTGACGCGGTCCCGCGGCAACGAAAGGCCGCGCGCCGTCACCAGCATCAGCAGCAGGCTTCCCGCGATGAGCGTTCGCGCTGCGATGAAAGTCACCGGCGGGATCGTCTCGACGCCGATCTTGATGAAGGCATAGGACGACGCCCAGAGGGTCGAAAGCAGGAGCAGCAAGACGAGATCCGTCGTCCGGTTGGTGCTTTCGGATGTCATTGCCATTCCCTCTTCAATCCCGTTTTCCGACCCTACACGAAACACATGGAAAACAGTTCGGTGTCGACCGAAGCATGTCCTGCACCATGCAGCGAACATGCAAGAGGCTCAGCCCTCTACCCCAAGACTTTCCAGCGCGGCCTTCACCCGCAGGATATCCGCGGGGCTCAAAGGCAGGATGGGTCGCGGCGGCACGAGATGGCAAAGATCGAGGAGAGCCGCAATGGCATACATCACCCGGAAGCTACCGAACGCCTTGAACAGCGTCCAGAGCGGCTCGAATGCCTGGCCGAGACGTTCGGCCTCTGCCCTGTCGCCGGCCATCGCCGCGCGGGTCAGCGCCAGGGCCTCCGCCGGCAGCAGGCCGGCGACGACGCTGTACCACGCATCGCCGCCTGAAAGCAGCGATTGCGCCGCCCCCCAGTCGCCGCTGTAGCCGATGGAAAAGCCTGGGGGCGTCAGCGCGCGCAGGCGGGAGAGTTCGCCGCGAATGTCGCCATCGGCCGGCAACGGCATCTTGATGGCGACGACATCAGGCACTTTGGCCAGCCGCGCGATCAGGTCGTCGCTGAAGACGAAATGGGTGGTGCCGGGATTGTTGTAGACGCAGAGCGGCAGGCCGCCCGCCGACGCGACCGAGACCATGTGCTGGAAGACCTCGTCCTGCGTCAGCGGCGTATAGGACATGGGCGCAAGCAGCAGGCCGTCGGCACCGGCTGCCTTCGCATCGCGGGCGAGCGCCTCGGCCTCGTCCGTGCGCAGCGCGCCGACACCGACGATGACGGGGATCTTGCCGCCGACACTCGCCATCGCGGCGTCGACGGCGCGCCGGCGTTCCTCCCGCGAGAGAAAAGCGTAACCGCCCGTGCTGCCGAGAAGTCCGATGGAGTCGGCGCCCGCGCTCACGATGCGGTCGAGCAGGCGGGCAAGCAGGGCCGTATCGACACGTCCGGCCGCGTCGGTCGGCGTGATCGAAAAGGCCGAAAGGCCGTTGAAAATCGTCATCGTCATTCTCCTTGCTCCGATCATAGACCGCCCAGCAGCTTGAAGGCGATCAACCACATTGTCACCGCGACAAGTCCCTCCAGCGCGCGCCAGGCGGCAGGATTGGCAAAGACCGGCCGCAGCTTCGTCGCCCCGAAGCCAAGCGAGAAGAAGAACAGGAACGAGGCCGTCACCGCCCCCGCCGCAAAAGAGGCCTCCAACCCGGGAAAGCGTGTGGAGATCGTGCCGAGCAGGACGACGGTGTCGAGATAGACATGCGGATTGAGCCATGTCAGCGCCAGACAGGTCAGCAAGGCGCGGCGCAGGGTGATCGCGCTACCCTCCCCGGCGGCCAAGGCGCTGGAGGAACGGACGGCGGAATAGAGGCTTTTTGCCCCATACCAAAGGAGAAAGGCCGCGCCACCGTAACGCATGACGGGATCGAGCCAGGGCAGCACGGTCGCAATCTGGCGAAAACTGGTGATGCCGACGAGGATCAGCAGCGCATCGGAGAGCGCGCAGGTGAGGCAGATGGCAAAGACATGCTCGTTGCGCAGTCCCTGTCGCAGCACGAAGGCGTTTTGCGCGCCGATCGCCACGATCAGGCTGAGGCCCATAGTGAGGCCTGTGACATAGACGGAAAAGCTCATGGCGACGATCTCCTGCTTCGCCGGCTTTCCCTAGCGCAGAGAAATCGGTTAGAATATTTAATGCTTCTAACCCTGATTAAGAGATACTAATCCGTGCTCGATTACGCTGCCCTTCGCGCCGTTGCCGCCGTGGTGCAGTCCGGCAGCTTCGAAAGAGCCGCCGGCCTTCTGGGCGTCACGCCTTCCGCCATCTCGCAGCGCGTCAAGCAGTTGGAGGAGCGTCTCGGCGCCGTGCTGGTCGTGCGCAGCGCTCCCTGCACGGCAACCGAAACCGGCGCTTGGCTCTGCCGCCATATGGAAAATGTCGGCATGCTGGAAGGCGAACTGCTGCAACACCTGCCTGGCCTTGCCGCGCCCGACGCATCACGCCCGCGGGTGACGCTGCATGTCGCAACCAATGCCGACAGCCTCGCCACATGGTTCCTGACGGCGGTCGCGGCTTTTTCAAAGCGCACCCCGCATCTCCTGAACATCGCAATCGACGACGAAGATCATACAGCCGACTGGCTGCAGCGCGGGCGAGTGCTCGCAGCCGTCACCAGCCTCGAAAAGCCGGTCCAGGGCTGCCGCCGCCTTTCGCTTGGCCGGCTGCGCTACCATGCCACGGCAAGCCCTGATTTCATGGCGCGGCACTTTCCGGACGGCGTCACGGCGCAAACCCTGATGCAGGCGCCCTCCCTCGTCTTCAATCAGAAGGACCGGCTGCAAGCACGCTGGGCGCTCCAGGCACTGGCGGTGGATCTCGTTTCCCCGTCGCATTGGCTGCCATCGACACAAAGCTTCATCGACGCCAGCCTGGCCGGCATGGGCTGGGGCATGAATCCTGAACCTTTGGTCCGTGCACATCTGGAGGCAGGCCGGCTCGTCGAACTGCTTCCGCAAACGCCGCTCGACATCCCGCTCTACTGGCAGATCAACCGCCTCGCCGCAGACCGGCTGGCCGATCTCACCCGCGAGGTGGCAACCACCGCACGGCAATTCCTGATGCAGTGATGGCCGAGTTCGCCTAGAGTTTGTCAGGGAAAAGTGGGAACCGGTTTTCCCGAAAAGACAAACGAAAACAAAAGAATTTAGAGCATGTCTGGTTCAAGCTGAACCTGACATGCTCTAGCGCCGGAACGAGGCGCGGTAAGCGCGCGGGGTCAGGCCGCGAAGGCGCAGGAACTGGCGGTTGAAATTGGCGAGCGAGGCATAGCCGACCTCGTTGGCGATATGCTGGATCGGCTGGGTGGTTGCCGAGAGGCGGGCGCAGGCTTCGCCGATGCGCAGGCCGATGAGATAATCGGAAATACTGACCTCTGTATGCCGCTTGAACAGCCGGTGCAGGCCGGATTCGCTGAGCGCCGCAAGACGGGCGAGTTCCTCCATGGACAGCGGCCGCTGATAGTGCGCGTGGAGATGCAGAAGGACGCGGTCGATCCGCGTCCGATCCTCGCCGATCTGCTGCGGCACGACGGAAGACAGGGGCTGGCTGCTTCTGTCTTCGGCAAGCCGGCCGAGCACGGCAAGCAGGCCGATGAGGCGCTGCGCCGGCGGACGGGAAAACATCGCCTCGAACTCCTCCGCCAGCGCGAGGCCGAGCGCCGGATCGAAGGCGAGGCCACTTGCCGCGCGGGCGATCATCTGGCGGATCGGCGCCAGTTCCACGGAACTGCCGGCAAGGCTTTCCATCCACTCCCGACGGAACCAGAAGACGAGCGCCACATGCGGCTCCCCCGATACGATCTTCTCCCGCGATGCCCAGCTATGCGGCAGGTTCGGGCCGATCAGGACGAGGTCGCCATGATCGTAATTGGCCACATGGTTTCCGATGAAACGCTGGCCGCGCGAATTGAGCGTGAGGGTCAGTTCGAATTCGGGATGATGATGCCATTCGAAGGGAATGGCCTCCTCGAGCCGCCGGTTGAGCATGCTCCAGGATGCGTCCGATGTGATCGTCAGATGTTCGCGATGTGGCCTCATCATGCGCCAAGGGAGAACAGAACGCCAGAATAGTATCAGAAATTGCCATCAGAAGACAACACGGCCGGCATGGCCCGTATAGGCTCATCCCATCACCTGACGTCAGGACGATCACGATGGGAGCAGACCATGGACCATACCGAAGCCACCAAACGCGACAGCCACCCGACCACGACCGCAACGACCCAGCTCAAGGATGTCAGGAAGACATTGCCGCTGCGCGTTTTGTCGAAGGCCGACTGGGAGCACTGGACGACGAAGGGCTATGTCATTGTCCGGCAGGCGGTGCCTGCGGCCAATGTGGAGCGGCTTGTCGACCTGCTCTGGCGTTTTGACGAAAAGGATCCGCGCGATCCCGCCACCTGGTACGCGCCGCAGCGGCGCGAGCACAAGATGAAGGAACTGAACAATACCGGCATGCTGGAGATCTACAATCACCAGTATCTCTGGGACAATCGCATGGAACAGCGGGTCTACGACGCCTTCGTCGACATCTGGGACCGGGAAGACCTGTGGGTGACCATCGACCGGGCCAACCTCAACCCGCCGAAGAAGATCAAGGGCAACCCGAACGGTTTCATCCACTGGGATGTCGATACCTCGATCCGGCCGCTGCCGATCGGCGTTCAGGGTGTGCTGAGCCTTCAGAAGCAGGATGGCGATGTCGGCGGCTTCCAGTGCGTGCCGGGGCTGTTCGAGCATTTCGAGCAATGGGTGAAGACCCAGCCGGAAGACCGCGACCCGATGCATCCGGACATGACCGGTCAATCCGTCGTCAACATCGACATGGAGCCGGGCGACCTGATGATCTTCAACTCGCTGCTCGCCCACGGCGTCCGCCCGAACCATTCGGACGGCCGGGTGCGCATGGCCCAGTACATCTCCATGCATCCCGCCGCCTACGACGACACGGCCGAGCGGGAAGAACGCATCCGGCTCTGGCGCGATCTCGACCATCCCCAGCGCGATGCCTTTCCCGGCGATCCGCGCGCGTGGGAAAAACAGCATGCAAAGACCGCAACGCTTTCCCCGCTCGGCGAAAGGCTGCTCGGCCTGAGCCGCTGGTAACGGATGATCCCATGGCCCGCTCGACCGCGGGCCATGGGGCGCACCGACCGCTAGAGTTTGTCAGGGAAAAGTGGGAACCGATTTTCCCGAAGAGACAAACGAAAACAAAAGAATTTAGAGCATTTCCGGTGAAATCCGGTTCGCCGGAAATGCTCTGGCTTTTTGTTTTTACCGCATTATCCGACGCCGAAGCGATCCCGCTTCGGCTGGAAATGCTCTAGCGGAGATAGCGCATGCTCAAGGCCGCGAGCGGTGCGGCAAGGGCGCAGAACGTGCCGCCGCCGAGGTTTTCATAACCGAGAACACCAAGCACGCCGCCCAGGGCGAAAGCGGCGATGGTCGCAAGATGAAGTTTCAGGCGCCGGAGGGTCGCCGGCCTTTCGCCACCGGTATTGCTGCCGAGAAGCATGGCGAACCCGACCCCGATATCCGTCGCTATGCCCGAAACATGGGTGGTTCTCACGCGGCTTCCCGATATCCGGGTCGATGCCGCATTCTGTATGCCCATCGTCAGGCTCAGGATCCCCACCATCAGGATGCCGTTCGGCGGCTTGGTGCTGACGGCAACGATGAGGCCGACCAGCAGCAGCAGACCGGCCTCCACCGCCAATGTCAGCGCATAGATGTTGTTGCGCCTCTGCCGCTTGCCGATGTCGATCAGCAGGGACGCAAGGAAGGCACCGAGAATGAACATCACCACGACCGACAGGAAACCCAGCGCCATGTCGAGCCGGGAAATCGACAGCAGTTCCGACGCCATCGAAACATTGCCGGTCATGTTCGCGGAGAAATACTGGAAGGCCATGTAGCCGGCGCTGTTCACGCCGCCGGCGACGAAGGCCAGGATGGAAGCCAGCATCAGGTCTACGGCCGGGGTTCTCGTATCGCCTTCATGAATCAGCATTGCGAATATGGGGGGCCGCTTGGCCAAAGGAGGGCGCAGAATCGTCATCGGTGCTGCGAATGACACTTCATAGCCCGCGGAAGCCGGTCGCGTAAATTGACAGCAGCTGATTTGGAACCGGGGAATTCTCCCAAATTTCAAAATATGTCTAGACATAATAAATATTATGACTATACATAATAGCACGTCGGCTGGGAGGACGCGTCATATGGAGGCATTCCGCATCACTGCGTCCGCAACCGGGATCCGGACATCCGGCACCCGGGCAAACGCCGTCCGGCCGGCCGCAGCGTCGGGACGACGCGATGGAAAGCATCGATACCGGCATCCCACAGGCACCCGCTCCCGATCGTTCTTGCCTGCCGACCGCGAATGCAGCAGCCTCTGACAGTGTGAAATCGCAGTAAAACCCGTGGGATTCGACGGTGTTGAAGGCGCAGATCCGGCCTTAGAGTTGTTTCGGCCGGCAGCACCGCGCTTGCGCCGAAGCTTGAAGCAGGGGGGAACAACGACAATGGACGCAATGATGACCGACGTCACGGAAATATCGATCGACAGCTGCCGCAGCATCTGGGAGATGCGCTCCGACAGCTGGATATTGCTGGTCGACGATCTCGGCCGGCTCTCGGCCATCGCCCATGATCATCCCGACTTCGCCGTAACGCTCAAGCGGGTGACGCGCACGATCAAGGCGCTTTCCCCCATCGAGACCTACTGGGCCTTTCCCGGCGAGCGGGTCTTTTCGGAACTGAAGGGAATGGTCGAGCGGCGCGAGCTGGTCCGCGCCCATCTCGTTGCGCGGCGCATCCACCGCATGCTGGCCGGTCAGACCTATCGCCATGAAAGCGTCTCGCTGGAAAACGAGGCGGACCTGCCCTCGCAGATCGAAACCGACGAGGAGCGGCAGGCCCAGCTTTCCCGTCCGTATTTCGAGGTGCTGATCGTCGACGAGATGTCGCCCTCCGAGCAGGACGCATTGCGCCGCCGCGTGCAGCGCAAGCGCAGCGCCGATGACGACTTCGTCTTCGACATCGTCATCGTGCCGAGCTTCGAGGACGCGCTCATCGCGACGCTCGTCAACTTCAATCTCCAGGCCGTGGTCATCCGCTACGGCTTCCCGTTCCGCTCGCAGAACCATCATCTGACGGCGCTGCGCCGCCTGCTCGACGGTCTGGACGCCGGCATCGAGGCGCTGCCCGAATCCGAGCGCGGCCCGCTGCTCGGCCGGCAGATCGCGCAGCTTCGCCCCGAGCTCGACCTCTACCTCGTCACCGACGTCAATGTGGAGGACATCGCCGCGCGCATGGGCGAAACCTTCCGGCGCGTCTTCTTCCGCGAGGAGGACCACGCCGAACTCTACCGCTCGATCATGCGCGGTGTCGCCGTGCGCCACCGCACGCCGTTCTTCAACGCATTGCGCGACTATGCCAAGCAGCCGACGGGCGTCTTCCACGCCTTGCCGCTTGCCCGCGGCAAGTCCATCCAGAATTCGAACTGGATCGGCGACCTCGCCCAGTTCTACGGCATGAACCTCTTCATGGCCGAGACATCAGCCACGTCGGGCGGCCTCGATTCCCTGCTCGACCCCGTCGGCCCCCTGAAGCTCGCGCAGGAATACGCCGCGCGCGCCTTCGGCGCCAAGCGCACCTTCTTCGCCACCAACGGCACGTCGACGGCCAACAAGGTCGTCGTGCAGGCGCTGGTGCGGCCCGGCGACGTCGTGCTGGTCGACCGCAACTGTCACAAGTCGCATCACTACGGGCTGGTGCTGGCCGGGGCGCAGGTCGGCTATCTCGATTCCTATCCGCTCAACGACTATTCGATGTACGGCGCCGTGCCCCTGCGGCAACTGAAACAGACGCTGCTCGCCTACAAGCATGCGGGCATGCTCGATCGCGTGCGGCTGCTGCTGCTCACCAACTGCACCTTCGACGGCATCGTCTATGACGTCGAGCGTGTGATGATGGAGTGCCTGGCGATTGCCCCGCACCTCGTCTTCCTGTGGGACGAAGCCTGGTTCGCCTTCGCCTATTGCCACCCGATCTACCGCCAGCGCACCGCCATGGGCAGCGCCGCCAAGATCTCGGCAATGCTGCAGGACCCCGACTATGCCGAGCGTTACGAGGCCTTCCGCGCCGAATTCGACGAGGAAGCCTGGGACGACGACGAGAGGGTGCTGAACACGCGGCTTCTGCCGGACCCCGCGAAGGCGCGGGTGCGCGTCTATGCGACCCATTCGACGCACAAGACGCTGACGGCGCTGCGGCAGGGCTCGATGATCCACATCTGGGACCAGGACTTCAAGGACAAGACCGAGGAGGCTTTCCACGAAGCCTACATGACGCACACCTCGACCTCGCCGAACTACCAGATCCTCGCCTCGCTGGACGTCGGCCGCCGGCAGGTGGAACTGGAGGGCTACGAGCTCGTCCAGCGCCAGCTCGAACTCGCCATGAGCCTGCGCGAGCAGGTGTTCCGCCATCCGCTGCTCAAGAAGTACTTCCGCTTCCTCGGCGTCGGCGATCTCGTCCCGCCGGAATACCGTGAATCGAAGGCTGAATCCTATTTCGACGAGAAGACCGGCTGGAGCAATTTCGAAACCGCCTGGCGGACGGACGAATTCGCGCTCGACCCGACGCGTGCCACGCTGGAAATCGGCGCGACGGGCCTCGACGGCGATACGTTCAAGAACAAGCACCTGATGGATAAATACAATATCCAGATCAACAAGACCTCGCGCAACACCGTGCTGTTCATGACGAATATCGGCAGCACGCGCTCCGGCGTCGCCCATCTCATCGAGGTGCTGGTGAAGATCGCGCGCGACATCGACGAACGGGTGAAGGATCTGTCGATGGTCGAGCGGCGCATCCATGACAAGCGGGTGCGCTCCCTGACGCTCGAACAGCCGCCGCTGCCCGACTTCTCCGCGTTCCATCCGGCCTTCTGCCAGACGGCGCCGACGAGCAACATGGCGACCCGCGACGGCGACATGCGCACCGCCTTCTTCATGTCCTATGACGATACGAGCTGCGAATATATCGGCCTCACCGAAGCCGAGCGGGCGATTGCGGGCGGGCGCGAACTTGTCTCGGCGCTGTTCGTGATCCCCTACCCGCCCGGGTTCCCCATCCTCGTCCCCGGCCAGATCATCAGCGCCGCGATCCTCGAATATCTGCACGCGCTCGATGTGCGGGAAATCCATGGCTTCCGGCCCGAGCTCGGCTTCCGGGTGTTCACGGAGAAAGCCCTGGAGTCCTATCGCGGCGCGCAGGACCGACAGGCAACGACATAGGGATGTCTATGTGAGACAAATACCAGTGAGGAACCGATGTTCCATATACAACTAGGCGACTGGTATGGTCCCACTGCGGCTTTCCAGCCGGTAGCGCTGGCCCGGATAGATGATCCGTGCCGTCGAGACGATTCCGCGATCCGACCAGGTGCGGCGCCGGATCATCAGGCACGGCTCGGTCTTCAGGATCATCAGCAGCTTGCATTCCCAGGGCTGCGGGATGGTGGCTTCGACGACATGCTCGGAGCCGCTCAGGGGCGCGATGGCCGAGAGATAGGCATTGGGTGTGATGACGGAAAAATCCTGACCGAGATAATCGGGCGCGATACCGGGATGGACGTATCGATCCTCGATCTGGACCGGCACGCCCTCCTCGCTGTGGACGATGAGCGAATGGAAGACGGGCGCGCCGATCTCGAGGCCGAGCGCATCCGCAACATCCGGCGGCGCCGAGGCTTTTGCCAGCGCAACCACCTTGGCTTCGTGGACATGGCCGCGCTCGGCGATCTCCTCGGCGATGTTGCGAACCTCGAACAGGGCGGACACGCCCTTGCGTTCGGCGACGAAGGAACCGACCCCCTGGATGCGAACGAGTTCGCCCTCGTTCGCCAGTTCCCGCAGGGCGCGGTTGGCGGTCATCTTGCTGACGCCGAGCTCCATCACCAGCTCGTTTTCCGAGGGGACGCGGTATTTCGGCGGCCACTCGCCGCTGTGGATCCGGTCGAGAATGATCTGCTTGACGCCGGCGTAAAGGGGGTCGCGTCGTTCGCCGCCAGCTCTTTGCGCATTTCGCCGCCACGCTTCATCGTCACAATCCTCAGCACCACGATCAATCGTCAAAAACCTAAACTTCCTTCTTGCATAACACAAATTTTTTCTTATGGTACCATATACAACTTCCCCGGAGCGCAAGCGATGGCGGCAAGCCGGCGAAAGATCGGCAGGCAATGACGACCAACAACCTGAGAGGAGCAATCACATGAAACTGCGGAATGTCATTCTTGCAGGCGCGGCCGCTCTGGCCACGCTTACGGCGCCGGCCCTTGCCAAGGACTGGAAGACGGCGACGATCACGCTCGAAGGCGCCTATGCGCCGTGGAACCTCACCAATGCCGACGGCACGCTCGGCGGTTTCGAGCCCGAACTGGCGAAGGTGCTCTGCGAGCGCGCGAAGATCGAATGCACGCTGGTCGCCTCCGACTGGGACGGCATGATCCCGGCGCTGAATGCCGGCAAGTTCGACGTGATCATGGACGCGCTGTCGATCACCGAAGAGCGCAAGCAGATCATCGACTTCACCATTCCCTATGCCGCCACCCCGGCAGCCTTCGCGACGGCGGCCGACAGCCCGCTCGCCAACGCGACCGGAACGGGTGCGATCGTCAAGATGACGCCCGGCCAGACCGGCGTGAAGGAAGTCGACGCCCTGAAGGAAGCCTTCGCCGGCAAGACGATCGGCATCCAGGCGGCGACCGTCTATGCCAAGTTCATCTACGACAATTTCGGCGCGACCTCTGAAATCCGCGAATACAAGACCGGCGCCGAGCGCGATCTGGACCTCCAAAACGGCCGCATCGACCTCGGCTTCGACGACGCCGTCTACTTCGGCAATGCTTTTGCCGCAGCGAACGGCGCGCTTGCCTTCACCGGCCCGGAAATCGTCGGCCCGATCTGGGGCGAAGGCGAAGGCCTCGGCATCCGCAAGGCGGATACGGATCTGCGCGACAAGTTCAACGAGGCCATCAAGTCGGCGCTGGCCGACGGCACCGTGAAAGACCTGTCGATGAAGTGGTTCAAGGTGGACGTCAGCCCGCAGGAATAAGGCGGGATACGTCGTCGCGATTTGGGTTTCCGGCAGATCGCCGGAGACCCGGAACGCATTTGTCTTGATGCCGCAATCGACGGGACACGGACATGACAACCTTGGGACTCCTGGGCTTCGGCCAGAATGGGTGGGGCGCGCTGCTTCTGGTCGCCACGCTGATGACGCTCGCGGTGACGGCGACGGCGCTTTTCATCGGGGCCGTGCTCGGCACCCTGGTGGCGATCGCCAAACTGTCGGGCAACCTGCTGCTGGTCAGCCTCGGCAATATCTACACGACCGTGTTTCGCGGCGTGCCGGAACTCCTCATCATCTATCTCATCTATTTCGGCGGTTCGTCGGCTGTCACGGCGGTCGGCCAGTGGATGGGCTATGAAGGGTTCCTCGGATTGCCATCCTTCGCCGCAGGCGCGCTCGCCGTCGGCATCATCTCCGGCTCCTATCAGGCCGAAGTCTATCGCGGCGCCTATCTCGCCATCGCCAAGGGCGAACTCGAGGCAGCCTCGGCGATCGGCATGAACCGCATGCTGCGCCTGCGCCGTGTCGTCATGCCCCAGGTCCTGCGCTTCGCCATACCCGGCCTCGGCAATGTCTGGCAGCTGACGCTCAAGGATTCGGCGCTGATCTCGGTCACCGGCCTTGCCGAACTGATGCGCACCAGCCAGGTGGCCGCTGGCTCGACCCGGCAATATTTCCTCTTCTACATCGTCGGCGGCATTCTCTACCTCGTGCTGACCAGCCTTTCGGACCGGGTGTTCAACGGTGCCGAACGGCGCGCGAACCGCAGCATGCCGACCGCAGCCATGGGGCAGGCCTGATGGATATCACCTTCCTCGCCTCCGCCATGGGTACGCTGCTCGCGGCCGTGCCCACGACGCTTCTGCTGTTCTCGCTCTCGGTGTTCTTCGGTTGCCTTCTGGCGCTGGTGATCGTCACCATGCGCGTCAGCAGCAACAAGCTGCTGTCCGGCTTCGCCAAGGGCTACATCTTCATCTTCCGCGGCTCGCCGCTGCTGATCCAGATGTTCCTCGTCTTCTACGGGCTCGGCCAGTTCGGCGTCATTCGCTATTCCTTCCTCTGGCCGTTCCTGCGCGAACCGGTCGTCTGCGCCGTGCTGTCGCTGGCGCTCTGCACGGCGGGTTACTCGGCGGAAATCTTCCGCAGCGGCATCCGTGCCGTCTCGCCGAAGGAAATCGAGGCGGCCCGTGCCATCGGAATGTCGGGCTTCCTTCTCGTTCGCCGCATCATCGCACCCATCGCCTTCCGCCACGCCCTTCCGGCCTATTCGACGGAAATCGTGCTGATGATGAAGTCGACCGCGCTCGCCAGCCTCGTCACCGTCTGGGAGGTCACCGGCGTCGCACAGCGCCTGATCTCGCAGACCTACCGGACGATGGAGGTCTTCCTCTGCGCCGCGCTCATCTATCTCATCCTGAACTTCCTGATCCTGCAGGCCATGGCGCTGCTGGAACGTTCGCTCTCCAAACATCGCCGCGCGGCTCCGCCGGCGGCAGTCAAAGCCTGAGGGAGGCTCGACCGATGCCTGGTGTGACCCGCCTTTCCGTCCGCAACATCCGCAAGAGCTTCGGCAACCACGAGGTCCTGCGCGGCATTTCGCTCGATGCGCAGGATGGCGACGTGATTTCGCTGCTCGGCGCCTCCGGCTCCGGCAAATCGACGTTCCTGCGCTGTATCAACCTTCTGGAGACGGCCACCGACGGCGAGATCTTCGTCGACGGCGAACAGATCCGCATGGTGCACAAGAACGGGCAAAGCCGCCCCGCAAGCCAGAAGCAGGTGGACCATATCCGCTCCGAACTCGGCATGGTGTTCCAGAGCTTCAATCTCTGGTCCCACATGACCATCCTGCAGAACGTCATCGAAGGCCCGGTGCACGTGCTGAAGCGCCCCAAGGCCGAATGCATCGCCGAAGCCGAAGCGCTGCTCGAAAAGGTCGGCATCGCCGACAAGCGCCATGCCTATCCGGCCCATCTGTCGGGCGGCCAGCAGCAGCGCGCGGCCATCGCCCGGGCGCTCGCCATGAAGCCCAAGGTCATGCTGTTCGACGAGCCGACCTCGGCACTCGACCCCGAACTCGTCGGCGAAGTGCTGCGCGTCATGCGCGCGCTGGCCGAAGAAGGCATGACCATGCTGGTCGTCACCCACGAAATGAGCTTCGCGCGCAACGTCTCCAACCGCGTCGTCTTCATGCGCCAGGGCCTGGTCGACAGCAGCGGCGCACCGGACGACATGTTCGGCAGCGGCGCGTCGCCGGCCTTCCGGCAGTTCATCGGCCATTTCGGAAACGGCCAATGAGCGTTCTTCTCGACGGCGGACTTTCCTGGCGGGAAGTCGCGCGGATCGGTGACGGCGAAACGCTCGTCCTTTCCGACCGCGCAACCGCCCGGCTCGCGCGGGCAAGAGACATCGTCGATGCCATCGTGGCGGCCGGCATTCGCGCCTATGGCGTCAATACGGGCGTCGGCGCGCTTTCCGATACCGTCGTCGACATCGCGTCGCAGAGCCGGCTGTCGCGCAACATCGTGCTGAGCCATGCCTGCGGCGTCGGCCCGCTGCTGGCGCCGCGCGAGGTTCGCGCGATCATCGCCGCGCAGATCGCAAATTTCTGCCACGGTCATTCGGGCGTGCGCCCGGCGGTCGTCAACCATCTCGCGGCCTTCCTCGCGCAGGACTGCATTCCCGACGTTCCCGCGAAAGGCTCGGCGGGCTACCTCACCCACAATGCGCATACCGCCCTCGTCCTGATCGGCGAAGGCCATGCGCGCGTGCGCGGCGAGCACAGGACCGGGCGGGAAGCGCTTGCGGCCATCGGCCTTGCGCCGCTGGTGCTCGAGGCCAAGGAAGGCCTCAGCCTGGTGAACGGCACGGCCTGCGCCACCGGCCTCACGGCGCTTGCCCTGTCCCGCGCCGAACGCCTGCTCGACTGGGCCGACGCCATAGCCGCGCTCACGCTCGAAGCCGCCGGATGCCAGATGGCGGCCTTTGACGAAGCCGTCCTTGCGCTTCGCCCTTCCGCGGGCATTGCCAAGGTCGGCGCGAGGCTGCGTACGCGGCTTGCCGGCAGCGGCCTGATCGCGGCGGCCGTCGGCAAGCGGACGCAGGATGCGCTCAGCCTCCGCTCCGTGCCGCATGCGCATGGCGCGGCCTGGGACGTGTTCGATCAGAGCGGTGCCGTCGTCGACCGCGAGCTTGCCTCGGTCACCGACAATCCCGCCGTCTCCGGCACACCGGATAATCCGGTCGTCTCCTCGCAGGCTCACGCCGTCGCCCCTGCCCTCGGCCAGGCGGCCGACAGTCTGGCGATTGCAATCGCGCAGATCGCGGCGATGAGCGAGCGGCGCATGGACCGCCTGGTCAATCCGCTGGTCAGCGGCCTGCCACCGTTCCTCGCCAGCGATGCCGGCAGCCATTCGGGCTTCATGATCGCGCAATACACTGCAACGGCGCTCAGCAATGACAACCGGCGCCTCGCCGCCCCGGCCGCCACCGATGGCGGCATCACCTCCGGCCTGCAGGAGGATTTCCTCGCGCATCCGACGGCCGCGGCAAACAAGCTGCTGGCGATCCTCGACAATGCGGAGCATATCCTGGCGATCGAATTGATGGCCGCCGCGCAGGCGCATGATTTCCTCACCGGCAAGGGCAAGCGTGCCGCCGGCACGGAAATCCTGCATTCGATGGCCCGCGCCAGGGTAGCCCACTACGAGGACGACCGGCCGCTCGGCGCCGATATCGCGGCGCTGAGGGCCTTGATCGCCGGGGAAACGCCGGCCGCATAACCGGAAAGGCAAACAATGCCCGCAGAGTTCGACGTCGCCGTCATCGGTCTTGGTGCCATGGGAAGCGCCGCGGCGTCCTTCGCCGCCGCGCGCGGCGCGCGCGTCCTGGGGCTGGAAGCGCATTTCCCCGCGCATGCCCTCAGCTCCTCGCACGGCGACAGCCGGCTGATCCGGCTCGGTTACTTCGAGGATCCGTCCTATGTGCCCCTTCTCAAGCGCGCCTATGAAAACTGGCGCGGGCTTGAGGCGCGGCTGCGCGCGGACATCCTCACCGTCACCGGCGTGCTGCAGATCGGCCGTCCCGACAGCAAGATCGTCAGCGGCACCAAGGCGTCCTGCGACCTGCACGGCCTGACCCACGAAATCCTCGACAGGGCAGAAATGGCGCGCCGCTACCCGGCCTTTGCGCTCGAGGACGGCGAGATCGGATTGCTCGATCCGCAGGGCGGCTATATCCGGCCCGAAGCTGCGATCATGGGCTACCTCAAGCTTGCGGCCGAGGACGGCGCGGAACTGCATTTCGGCGAGAAGGTCGTGGCCATCGAGCCGGACGAGCACGGCGTCGATATCCGGACCACGACGGGCGCATACCGCGCGCGCAAGGTCGTCGTGGCGACCGGCGCCTGGATTGCCGAACTCGTTCCGGAACTTCGCGCCCATGCCGTGCCGATCCGGCAGGTCGTCGCCTGGTATCAGCCGGAAGACGGTTTCGTCGCCGCGCCGGGCCGCATGCCCTGCTTCCTGCGCGACGAGGGCGAGAACGGCTCCTATTTCGGCTTTCCGGCCATCGGCATCGACGGCGTCAAGATCGGTCGCCATGCCCATTTCCGCGAGCCGATCGATCCTACCGCCGCCAATCCGCCGGTCAACGAGGCCGATACCGCCCTGCTGGATACCTTTGCGCGCAAGCGCCTTCCCAGGGCGGCATCGGTGCGCCTGCGCGCCACGACCTGCCGCTACACCATGCTGCCGAGCGAAGATTTCCTGCTCGATTTCAGCCCGTCGCACCGCAATGTCGTCGTATCCTCCGCCTGCTCCGGCCACGGCTTCAAGTTCACCAGCGTGGTCGGCGAAATCCTGTCCGATCTCGCGCTCGACGGCGGCTCCCGCCTGCCGACATCCCTGTTCTCGTTCGAACGGCATTTCGGCGCGAAGGCCTGAGGCAGACGCCTGCGACCGCAGCGCGGGTCGATGCGGCACAGCCGTCAGAGCTTCGCCTTCGTCGACCGCGGCGTCGACAGGAGCAGGCTCGTTTCGCTGCCGGTAATACCGGGAACGAGACGAATCTTGCGCAGGACGGCATCGAACTCGGCAAGGCTCGAGGCGCTGAGTTCCACCAGGAGATCCCACCGGCCGTTCGTCGTATGAATTTGCGAAATCTCCGGGAAGCCGCCGAGCGTGCGGATGACGCGATCCGTCACATGACCCTCGATCTCGATCATCATGACGCCGCGGATGACGTCCTCGAGCGCATCGGCGCGCAGCATCACGGTATAGCCGAGGATGGTGCCGTCCTGCTCCATGCGCTCGATGCGCGCCCGGACCGTTGCCCGCGATGCGCCGGTTTCGAGGGCGAGGTCCGAAACGCTGCGGCGCCCGTTGCCGCGCAGCAGCGTCACGATCTTCTGGTCGAGGTCATCCATGCCAAATTGATCCCCAGGCTTGTCATTTTGGTCATTATGCCCTTCCGACATGCCAAAATTCAATATTCAATCTGCCACTGGAGGCCTCTAAAGTCGGGGAAACCAATCGGGAGTACACCATGGACTGCACGCTGATCGGCGCCCCCTTGCAAATCGGTGCGGGGCAGCTTGGCTGCGAAATGGGGCCGAGCGCCCTTCGCATCGCCGGCCTTCGCGCGGCGCTGGAAGAACTGGGCCACACGGTCAAGGACACCGGCAATCTCACCCCCCGTCCCTTCGACGAGATGCCGCACCCGAACAAGGCCGTCCATCATCTCGGCGAAACGGTCGCCTGGGTCGAGGCGCTGTCGGCAGCAGCCTATGAGCACAGCAAGACCGGCATGCCCATCTTCCTCGGCGGCGACCATGCCATCT
The DNA here is from genome assembly GCF_020535545.1 of Roseateles sp. XES5. Taxonomy (NCBI): domain Bacteria; kingdom Pseudomonadati; phylum Pseudomonadota; class Betaproteobacteria; order Burkholderiales; family Sphaerotilaceae; genus Roseateles; species Roseateles sp. XES5. The sequence continues at coordinate 789,509 of NZ_CP084753.1, forward strand.
CGGCCGGCACCGTCGCAGGCCTGTCGCGCCGGGCGGCCGAAAGCGGCCGGCCGCTCTTCGTGCTCTGGCTCGATGCCCATACCGACTTCCATACACTCGAAACGACCGTCAGCGGCAACCTGCACGGCACGCCGGTCGCCTACTATACCGGCCAGGCCGGCTTTGACGGCTATTTCCCGGCGCTCGCCCATCCCGTCGCCACGGAAAACGTCTGCATGATCGGCATTCGCAGCGTCGACACCGCCGAACAGGCCGCCATCCGCAAGACCGGCATCACCGTGCATGACATGCGCGTGATCGACGAACACGGCGTTGCCGTCCTCGTACGCACCTTCATCGAGCGGGTTCGCGCTGCAAACGGCCTCCTGCATGTCAGCTTCGACGTCGACTTCCTCGAGCCGGACATCGCACCGGCCGTCGGCACCACGGTGCCGGGCGGCGCGACCTTCCGCGAAGCGCATCTGATCATGGAAATGCTGCATGACAGCAATCTGGTCACCAGCCTCGACATCGTCGAGCTGAACCCGTTCCTCGACGAGCGCGGCAAGACCGCGAAGCTTCTCGTCGATCTCGTTTCCAGCCTCATGGGCAAGCGGGTGATGGATCGCCCGACCGTTGCAGGCTGATTGGCTACTTGTGGAGGAAAGCATGAACACTGATGCGAAATTGAACGTCGTCCCGTTCGTCAGCGTCGATCACATGATGAAGCTGGTCCTGAAGGTCGGCATCGACCGGTTTCTGACGGAACTGGCGGCAACCATCGAAGAAGACTTCCGCCGCTGGCCGGTCTTCGACAAGAGCGCCCGCGTGGCCAGCCATTCGCCGGTGGGCGTGATCGAGCTGATGCCCGTGGCCGACGCCCAGCGCTATGCCTTCAAGTACGTCAACGGCCACCCCATCAACACCAGCCGCGGCCTCTACACCGTGATGGCTTTCGGCGTGCTGGCCGAGGTGTCCACCGGCTACCCGCTGCTGCTCTCCGAGCTGACTCTCAGCACAGCCCTGCGCACGGCGGCCACCTCGGCCATGGCGGCCAAGGCCCTGGCCCGCCCGAACTCCCGCCGCATGGCCCTGATCGGCAACGGCGCGCAGAGCGAATTCCAGGCTCTGGCCTTCAAGTCGCTGCTCGGCGTCGACACGCTGCGCCTCTACGACATCGACGCATCGGCGACCGGCAAATGCGCCCGCAACCTCGCCGGCCTCGGCTTCACCATCGTGGAATGTTCCTCCGTCGAGGAAGCGGTGGAAGGCGCCGATATCGTCACCACCGTGACGGCCGACAAGCAGTATGCGACGATCCTTTCGGACAACCATGTCGGTCCGGGCGTGCATATCAACGCGGTCGGCGGCGACTGCCCGGGCAAGACCGAACTCAGCAAGGACATCCTGCTGCGCTCGGACATCTTCGTCGAATATCCGCCGCAAACGCGCATCGAAGGCGAGATCCAGCAATTGCCGGCCGAACATCCCGTCATCGAGCTCTGGCAGGTCATGACCGGTGAGGTCGAAGGCCGCCGGAGCGCGGATCAGATCACGCTCTTCGACAGCGTGGGCTTCGCCATCGAGGACTTCTCCGCCCTTCGCTACGTGCGCGACAAGATCTCGGAATTCGGCATGTTCGCCGAACTCGATCTCCTCGCCGATCCCGACGAGCCGCGCGACCTCTACGGCATGCTGCTGCGCTGCGAAGAGAAGCTCAACGCGGCCTGATATCCGCATAAATTGCCACCGCCCGGTTTGCCGACAGGCAGCTCGGGCGGTGTTTTTACACCGACCGTCAGCGCTTGCCGGACGACCGCAGCGTGAAGGCGGCCGCAAGGTCCGCCAGCCTGCCGAATGGCGCGCGCAGGAGGCTCGGCAGGTTCCAGCGCCCCTGCACGAAGACCCCCTTGGCGTGGCTCATCGCCCGGAACCCCTCGATACCGTGATAGGCGCCCATGCCGCTCTGGCCGATGCCGCCGAAGGGCAGATCGTCCTGCGCGACATGGATCATCGTGTTGTTGATGCCGACATTGCCGGACGTGGTGCGCGCGAGAAGACGGGCGCAATCGGCGTCCCTGTCGCCGAAATAATAAAGAGCGAGCGGCCGCGGACGACCGTTCACGTAGTCGGCCACCTCATCGATCGCGCGATAGGTGCGCACGGGCAGGATAGGGCCGAAGATCTCCTCCTGCATAAGGGCAGCGTCGTCGCCGGCGCCGAGAACGAGCGTCGGCGCCAGCGTACGTGGCCGGTTCGCCGCCGCCTCGGGATGCGCCCCGACGTCGACGACCCGCGCACCGCGCCGCCGGGCGTCGTCCAGCAGTCCCGTCAGTCGCTCATAGTGCCTGTCGCTGACGATGGCGGTGTAGTCCTGCCCCGCCGGGCCCTGCGGATAGGTACGGGCGACCGCCGCGCCATAACCCGTGACGAAGGCCTCCAGATCGTCCTCATGCACGAACGCATAATCCGGTGCGACGCAGGTCTGGCCGGCATTGGAGAGCTTGCCGAAAACAATGGCCCCGAGCGTGCGGTCGTTCGTGTGGCCGCGCGCGACGACGACAGGGCTCTTGCCGCCGAGTTCCAGCGTCAGCGGCACCAGATTGTCGCTCGCCGCCTTCATCACTTTCCGACCGACACCGGTGCTGCCGGTGAACAACAGGTGGTCGAAGGGCAGCCCGCAGAACATCGCGCCGACCTCCGGTCCGCCGAGCACGACGGAAACCTCTTCCGGGGTGAAGATCTCCGCCAGCATATCCCTGATCATCGCGCTAGTGCGCGGTGTCAATTCCGAGGGCTTCAGCATCACCCGGTTGCCGGCGGCGAGCGCGGTCGCAAGGGGAATGAGCGAGAGCGAAACGGGATAGTTCCAAGGCGCCATCACGCCGATCACGCCCTTCGGCTGGTATTCGACGAAGGCGCGACCCGAACGGTAGAAGAGGCCGACATGCCGGCGCTCCGGCCGCATGAAACGGGAGAGGTTCCGGCGAAGGTAGTCGATCGTCTGGACCACGCCGAGCAACTCCATCAGGTCGGTCTCGTGGCGCGAGCGGTGGCCGAAATCCGTGCTGACCGCCTCCTGAAACGCGCGGCGGCGGACAAGGACTGAAGCGCGCAGCTGCGCAAGCTGCGCCTTGCGTCGATGGATATCCGGCGGCCCATCCGTCAGGAAGGCCTGGCGCTGGCGTTCCAGCAGGACGTGAAGGTCGGGTTCCATCGTCGGCGTCATCCTTTCCTCATGCCCTGTCGAGCGCATGCAACGGCCGCGGCATATTGAGAACCAGCTGTGCATCCCGGACCACATCCATCCGCAGGAGCGTGCGCGTACCGAGCCCGTCGAGCAACTGGCTCAACGGCCCGCCATGGCGCGTCAGTTGCACGCCCTTCGGGAACAGCGTTTGTGCAAACGAGAGCATATTCCATTGAACCAGCGTCTGGTGCCATTGCCCGTCGATCAGGTTGACTGCGATATTGCTCGCCATATGGGATTGCGGCGCGACGTCGCGCAAGGCCGGAAGCGGTGCCTTGAGGACAAGGTCCGGCACGCCCTCAAGGGACGAGACCCCGGCTTTCACCGTTTCACCGATTTCGAGATCGATGTCCGCACGCCATTTGGGCAGCTGGTAGCCATGAACCCCACGCACCCGGGCGATTTCGGTCGTGACGGGCAGGGCCAGCACATGCGCATGGAAATGCCGCCGCCGCATGGAACGCAACAGTTCCAGCCCCTGCGACCCGCGTGCGCCCGGCTGGCGCAGGATCACGGCAACGGAGGCTTCGTTGTAGGGATCATTGTCGCAAACCGTGTAGGCATAGAGGGTGAGCGCCACGAGCCCGTATCCGGGCACGGCCCGCAGCGGCTCCAGCGGCATGGGCAGCATCGGCCGCAGGCGCGAGAGCGGCGCAAGGAAGAGAAGCTGAACATTGCTGCTGCGATAATAGAAGTTCGGCGCCCAGACGGGGCCGACCCGCGACGGCACCATCTGCTTGGGAATGCGGCGGAAGAAATCGACGTTCCCCGCCGCCGGATCGCGCGCCACCACGTCGAGATCCGGGTTCATCCGGAACCGGTCGTAGTAACCGCCGGCGGGAACCCCGATCGTCTGCCCGCCGAATTCCACGTCGACAATCTGTTCGTCCATGACCGCCTCCCCCACGCTCACGCCGCCGCCATGCGGCGTTCCATCCAGCGACGATAGCGCCGGGCACGGCAGCGGGTGGCCGCCTGCGAGAGGGCCAGCGCCCAGGCCGGCGAGACGCCGGGCGCCGTGCGACGGCGGCGGGCAAGACGGACCAGCTGATACTTGACGGCCGCCATATGCGCGGTCGAGGCGAGCTGCTTGTTCTTCCAGGCGATGGGCCGCAGGACCGGCACATCCGCGCGGCCGCTGCGCCAGTTGCGGGGAAGGTCGGGCTCGATTGCCAGGGCCGTTGCGATCCCGACCATCGCGACGCCGCTGGCGATGACGGTCTCGGCAACCTCCCGCCGGCGAATGCCGCCCGTCACCATCAGCGGCATGGTCGCGACCCTCGCGATCTCGCGGGCGAAATCGAGGAAGTAGGCCTCGCGGGCCAGGGTCCGCTCGTCCCGCGCCGAGCCCATCATCGCCGGCGCCTCGTAGCTGCCGCCCGAGAGCTCGACGAGATCGACGCCGAGGGCGCCGAGCATCGTCACCACCGCCTGCGCATCCTCCGGCGAGAAGCCGCCACGCTGGAAATCGGCGGAGTTGAGCTTGACCGCCACCGCAAAACCGGGACCGACCGCGGCCCTGACGGCGCGCACGATATCGATCAACAGGCGTGCACGGTTCTCGAGGCTGCCGCCCCAGCGGTCCTGCCGGCGGTTGGCCAGCGGCGAGAGGAACTGGCTGAGGAGATAACCATGCGCCGCATGCACCTCGACGCCGGTAAACCCGGCCCGCTCGGCCAGCAGGGCCGTCGCCACGAAGCGACGCTCGATGTCGGCTATATCGTCCGCCGTCATCTCGCGCGGCACCGGGAACTGTTTCGACAGCGCGCCGATATCCATCGCCACCGCCGAAGGCGCCAGCGTCGGCTGCCCGAGCGCGGCCGGCATCTGCCGGCCGGGGTGATTGATCTGCATCCACATCTGCGCGCCGCGCGAACGCCCCGCCCTGGCCCAGGCCTCGAAGCGGTCGAGGTGCCGGTCATCCTCCAGCACCACACCTCCGGGGCCGGTCATGGCGCGGGCATCGACCATCACGTTGCCGGTGATGATCAGGCCCGCCTCCCCCTCCGCCCAGGCCTGGTAGAGGCGCAGCAGTTCGTGGGATGGCGCATGGTCGCCATCGGCCATGTTCTCTTCCATGGCGGCCTTGGCGATGCGGTTGGGAACAAGGGCTCCGTTGGGCAGAACGAGCGGGGAAAAGAGCGACATGAGCAGTCTCCAAAGTTTGATTTGGACACAGCATAACCTTTGAGTTAAGTTTAAGGTCAATCCCTTTCCTGCTGGAGAATTGTCGCCCATGAATATCGGGGAACTGGCCAAACGCACCGGCCTCAGCAGCTCGCGCATCCGCTTCTACGAGCGGGCCGGCCTGCTGACGGCGGTGGATCGCCGGCCCAACGGTTATCGCACATACCCACCACAGGCCGCGCTGGTGCTTACCCTGATCGCGACCGCCCAGAATGCCGGTTTCAGCCTGGAGGAAATCCGCAAGCTCCTGCCCTCCGACCTGGAGCGCTGGCACCACGATGCACTACTGGAGGCGCTTCGCGGCAAGGTGGCGGATATCGAGGCGCTGGAGGCAAGGCTTGCCGAGAACAAGGCGCAGCTCGTATCGCTCATCGCGGATATCGAGGCCAAGCCCGACGACATCGACTGCGCCGCCAACGCGCGGCGGGTCCTCTCCCGCATGGTGGGCGCAGAGGCGGAGAGCCAGATCAAAGCCACGGACAACGTGACGTCCATGGGCAAGGCAAAGCCCCGGCGGCAACCGAGGGCCGGTTAGGCAAGGCAGGCAGGCGAACGATCCGTCAGAGCCTCCGGCGACGGCACCCGAGCGCCAGAGGCTTTGCTGTCCGGCAAGCTCAATCCGGCGTGACGGGGTGGGCCGCCATCAGCTCAAGCGCGCGCACGATGCCGGAATGGTCCCAATCGGCCCCGCCATTCGCGACGCAGGTGTTGAACAGCTGCTGGGCCGTGGCCGTGCTGGGCAGTGCGACGCCGACGGCCTTGGCGCTCGCCAGCGCGAGGTTCAGGTCCTTCTGGTGCAGCGCGATGCGGAAGCCCGGGTCGAAGGTGCGCTTGATCATACGCTCGCCGTGGACCTCCAGGATGCGCGAGGTGGCGAGCCCGCCCATGAGCGCCTGGCGCACCTTGGCGGGATCGGCGCCCGACTTGGAGGCGAAGACGAGGCCTTCGGCAACGGCCTCGATGGTCAGCGCCACGATGATCTGGTTGGCGACCTTCGCGGTCTGGCCGGCACCGTTCGGCCCGACGAGCGTGATGTTCTTGCCGATCAGTTCGAAGATCGGCCGCACCCGCTCGAAGATCGCCTCGTCCCCGCCGACCATGATGGAGAGGCTGGCCGCCTTGGCGCCCACCTCGCCGCCGGAGACGGGCGCGTCGAGATAATGCGCGCCGAGAGCATCGATCCTTTCGGCGAACTGCTTGGTCTCCACGGGCGAGATCGAGCTCATGTCGACGACGACCTTGCCGGCCGAAAGGCCCGAGGCGACGCCGTCGGGGCCGAACAGCACCTTTTCGACATCGGGCGTATCCGGCACCATCAGGAGGATGATATCGGCCGCTTCCGCCACTGCCGCTGGACTGGCGTAGGCGGTGCCGCCGGCGGCGACAAGCTCGGCCGGCACGTCGCGCCGCGTGTTGAGGAAGAGCGTATGTCCACCCTTCAGGAGATGTCCCGCCATGGGCGTGCCCATGATGCCGAGGCCGATGAATCCGATCTTCATGCTTTTCGCTCCTCTTGCGTTCGCAGGTTGCAGGATAGGACATCGTTCAGCCGGCGAACAACAAACAAAAGCGCGGCCGGTCATGCCGGCCACGCTTTTCTCTCTTCCGTTTCCGGTCGGCGCTGCGCCCCGGCCTACGATGCCCTGTCGCGGTGACGCCCAAGCAATGAAACGCAGACCAGCGAGATGGCGGCGAGGATGCTGGCGAAGACGGCGAGCGGCCACCATTGTCCCTTGAACGTTTCCGCAAGGACGGTGCCGAGCACCGGCGTCAGGCCGCCGGCAAGGGCGCCGCAGAACTGGTAGGCGATGGAGATCGCGCTGTAGCGCACCCGCGCCGGGAAGACCTGCGAGATATAGCCGGCGATGACGGCGTAGGAGAAGGCGCCGAAGACGATGTTGACGATGAGGCCGATCTGGATCAGCGCATAGTTGCCGGTTTCCACGACCATGAACACCGGATAGGGCGTCAGCATCGCGATCGCGAGGCAGACCTGCAGGAACAGCCGCTCATTGCCCATCTTCTCGGCGATGCGCGCGCCGACCGGCTGGCAGAGGAACTGCGCGACAGCCGTCCAGAACAGGGCGTCGAGAATGGTCGGACGGGCGATCCCGGCATATTGCGTCGCATAGGCGACGAGGAAGGTGTTGTAGAAATAGACCGCTGCGATGCCGAAGGTGTTGGCGCCCATGGCGAGGAAGATCGCGCCGCGCCAGTCACGGAAGACCTCCACCGCCGGCATGGCCGACTGCTGGGCGCTCTTCCTGACCTTCTCGAATTCCGGCGTTTCCTCGATGTTGAGGCGAATGACGAGGCCGACGCCGAGCAAGGCAATGCTGACGAGGAACGGCACGCGCCATCCCCAGTCGAGGAACACCTCCTGATCGACGAGGCCGGCGATACGGAATGCCAGCAGCGCCAGGATGAGGCCGGCCGGGCTGCCGAGCTGTGCGAAGGAGGCGAAGAAGGTCTGGCGCCCCTTCGGCGCGTGTTCTGCGGCCAGCAGCACCGCGCCGCCCCATTCGCCGCCGACGGCAATGCCCTGGAAGACGCGCAGGACGACGAGGAGGATTGGCGCCCAGATGCCGATCTGCGCATGGGTCGGCAGGAGGCCGATCAGCGCCGTGGCGCAGCCCATCATGATCAGCGTGACCACGAGAATGTTCTTGCGTCCCATGCGGTCGCCGAGATGACCGAAGATCAATCCGCCGAGCGGCCGGGCGAAGAAGCCGACCGCGAAGGTGCCGAAGGCCGAGAGCGTCGCGATATAGGGCGAGGATCCCGTGAAGAAAAGCGGCCCGAAGACCAGCGCGGCCGCAAAGCCGTAGATGTAGAAGTCATACCATTCGATGGTGGTGCCGACGAAGGAGCCGAGAGCGGCGCGGGTCGACTGCGATTTCCTGTCTGCCATGTTTCCCCTCCCCCTCTCAGATGGCCCGCAGGCCGCACCAGCGCTGGATGAAATCGGCGATGACGCGGGTCGTCTGCTTCACGCTGTCGAGTTCGACATATTCATCGAAACCGTGCATGCGCTGACCGGACGGGCCGTAGCAGAGGCTGGGAATATCGTAGTAGCGGCCGTAGAAACGGCTGTCGGTCACGCCGGTGAACAACCAGTCCTTCGCTTCATTGCCGGTCGCCGCCTGGTGCGCCGCGCGCACGGCCGCCTCGAAGGCGCTGCCCGGTTCCAGCACGTAGTCGTCGGCCTGGAAGCCGTTCCAGATCACTTCCGGCGGGTTCGGCGCGAGGAAGGGATCGGCGGCGGCGGCCGTCATCACGACATCGAGGATTTCCTGCCGGAAGGCGTCCAGCGGTGTGCCCGGCAGGACGGCAATGCGGCAATCGAGCTCGCACCAGGCCGGCGTGGAGCTGGCCCAGTCGCCGCCGCGGATCTTTCCAGGGTTGAACTTGATCGGCGAGGCGAGGCCCGAATACCACGGATGCGACTTGACGCGCTCGTTGAGGTCGCGCGTGAACTGCTGCAAGGCCTCGATCAGCCGGTAGGTGGACAGGATCGCATTGGTGCCCTGCTCGCTTTCGGCGACATGGGCCGGCATGCCCTTCACCGACAGGCGGAACCACATGACGCCGATCTGGCCGCGACCGATATGCAGGCCCGTCGGCTCGGGAATGAAGCAGGCATCTGCGCGGTAGCCGCGCGCCAGCGTCGAAAGCGCGCCGTTGCCGGTGGATTCCTCCTCCGTCACGGTCTGCACATAGACATCGCTGCCGGGCAAATATCCGGCCGTGCGCAGCGCATCGAGCGCAAAGACCATGGCCGAAACACCGGATTTCATGTCGCAGGCGCCGCGTCCGAACAGCTTGCCGCCGACGATCTCGCCGCCATAGGGCTGCTGCGACCACATGTCGGGCGGCCCGACCGGCACGACATCGACATGGCCCTGAAGGATCAGGCTGCGGCCGACCGGCTGGGGCGCGCGGATCGAGGCGACGACCTGCACGGCCTTGTCGTAATCGGTATCGGCAACCGGCGAGTAACCCGGCAGATGCGCCATCGCCACGTCCGAAAGCACGTAGCGGTCGACGCTCCAGCCGCGCTCGCGGAAGGAACCGGCGATCCAATCCTGGCAGGGGCCTTCGAGGCCGCGCTGGCTGGGAAATCCGGTCAGGGTCTTCAGCCATTCGACCTGGCGGTCCCAGTTCGCCGCGATGGCGTGGTCCAGTTGTGCTGCGGTGAGCATATGTTTCCTCCTCCACGGGCGTCATCGCCCAAGATCCTCCCGAGCCCGCTTTCGGCAGGTTCGGCCCAGCCGGAGACATAGGCCACTCGCAATGATCTGAAAAATATATAATCATGCGCCATATTTTTCATTTTATGGAACATTGATGCGCTCGACCCTGACCCTTCGGCAGTTGCGCTATGTCTGCGAAGTCGCCCGGCTGCAGAATGTGCTCGCCGCCTCCAAGGCCCTGATGATCTCGACGTCCTCCATTCTCGCCGCCATCGATGCCGCGGAGGCGGAGGCGGGAACGCGCATCTTCAACCGCTTCCCCGCCAAGGGCATCCGCATCACGCCGGCCGGCGCCCGCTTCGTCGCGGCCGCGACGCGGCTGCTGGCGGCGGAGCACGAATTTTCGCGCGCCACCGGCGACATTTCCGCCCGCTTCCCCAAACCCCTTCGTGTCGGCTGTTTCGAACCCTTCGGAACCCTGCTGCTGCCGAACCTGCTACGGCGTTTCACCGTCGGCGAAGAGGCGCCGGAAATCATCCTCAGGGAAGGCGACCAGAACGACCTGCGGGACTGGCTTGCCGGCGGGGAGATCGAATTTGCCGTGCTCTATGACGGCGAGACCATCGCCCCCTTTTCGCCGACGCCCATCTGTCTCATCCCGCCCCATGTCGCCATGCATGCCGATGATGCGCTGGCCAACGCGCCGGCGGTCCGCATCGAGGATATCGCCCGCCGCCCCTTCGTTCTTTTGGATCAGCCCGAGACCGCGCCGCAGCTTCTGGCGATCTTCCGCATCCTGGCGGAAATGCCGCGCATCAGTTTCCGCGCCCGGACCTATGGCGCGGCGCTTGCGGCCGTCGGCGAGGGCTTCGGCATGTCCATCCTCAACCTGAAGCCCATGACGCGGCTCGACACCGACCGCGGCACCATCGTGCGCAAGCCCATCGCCGACGACCTGCCGCCGGCAAAGCTCGTGGTCGCCGACCTCTATGGTGCGGAGAAGCCCGCGTTCCTGCGGGACTTCATCGGGGTTTTCAAGGCGTATATGCGGGAGATCGGCCCTGCGGGTTTTTCCGTCACCACGCCGGAACGGCAGCACGACCTTCTGCTGTAGGGCCCTGCAATGCCGCTCAGGCCCGGCGTCGCCCCTTTGCCGCCCGCGCGGCAAGCCGACGACCGATCCAGGAAAGGTAGGAGCAGGACAGCAGGAACCAGACGCCGACGAAGATATAGGCTTCCAGCGCCTGATTGCCCCAGGCGACGTCGCTGAAGGCCATGCGGGCGGTGGCGCTCAAGTCATGCAGTCCGAGGATCACGACGAGGGACGTGTCCTTGTAGGCGCCGATGGTGCTGTTGACGAGAGCGGGCATCGCCCGCTCGATCGCCTGCGGCAGGAGAATGAGGCGGGCGGTCTGCCAGAAGCCGAGGCCGAGCGAAGCGGCGGCCTCATGCTGGCCGGCGGGCAGCGCCATCAGGCCGCTGCGCACGTCCTCGGCAAAATAGGCCGCATGGAAGAAGACAAGTGCGACGAGGACCGCGACGATCGGATCGATGGCCATGCCTTTCGGCAAGGTCAGCGGCAGCACGAAGACGCCGACGAAGAGCAGCGTCACCATCGGCACGCCGCGCATGATCTCGACATAGGCGCCCGCGGCCCTGTGCAGCAGCCGGTGGCGCGTCTGGTAGCGGGCGAGCGCCAGCAGCACCCCGACCGGCAGGGCGAGGGCAAGCGCGATGGTGGAGAGGATGAGAAGGATCGGCAGGCCGTTCCATCGCGTGGCATCGACCGGCGCAAGGCCGAGAACGCCGCCGCCCATCAGGACGAAGGACGCAACCATGCCCGCCGCCCACAATCCGGCGAAAAGGCGCATATCCGGCCAGCGCCCGCTGACGGCCATCTGGCCGGTCGCGACGGAAAGGTCGAGCAGCAGGAGCGAAACCAACATCGGCCGCCACTGCGCCTCGAACGGATAGGTGCCGAAAAGGATGAAGCGCGATTTCTCCACCCAGAAAGGCCAGCAGGCGCCTGCGGCCTCGGCGCAGGCGGCGGGGTCGGCAAAGGGCGATACGGCCGACAGGACGAGCCAATCCACGATGACCCAGAGGATGGCAAGAACGAGGCCGCCGCTGATCAGCGACAGGAGGCTCGCACCCGGCCGGGAGAGGTGTTTCCGCAGCCAGGCGGCAAGGCCGCCGGATACGATGGGTTGCGCCATTTCGCTCATCGCGCACCTCTTCCTTCCCGGGCGCGAATGCGTGCGCTCCAGTGGTTCAGCGCGCCGGTGAGCACAAGGCAGAGCAGCAGATAGATCGACATGGTGATCAGCATGGTTTCAAGCGGCCGGAAGGTCTGGTTGATCGCGGTGCCGGCGACCGACATGAGGTCGGAGTAACCGACGGCGATCGAGATGGAGGTGTTCTTCAGGAGATTGGCGAACTGGTTGTTGAGCGGCGGCACGACGGTGCGCAGCACCTGCGGCACGACGACGAGCCGGGTCGTCTGACCGCCCTTGAGGCCCAACGCCGCGGCGGCCTCGACCTGCCCCTTCGGCACGGCCTCGATGCCGCCGCGCAGCACCTCGGCGATCTGCGCGCCATGATAGAGGCCGAGCGCAACCGCGACCGTGCAGAACTGGATGGAAAGAGCGATGCCGCCCTCGACGGAAAATCCTTCCAGCACCGGCCAGGAAAGCCCGAGCGGCGCGCCGATGACGAAGGCGAGCGCCACCGGCACGGCAACACAAAGCCCGAGGGCGACCGGCATCAGCGGCACGCGCCGGCCGGAAAGGGCCTGCCGGCGTGCGGCGCGGCGTGCCCATAGCCAGATGACGGCGGGAACGAGGACCAGGCAGGCGGCGAGCCAGAGCGTGTTGCGCGGGTCCTCCGACAGCCAGGGCAGATAGATGGCCCGGTTGGAGATCGTGAAGGGGCCGAGTTGCAGTGCCTGCCGGATGGCGGGCAGACCGTTTACCGCGGCGACGAAAATGACCAGCAGCACGAGGATTTTCGGCAGGTTGCGGAAGAGTTCGACATAGGCGAGCGCGAAGAGCCGCGCGACCGGCGAAGCACTGACGCTCAGGAGGCCGAGCAGCAGACCGGCGAGTGCGGCAAGAACGAGGCTCGCCGCGGCGACGGCGATGGTGTTGGCGAGGCCGGCGAGGATGGCGCGCAGATAGCTGTCGTTCGCGCCATAGGGAATGAGCGTCTCGCTGAGGTCGAAACCGGCCTGCTGGCCGAGGAAGGCGAAGCCCGGCTGGATGCCGGCCGCCGTCATGTTCGAATGGACGTTGAAGGCGACGAATGCCAGAGCCGCGAGGATCGCAAGGCCGACACCGATATCGGCAAGGGACACGGACGGCCCTGCCTTGGGCGGACCGTCCTGCACGGGTTGGGGAACTTGCAGCTTCCGGTCCATGGGGCGCCCTCAGGGGTTGGTTTCGACAGGCGCGGCAAAGCGCGCGACGAGCGCCTTCTGTGCCTCGGTTTCCGGCCCGGAGCCGGCGGCGGCGACGCGCGCGGTGGCCTCCACCGCATCGAGACCGAGCGCTCGCAGGATGCAGATCGCGAAGGTGCCCGTGCGGCCGATGCCGGCCGCGCAATGCACGAAGACCCGGCCACCGGCGGAAAGCGCCTGCGCGATCTCCCCGGCAAGGGCGAAGAGACCTGCCTCGTCCTCCGGGACACCGAAGTCCATGATCGGGAAGCGGGAGACGGCGATCTCGATCCCATCGGCGAGCGCCGCCGCATAAAGCGGCGACTTCCCTTCGATTTCCGCAAGCGACGTGAGGCTGACGATGCGCGTGATCTGTTGGCCCCGCAAAGCCTCCATATCCTCGTCGAACGGGCGCAGGCGGCCCGGCATCGGGCCGAGCCAGAGCGTGCCGGCAATGCCGGATGGCAGCCGGAGGGGACGCAGGAAGGGTGTTTCGGTCATGCGGCTTCCAGCGCAAGCGCGGTAAAAAGGGCGGCCGGCGTCTGCGCGGACGCAACCGCCGCGACGGTTGGGCGCAACGCCAAAAAGGCGGCATGGACATCCGCATGCGCAGCCTGCATGCGCCAGCGGATCACCCGCCAGTGCAGGGCCGCATGGGCTTCGGCGGCGATGGGATCCTGGACGAGACCGGAGACCAGATCGAGGAACAGCGCACGGATGGTGAAATAGCTCTCGACGGGCGTCTCGCCGGGATTGGCCGTGAGTTCGGCAATCGTGGCAAGCTGGATGCGGGACGGCATCGCGAAGGCCGGCGCGCAGCAACGCGTGCAAAGCCGCAGCATGTCCGACAGCATCGAGAAATGCAGGTCGCGCTGGGCGGGATCGAGCGTGCTCACCACCGTGCCGACACCGGATCGCGTTTCGAGCAGGTGCTCGAAGGAGAGCCGTTGCAGGACCTGGCGGATCGGCGTGCGGCTGACGCCGAACTCCTGCGCCAGCTTGCCCTCATGCAGCATCATCGGCGTATCGGGATGGGTCGTGCAGATGCGGAAGCGCAGTTCCTGCAGCATATCCTCCGAACGGGGCGGACCGGATCTCGATGTTTGCGGCAAGCTCACGCTTTTCCCTTTCCATTGCTTCGGCGCGCCTGTGCGCAGCCTTTGTCCTGAAGATGCAGCCAGGCCTCCTGAAGCGGGCTTTCGACCGATTCCGGAAAGGCTTGGCGCACCGCCGACAGGGCCTCTTCCACCGGAAGGCCCTGCCCGTTGAGAATGTGGGCGGCGACCATGCCGCTCCGCCCCGCGCCGTAGCTGCAGCAAAGAGCGATGGCCCGGCCGCCGGCAAGCAGTGCGGAAATCCGCCCCTCCAGCCGCCGCCACGCCCGCATCCACGCCGCGCCGGGCGCGGAAAAATCGTCGATCGGCAGGGCGGCGAAGACGATCCCGGCCTGTCTGACCCGTTGCCGCAGCATGGGCCGGAAACCGGGCGGGCAATCGCCGTCGCGCGCCAGGAAGAGGAAGAGAGCGGTCCCGCCAGCGACAAGCGCCTGAAGCGTCTCGTCGACACCATCGGGATCGACCCAGGCTTCGCCGCGATGATCGATCGTCACGCCGGGCGCGCCGAGGGTCACAAGACGCCCTCCGCCGGGACAATCGACGGTGGCGCGGATGGATATGGTCTCCTCGATATCCGCCACGCCGCCGCTCCTCCTCCTTGCCGTTCGCCTCACCGTATCGGATAGGCGTACATCAGGCCACCTTTGCTGGCGGGCGCGTTCTGACTGCCCTCGCGCTTCAGGTTGAAGGGTGTCGCGGGGCCGAGATGGCGGTCGAACACTTCGCCGTAGGAGCCGACCTGCTTGACCACCTGATAGGCCCAGTCGGCGGGCAGTTTCATCTTCGCGGCCATGTCCGCGGTCGCGCCATCCTTGGCGAAGAGGCGCTGCACGGCCTTTGGCTGCTTGTCGAGATCGGCGACGGCGGCATCGACATTGGTCGAGTTAATGCCGAGTTCGTCGGCATTCAGCATGACCTGGAAGGCCCAGCGAACCGCCTTTTCCAGCGTTTCGTCCGGCTGCGTCACCAGTGTCAGCGGCTCGGCCGAGATGACATCCGGCAGCAGTTCGTAGTCGTCGGGAGTCTTGGCGAGGCGACGGTCGGCGGCAAGCGCCGTCATGTCGGAGGCATAGGCGTCGCATTTGCCGGCGAAGAAGGCCTGCAGGCGTGCCGTCTTGTCGGCGATGTTCTCGACCTTGTAATCGAGGCCTTCGGCAGCGAACCAGTCGGCGATATTGAGCAGCGTCGTCGAGCCGTCCTCGGCGCAGATCGTCGCGCCCTTCAGTTCCTTGGCGGATTTCACGCCCAGCGCCTTCGGCACCATGAAGCCCTGTCCGTCATAGAAGGTCGTCGCAACGAAGGCGAGGCCCGGATCGGCCGAGCGCGTGCCGGTTTCGGTGACGGAACGGGACGCCATATGCGCCTGGCGGGAAACGAGGCTCTTCAGCGAGTCGGAAAAGCCGATGCCGCGGATATCCGCCTTGTTGGCATCGCCAAGGATGGCGGCCGCCGCCATACGGCAGAAATCGGCATTGAAGCCCTGGAAGACACCTGCGCTGTCGGGCACCGAGAAACCCGGCGCGCTGGGGCTGACCAGGCAGACGAGCTTGCCGCCCGAGATCACTTCGTCGAAGACCGGGCCGGCCTGAGCATGGGACGTGACTGTGAGGGCGGCGGCGCAGGCAAGCGCTGCCGCGAAATAGGACCGAAGCATGAAATTCCTCCCTGAACAGGTAAAGACACCTATACCTGTATACAGGTGTACCATATGAGTGGTTTTTATCGCTGTCAACGTGACGGCGGCAAAAACCACGCCGCTCCCGCAAGCGCGAAGGTTGGACGGATCGACCCGCAGGAGACGCAAGCCCTGTGAACTTCCGTTGCAGCCGATTGCTGCCATCCTGAAATTCACATACATTGACCAAACGGTAAAAAAGACGCCTTTCAAAAACGCGCAATCAACCAGAGGGGAAGTAAATGCACAGCAATTCCTGCAGTTTCGGCATTTCCAGACGAACCCTGATCAAGGCCGCCGGCGCCTCCGCCCTGGTTGCCGCGACGGGCCTGCCCGGCCGGCTCCTTGCGGCCGAGCCGATCAAGGTGGCCGGCATCTACACCGTGCCGGTGGAGCAGCAGTGGGTGAGCCGCATCAACAAGGCCCTGAAGGCGGCCGAGGCGCGCGGCGAGATCGAGTACGCCTTCTCCGAGAACGTCAGCAACGCCGACTACGAGCGCGTGATGCGCCAGTACGCCGAGCGCGGCTACGGCCTGGTGGTGGGCGAGGCCTTCGCCGTGGAGGCCGCGGCCCGCAAGGTGGCCAAGGACTATCCCAAGACCGCCTTTCTGATGGGCAGCAGCGGCAAGCCCGCGGCGCCCAATTTCTCGGTCTTCGACAACTACATCCAGGAGCCCGCCTACCTGACCGGCATGATCGCCGGCGGCATGAGCAAGAGCGGCAAGATCGGCCTGGTGGGCGGCTTCCCCATCCCCGAGGTCAACCGCCTGATGAACGCCTTCATGGCCGGCGCCAAGGAGATCAACCCCAAGGCCGAGTTCACCGTCAGCTTCATCAACAGCTGGTTTGATCCGCCCAAGGCCAAGGAAGCCGCCTTCGCCATGATCGACAAGGGTGCGGACGTGATGTACGCCGAGCGCTTCGGCGTGAGCGACGCGGCCAAGGAGCGCAAGGTGCTGGCCATCGGTAATGTGATCGACACCCAGGCCCAGTACCCCGACACCGTGGTGGCCTCGGCCCTGTGGCATATGGAGCCCAGCATCGACGCCGCCATCAAGGCCGTGAAGGCCAATGCCTTCAAGGCCGAGGACTACGGCCCCTACTCGATGATGAAGCACAAGGGCGGTTCGCTGGCCCCGCTGGGCAGCTTCGAGAAGAAGGTGCCGGCCGAGATCAAGGCCAAGATCGCCGAGAAGGAAAAGGCGATCAAGGACGGTTCGTTCACCGTCGCCGTCGACGACACCGAACCGAAGTCGAGCTAAGCGCCTTTCGCCGCGGGGAGAGCGGGCGTTCGCCTCTCTCCCCGCGGCATCGCCGACATTCGCCCTCACCGTCCCTCCCGGTCCGTATCGCCGTGTCCAGCAATCCTGTCCTTCGCCTTTCCGGCATCAGCAAGCGTTTCGGCCCGCTCCGGGCCAATGACGGCATCACCTTCGAATTGAAGCGCGGCGAGGTCATCGCCCTGCTCGGCGAAAACGGCGCCGGCAAGACGACGCTGATGAACATTCTCTTCGGCCACTATGTCGCGGACGAGGGGACCGTCGAGGCCTTCGGCAAGCTGCTCCCGCCGGGCGATCCGCGCGCAGCGCTCGATGCCGGCATCGGCATGGTGCATCAGCATTTCACGCTTGCCGACAACATGACGGTGCAGGAGAATATCGCGCTCGGCACGCAAAGCCTCTGGCGCCCGCGGCTCGACAGGGCGACGGCGCGCCGGCGCATCGCGCAGCTTGCGGCCGACTTCGGCCTCGCCGTCGATCCCGCAGCCACCGTTTCGACCCTGTCCGTCGGCGAACGCCAGCGGGTCGAAATCCTGAAGGCGCTTTACCGCGATGCCCGCATCCTGATCCTCGACGAGCCGACGGCCGTCCTGACGCCCGTCGAAACCGACGCCCTGTTCCGGACGCTGAAGCTTCTCGTCGCCAATGGCCTGTCGATCATCTTCATCTCCCACAAGCTGCATGAGGTGATGGCGGTCAGCGATCGCGTGCTCGTGCTGCGCGCCGGGCGACTTGCCGGCGAGCGCGAAACGAAGACGACCGACCGCAAGGAACTGGCCGCCCTGATGGTCGGGCAGGAGGTCAAGCCGGCGGAGGTGAGCCCGCTCAAGCTCGGCGCGCCGCTGCTCGCGCTCGACCGGGTCTCCACCGCGCCGTACAACGGAGCCGGTCTCGACGCGATCTCCCTCACGCTGACGGCCGGCGAGATCACCGGCATTGCCGGCGTCTCCGGCAACGGTCAGGCCGCCCTTGCGGCGCTGCTCGCCGGCACCCGCCGTCCGACAGGCGGGCGCATCTCGATTGCAGGGCGCGACGTTTCCGACTGGTCGCCGCGGGCGGCGCTTGCCAACGGCATCGCGCGCATCCCGGAAGACCGCCACGCGGTCGGCACCATCGGCGACATGAGCGTTACGGAGAATGTCATTGCCGAGCGCTACGCCAGCCCGCGCTTCAGCCACATGGGCTTCCTGAACTGGAAAGCCGCCCGGCAGTTCGCCGAAGAGATCATCGCCGACTACGACGTCAAATGTCCCGCGCCGGAAGCGCGCATCCGCCTGCTTTCGGGCGGCAACATGCAGAAGCTCATTCTCGGCCGCGCGCTCGATCCCGATCCGGCGGTCATTCTCGCCAGCCAGCCGACCCGCGGCCTCGATGTCGGCGCGGTCGCCTATGTCCATCGCATGCTGCTGGCCGCGCGCGACCGGGGCGCGGCGGTGCTTCTGATTTCGGAAGACCTTGAGGAGGTCCTGGCGCTGTCCGACCGGATCATCGTCATGTCGCAGGGCCGCCTCTCCACGCCGTCCGCGCGCGGCGAACGCAGCATAAGGGAACTGGGGGAACTGATGGCAGGCCATAGCGGGGAGCACAGCGATCATGCGGCTTGAGCCGAAGCCCGCACCGTCTCTGGCGGTTCTCGTCCTGTTTCCGCTGGCGGCCGTCGTGACGACGCTGGCGCTGACGTCGATCCTCGTCCTCGCCGCCGGCGCCTCGCCACTGTCGGTGTTCTATCTGGTCGCCAAGGGAGCGGCCGGCTCGCAATTCGCCCTTTTCGAAACGCTGACCCGCGCGACGCCGCTGATCTTCACCGGCCTTGCAATCGCCGTCGCCTTCCGCGCCAAGCTGTGGAATATCGGCGCCGAAGCCCAGCTCTATATGGGCGGCGTCATGACCGTGGTGCTCGGCACCGGCGCACTGCCGTTGCCGTCCGTCATCCTCATTCCCGTTCTGATGATCGCCGCCATGGTGGCCGGCGCCCTCATGCTGCTCGGCCCGGCTGTGCTGAAAACGCGCTTCGGGGTCGACGAGGTCGTGACGACCCTGCTTCTCAACTTCATCGTCCTCCTTTTCGTCTCCATGCTGCTCGAAGGCGTGCTCAAGGACCCGATGGGGCTGGGCTGGCCGCAGTCGCAGAAGGTGATCGCCGACGCGCAACTGCCGCGCCTCATCCAGGGCAAGCGCCTGCATTACGGTTTCGTCATCGCCATCGCCGCCGCCGTGTTCATCTGGGTCGTTACCAAGAAGACGATTCTCGGCTACGAGATGCGCGCCGTCGGCCACAATGCCGAAGGCGCCCGTTTCGTCGGCATCCCCGTCAATCGCGTCCTGATGAAAACGGCCCTGCTCTCCGGCGGCCTTGCCGCCCTTGCCGGCTTTTCCGAAGTGTCGGGGCTGAAGGGCAACCTGACGCTCGACCTGTCGCCCGGCTATGGCTACACCGGCATCGTCGTCGCCATGCTGGCCATGCTCAATCCGCTCGGCGTCGTCGCATCGGCCATCTTCGTCGCCGGCATCTTCGTCGGCGCCGACGCCATGAGCCGCGCCGCCAAGGTGCCGAGCTACATTGCCGACGTGATGGTCGCCACCTCGCTTCTGACCATGGTGGTCGCGATCCTTCTGACGCGCTTCAGAATAAGGTGGAAGTGACATGGACGCACTCGACATCCTCTTCTCCGCCTCCTTCTGGGTCGCCGCCATCCGCATCGCCTCGCCGCTGATCTTCGCCACCATGGGCGAACTGATCTGCGAACGCGCGGGCGTGCTCAACCTCGGCATAGAGGGCATCATGACGGCGGGCGCCTTTGCCGGCTGGTTCACCGTCTATGCCGGCGGCGACCTGTGGACCGGCCTTCTGGTCGCAGCGCTTGTCGGCGCGCTGTTCGGCCTGCTGCATGCCACGCTCACCGTGCCTCTGGGCCTGTCGCAGCATGTGGTCGGCATCGGCGTGACGCTGCTGGCGACGAGCCTTACCTATTTCACTTACCGGCTCCTGTTGCCGGAAGTGACCTCGCCGCCGAAGATCGAGCCGTTCCAGCCGCTGCCCATTCCCGGCCTGTCGCAGATTCCCGTCATCGGCGAAGCGCTGTTCACCCAGACGCCGCTCACCTATCTCGCCTTCCTCACGGTCGCGGCGGTCGCCTGGATCCTCTATCGCACGCCCGTTGGCCTCGCCGTGCGCGCCGCCGGCGAGAACCCCTCTTCCGTCGAGGCGCAGGGCATTTCCGTGACCGGCATCCGCATGGGCGCCGTTGCCGCCGGCAGTGCGCTGATGGCGGTAGGCGGCGCCTTCCTCACCACCTCGGCCTTCAACTCGTTCTTCTTCCAGATGATCAATGGCCGCGGCTGGATCTGCATCGCCCTCGTCGTCTTCGGTTCCTGGCGGCCGGGCAAGGCGCTGATCGGCGCCATCCTCTTTGCCGCCTTCGATGCCTATCAGGTGCGCCTGCAGCAGATTTCCGGCGGTGTCGTGCCCTATCAGGTCTTCCTGATGATGCCCTACGCGCTGTCGATCCTGGCGCTGATCCTGGTCGCGCGTCGCGCCACCTATCCCAAAGCTTTGATGATCCCCTACCAGAAAGGCGAAAGATGAGTTTCGACCTGATCGTGAAGGGCGGTACTCTGCCCAACGGCACCATCGCCGACATCGGCATCAAGGGCGAGACGATCGCCGCGATCGAACCGCGCCTCGAGGCCGAGGCCGGCCGAACCGTCGATGCCACGGGCAACCTTGTCAGCCCGCCTTTCGTGGACGCCCATTTCCATATGGACGCCACGCTCAGCTACGGCCTGCCCCGGGTCAACCAGAGCGGCACCCTGCTGGAGGGCATCGCGCTCTGGGGCGAGCTCAAGCCTTTGCTCACCCAGGAGGCCCTGGTCGAGCGCGCCCTGGCCTATTGCGACTGGGCGGTGGCGCGCGGCCTGCTGGCGATCCGCTCCCATGTGGACATCTGCGATCCGCGCCTGCTGGCGGTGGAGGCCCTGCTGCATGTGCGCGAGCGCGTGAAGCCCTACCTCGACCTGCAGCTGGTGGCTTTCCCGCAGGACGGCGTGCTGCGCGTCCCGGGCGCGCTGGACAATCTCAAGCGCGCCCTGGACCTGGGCGTGGACGTGGTGGGCGGCATCCCGCATTTCGAGCGCACTTTTGATCAGGGGGCCGCCAGCGTCACCCTGCTGTGCGAACTGGCCGCCGAGCGCGGCCTGCGCGTGGACATGCATTGCGACGAGAGCGACGACCCCCTGTCCCGCCATGTCGAGACCCTGGCCTATGAAACCCAGCGCCTGGGCCTGCAGGGCCGGGTCACCGGCTCCCACCTCACGTCCATGCATTCCATGGACAACTACTACGTCTCCAAGCTGATCCCGCTGATGGCCGAGGCCGGCCTGCATGCGGTGGCCAACCCGCTCATCAACATCACCCTGCAGGGCCGGCACGACAGCTATCCCAAGCGCCGCGGCATGACCCGCGTGCCCGAGCTGCTGGCCGCGGGCGTGAACGTGGGCTTTGGCCACGACTGCGTGATGGACCCCTGGTACTCCCTGGGCAGCGGCGACATGCTGGAGGTGGCGGCCATGGGCCTGCATGTGGCGCAGATGACCTCGCCGGCGGACATGCGCACCTGCTTCGACATGGTGACGAAGGTCAATGCCGAGATCATGGGTCTCGACCATCTCGGCCTCGCGGTCGGCAAGAGGGCAAGCCTCGTCGTGCTCGATGCGGGCAATGCCATCGAGGCGGTGCGCCTGCGCGCCGAGCGGCTCTGCGTCATCGCCAGGGGCAAGGTCGTGGCCGAGCGCGAAAAACGCGACACGTCTCTCTCGATCAAGGGACGCCCGGCAACGATCAATCGCCGCCACGTCCTGCCGCCGCAAGTGGGGTAGTAGCGGCCCCTGCTAACGCGGCACGTCCAGCGCGCGCAGGATATCGATCAGTCGCGGCGCCATCTCGCGGATTTCCGTGAGGTGGATGGCGCTGAGTTGTTCCAGCACCGCATCCGCCTTGTCCGTCAGCACGAGGGTCTGGCGGCGGCGGTCCGCGGGATCGACGTGGCGCGCCACATAACCGGCCGCGGCGAGCCGGCCGACGAGTTCCGTCGCGGAATGCGGAGCGATCAAAAGTCGTTCGGCCAGTTTGCCGACAGTCATCGGCTCGTCCTCGCGATGCCCCCGAATGGCCAGGAGCGCCTGATGCTGCTGGGCCGGAAGCCCTTCCTGGTGCGCCGCCGAGGTGCTGAAATCCATGAAGCGGCGCAAGGTATAGCGCAGGTTTGAAAGCGCCTCGTAGTCGGCGTCGCTCAGCCTGTCCTTGGACATTCTTCCCGCTCCCGTTTTCCTGAAGCCGGTCTCTTGGTGGACCGCGCACACGGCTTACCGCAGGAAGGGCCGGCGGGCCAGAGCATTTCCAGCCGATGCGGCATCGCTTCAGCGTCGGACAAGCGGCAAACCAGGAGGCTGGAGCAATCGGAATTCCATTCCGGAGGGGCCCTGTTGATTTATATCGTATTACGATGTATTTGCAGCCGCCCCAACAAGACATCAACGGAAATCCCATGCCGCAGACGAAACCCCACCACCGGCCCCACGATTTCACGGGCGGCCTCGCCCGACGCGAGGCCGGGGACTTCACCACCGACCGGCGCGTGCTGGCGCTGATCGGCATGGCGCTGATCGTGGGAACCGGCGGGGCCTTTGCCGCCAGGCTGCTGGTGAGCCTGATCGCCCTTGTCACGAACCTTGCCTGGTTCGGACAGGTCAGCCTTGCCGCCACTTCTCCCGCCGACGCGCCGCGTTCGATCTGGATGGTCGCCATTCCTGTCGTCGGCGGGCTTGTCATCGGGCTGATGGCGCGGTTCGGCTCGGAGAAGATCCGCGGCCACGGCATTCCTGAAGCCATCGAGGCGATCCTGATCGGCGGCAGCCGCATGTCGCCGAAGGTCGCAATCCTGAAACCGCTGTCCTCGGCGATCTCCATCGGCACCGGCGGCCCCTTCGGCGCGGAGGGCCCGATCATCATGACCGGCGGAGCCATCGGCTCGCTCTTCGCCCAGTGCTTTCATCTCAGCGCCGCCGAACGCAAGACACTGCTCGTGGCAGGCGCGGCCGCCGGCATGACCGCCATCTTCGGCTCGCCGATCGCCGCCGTGACGCTCGCCGTCGAACTGCTGCTCTTTGAATGGAAACCGCGGAGCTTCATCCCGGTCGCGCTCGCCGCCTGTGTTTCCGCCTGCTGGCGCCCCTTCCTGTTCGAAGCCGGCGCGCTCTTTCCCCGGCAGTTCCATCTGGATCTGCCCTGGTGGGGCATCGGCCTCTGCGCCGTCATGGGCATTGTCGCCGGCCTGCAATCGGGCCTTCTCACCACCCTGCTCTACCGTATCGAGGATGCTTTCGAGGCGCTGCCGATCCACTGGATGTGGTGCCCGGCGATCGGCGGTCTTGCCGTCGGTCTCGGGGGCCTGATCGAGCCGCGCGCCCTCGGCGTCGGCTATGACATCATCGACGGCCTTCTGAACAACCGTCTTCTGCCGCAGGCCGTGCTGACGATCCTGCTGGTAAAGGCGGGGATCTGGCTCGTGTCGCTATCCTCGGGCACGTCGGGCGGCGTCCTGGCGCCGCTCCTCATCCTCGGCGGCGCGCTCGGCTGGCTGGTCGGCCTGCTCTTTCCCGGGGATCCCGGCTTCTGGGCATTGCTCGGCATGGCGGCCATGATGGGCGGCACGATGCGCGCGCCGCTGACCGGCACCTTCTTCGCAGTCGAACTGACCGGCGATGTATCCAGCCTGCTGCCGCTCCTTGCCGCAACCATCTCCGCCTATGCCGTGACGGTGCTTCTGCTGCGCCGGTCGATCCTGACGGAGAAGATCGCCCGGCGAGGCCAGCACATCACCCGCGAATACGGCATCGATCCCTTTGAATATACCCGCGCGCGCGACATCATGATCGACAAGGTCGATACGCTGCCGGCGGATATGCGCGTCGGTGAAGCCTCCGCTTTCTTCGCGACGACCGAACGCACGCACCGGCTCTATCCCGTCATCGACGGAGCGGGGCTGCTGAAGGGTGTCGTCTCGCGCGGCGATGCCCTGCGGTGGCAGCAGGACCCGGCGCTTGCCGACCAGACCCTCGACGAACGCGTCTCCGACACGTCCGTGCCCATCGCCCATCCCGAGGATACGATCGGCTATGTCGCCGACCTCATGCTCGCAACCGACGTCGGCCGCATTCCCGTCGTCGACCCCGAGACCGGCCGCCTTCTGGGCCTCGTTGCCCGCAAGGACCTTCTTCGCCTCCGTCATGCCGCCAATGCCAGCGAGAATGAACGCAAACCCTATCTCGGGCCGGGCAAGGCCGTCTGATAGGCAAAGAGGCCCCCTGCCAAAGCGCATTCAGGCCCGGAAGGTCCCCGCCTCAGAGGAAATCGTCGCGCCGCGGCGTGAAGGTATCGATCAGGAGGCCTGGAGCGAGCGCGACGACGCCGTGCACGAGGTTCGGCGCCACGATGAAGCTGCTTCCGGCGTCAAGCCGCGTGGTAACGCCGTCCACGGTGACGTCGAACGTACCTTCGGCGACGTAGCTCACCTGCGTATGCGGGTGGGAATGCAGGGCGCCGATGGCGCCTTCTTCGAAGCGGAAGGCGACGAGCATCAGTTCCGGGCGATGGCTCAGCACCGCGCGGCGGTTGCCGGGGGCGACTTCTGTCCAGGTGGTGTTTTCAGGCAGGGTATAGGGCTGCATTGGCTCTCTCATCGGGCAAGCCATCCGCCGTCGACCGGCAGGATGGCACCATGAACGTAATCGGAAGCCGCGCTGGCAAGAAACACCGCGGCCCCGGCCATATCTTCCGGCCGCGCCCAGCGGCCGGCCGGAATGCGCTTCAGGATATCGGCATTGCGCTCCGCATCGGCCCTCAGCGCCGACGTGTTGTTCGTCTCGACATAACCGGGTGCGATGGCGTTGACATTGATGCCGCGCGCCGCCCACTCGTTCGCCAGAAGCTTGGTGATGCCGGCAAGGCCGCTCTTGGCCGCCGTATAGGACGGAACCCGGATGCCGCCCTGGAAGGAGAGCATCGACGCGATGTTGATGATCTTCGCCGGGCGTTCCGCGGCAATCGCCGCCCGGGCAAAGGCCTGGCAGAGGAAGAAGGCGGACTTCAGGTTGGTATCGAGCACCGCGTCCCAGTCCTCTTCCGTGAAATCGAGCGAATCCGCGCGCCGGATGATCCCGGCATTGTTGACGAGGATGTCGGGCGTCGCGCCGGCAGCCAGCACCTCGGCGAGAACTGAGGGCGCGATACCCGATTTGGCAAGATCTGCCGCCACGCCGACGAAGCGACGGCCGGCCGTCACCACGTCCGCCTCGGTTTCCGCCATGCCGGAGCGCCCGACGCCGACGATATCGGCGCCGGCCTGCGCAAGCCCGACCGCGATGGCGCGGCCGATGCCGGTATTGGCGCCGGTGACGACGGCCCAGCGGCCGGAGAGATCGAAAGCGCTCATCGCAGGGTTTCCATCGGCACCTTGTCCATGTCGGTGAAGCTCATGTTGTCGCCCGCCATGGCCCAGATGAAGGCGTAGCGGCCCGTGCCGGCGCCGGAATGGATCGACCAGCCGGGCGACAGGACCGCCTCGTGGTTCTTCAGCACGACATGGCGCGTCTCGCCGGGCTCGCCCATGAAGTGGAAGATACGCGTCGCGTCCTGCATGCCGAAATAGAGATAGACCTCCATGCGCCGGTCATGCACATGCGCCGGCATGGTGTTCCAGACGGAGCCCGGCTCGAACATGGTGAGGCCGACAAGAAGCTGGCAGCTCTCGCAGACATCCGGGTGCACATACTGGTTGATCGTGCGGGCATTGGATTCCTCCGCCGAGCCGACGACGACCTTCTTCGCCTTCTCGCGCGTAATGTGCACGGTCGGGCAGGCGCGATGCGCCGGCGCGCTGAGAAGGTAGAAATGCGCCGGCGCTTCCGGGTCGTCGCTGGCAAAACCGAGCGCACCCTCGCCCATGCCGACATAGAGTGCCTCCTGGAAGCCGAGCGCGTGGCGCCTGCCGCCGACGCTGACCGTGCCGGCACGGCCGATATTGACGATCGCCGCCTCGCGGCGCTCGAGGAACCGGTCCGTGCCGGTTTCGGCCACGCTGTCGATCACAAGCGTTTCGGCTACCGGCACGATGCCGCCGACGATCATGCGGTCGAGATGGCTGTAGGTGAGGTTGACCTTGCCCGGCTGGAACAGGTCCTCGATGACGAAGCCGTCGCGCAGACCCTGCGTGTTGCGCCTTGCGGCATCTTCGGGGCCTACCACCTGGCGTACGGATACGGAAATAGTCACGGCACTGCCTCTTGCTTTCAGGAACGGGGATCAGGTGAGCACGACATAGTCGGTCAACTGGTTGATCGTCGTGTCGGCCTTGGCGACGTCGAAGACCTTCGTGCCGTGGCTCATGATCACGAAGCGGTCGCAGACCTGGTAGGCGTGGTAGATATTGTGCGTCACCAGCACGCTGGAGACATTCTCGGCCTTCAGCTTCAGGACCTGGCTCAGAAGCGCCTCCGTCTCGCGCACGGAAAGCGCCGACGTCGGCTCGTCGAGCAAAAGCACGCGCTTCTTGAAATAGACGGCGCGGGCGATGGCGACGGCCTGCTTCTGGCCGCCGGAGAGATTGCCGACGAGCGTATCGGGGGAATCGATGCCGGAAATGTGCACGGCGTTCTGCAGCACTTCCATGGCGATCTCGCGCATCTCGGCCTGCCGCAGGAAGCCGAAACGGTCCGTCAGCTCCCGTCCCATGAAGATGTTGCGGGTGATCGACAGGCTGTCGACCAGCGCGGTGTGCTGGTAGATCGTCTCGATGCCGGCATCGGCCGAATCCGAACGGCAGGTGAAGAGCGTCTTCCTGCCGTCGACGCTAAGATAGCCGTCGCTCGGCTTGTGGATGCCGGAGATCAGGTTGACGGTGGTCGATTTTCCGGCGCCGTTGTCGCCGAGAAGGCCCACGACTTCCCCCTCGCCGATATGGAAGCTGAGATTGCGCAGCGCCGTGAGCGCGCCGAAGCTCTTGGAGATGTTGTGCAGTTCGAGGAGATGAGACATCACGCAAGCCCTCGCCGCTCGATGAGATGGTTGAAGATGGCGGCCAGCACGATCAGCGTGGCGATGAACATGTCGAGGTAGAAGCCCGGCGCGCGCAGCAGCAGCAGCACGTCGGTGATGGTGTGGATCAGCAGCACGCCGAGGAAGACGCCCACGATCGAGCCGCGGCCGCCCCTCAGCGACAGGCCGCCGATGACGCAGGCGGCGATCGCCTGCAGTTCGAGGCCGGCGCCCTGACCGGGCTGGACGCTGCCGACGCGGGCCGTGGCGAGGATGCCGGCGACCGCCGCCATGCCGCCGGCAATGGCGAAGGCGACGAGCTTGACGCGGCCGGTATTGATGCCGATCGCCTCGGCCGCACCACGGTTGCCACCCGTCGCGAAGACGTGATTGCCGAAGCGGTGGCGGTGCAGCAGGAAGTGGAAGCCGGTGACGAGGAGCACGATCCAGATGAAGGCGGCGTTGATGCCGAGAACCGTACCGGAAAAGAGGCTGGTAAAAGCCGGCTCCGGATCGAACCGCACCTGCACCGCGCCGTTGTAGAGCAGCACCGCGCCGCGCCAGAACAGCAGGCCGCCGAGCGTGACGATGAAGGATGGCAGACCGAAACGCAGGGTGATGTGGCCATTCAGAAGCCCGATCATCACGCCGGCGAGAATGCCGAGCGGAGCGGCGAGGAAGGCGCTGACGCCGGCCCCGACGAGGCTGGCCATCAGCACGGCGGTGAAGGTGTAGACAGAACCGATGGAAAGGTCGAACTCGCCGGCGATCATCAGCACGCCGGCCCCGAGCGCCAGGCACCCGAGCACGGGAATGGCCTTCATCAGGATCGTCAGGTTCTGCGGCGAGAGATAGCGGAAGGTATCGGGATAGAGGAGCGCACCGGCGATGCAGACGATCTGCAACGTCATGAAGACGAGGAAGATCGCCCCCGCGGGCATGCCCATGATCTGCTTGAGGACGGATTGTCTTTGCGTGCGCGAACGGGGCGCGACGCTGTCGGCTGGAATAGGGGTCACGGTCTGGCACTCGATCGTTGGGGAACGGGAGACCCGCCGGGTAATGCCGGCAGGTCCCCTCTGGACACGATTAGCGGAAGCTGCCGATCAGCGGCTTGACCGAACCGATGCGCGACTTGTCGAGGAAGGCGCCCTGCCCCGTGTCGATGTCGGTCGGCGTCAACCCGTATTTCTTGGAAAGCGCGATCTGGGCGATGGGATAATAGCCCTGCAGGTAGGGCTGCTGGTCCATCGTCGCGAACATCGCGCCTGTTTCCACCGCATTGACGATTTCGACCGCAAGATCGAAGCCGCCGAAGGGGATATCGACGCCGGCATCCTTGATGGCGCCCGCGCCGACCGTCGAGGTGACAGAGCCGGTGCCGAACAGCGCCTTGACGGTCGGATTGGCGATGAGGAACTGCGCGATGATGTTCTGCGCCTCGGCCGGATCGAGACCGGCACGCACCGTCTCCACCTTGATGCCGGCTTCCGTCATCGCCTTCTCGATGCCGCCGCCGCGGGCGACCGCGAAGCTCGCTTCGGGAATCTCGCGGGGATTGAAGACGACGTCGCCGGATTTCAGGCCGAATTCCTTGATCATGCGGTTGCCGAGCTCGTAGCCCGAGGCGAACTCGTTCATGCCGACATAGGCCTGGCGGCAATTGCCCTTGGCGCCATCGAGGTCGTCATTGTTGAAACCGATGACGACGATGCCGGCCTTGACTGCGGCGCAGATGCTCTCGTCGAAGGCGTCCGACGAGGAGATCGCCACGGCGATGCCGTCGACGCCACTCGCCGTGGCGCTTTCGATCAGGTCGTTCTGGCGCACCGGATCGTTGTTGGCATATTGCACGTCGAGATCGACGCCGAACTGGGCGGCGGCGTCTTGTGCGCCCTTCACGACGGGATTAAAGAACTGGACACTGGGATCGAGGTAGATGATCATCGTGGCCTTGACGTCGGCGGCCAGCGCCGTCGATGTCAGCATGGTGGCAAGGCCCGCGGCCACGGCCGCGGTTCTGAACCTGGTCAACGTCATTTGCGTATCCTCCCTTTGGATGTGCAATGCGGGTCCAAAAGACCCAAATCTCGGCTGGCGGGCTCCGACCAAAGATCACGCCAGCCGAGAATTTCCTCCCGGGCCTTTCCGCGTCTCCACGAAACGCGAACGCCCTATCTCCTTGTTGTTCTGCAGCTCCATGCGCCGCGCAGCGCTCAGGCTCCGACCGGCGTTGCCGCCGATCATGCGAACCAGCGTGCCGGGCGGCCCAGCGTGACGTGCACGCCCTTGAACTGGGAATATTCGTCGAAACCGTAGCGGCCGAGCTCACGGCCAAGGCCGCTCTTCTTGTAGCCGCCGATCGGCAGCTCCGGCGTGCCGTCGATGACGCTGTTGATCCAGCAGCGGCCGGCGCGGATGCGGCGGATGCTCTGCAGTGCGTTTTCCAGATTGGTGGACCACACGGAGGCCGACAGGCCGAACTCCGTGGCATTGGCCATCGCCACCGCCTCATCGGCCGTCTTGAAGGTCAGCGTCGAAAGCACCGGTCCGAAGATCTCCTCCCGGGCGATCGCCATGTCGGGCGTCACGCCGGCAAACACCGTCGGCGCGTAATAGAGGCCGGCCTCCCGGCCGATCCTCTCGCCGCCGAGCAGCAGCTCGGCGCCGGCGGCGACACCCGCCTCCACATAGGAATGCACTTTCTCGGCATGGGCTTCCGAGATCATCGCGCCAATTTTGGTGCGCTCGTTCAGCGGGTCGCCGAAGGTGACCTTGCGGGAGATGTCGAGCAGGCGCTCCATCAGCGCATCGCGAATGCCGTCCTCCACCAGCAGCCGGCTGCCGGAAATGCAGCACTGGCCGGCATTGTGATAGACGCCGTAGGCGATCCCGTCGGCCGCCGCATCGAGATCGGCGTCGGCAAAGACGATCTGCGGCCCCTTGCCGCCAAGCTCCAGCCCGACGCGCTTGA
The DNA here is from genome assembly GCF_020535545.1 of Roseateles sp. XES5. Taxonomy (NCBI): domain Bacteria; kingdom Pseudomonadati; phylum Pseudomonadota; class Betaproteobacteria; order Burkholderiales; family Sphaerotilaceae; genus Roseateles; species Roseateles sp. XES5. The sequence goes on from NZ_CP084753.1 coordinate 819,685, forward strand.
CGCTGCGCGCCGCGATCTCGCCGAGCTTCGTGCCGACACGCACCGAACCGGTGAAGGCCACCATGTCGATACCGGGATCTTCCGCCAGGACCTGGCCGGCCGGATCGCCATAACCGGTGACAACGTTGAACACCCCGTCGGGAATGCCGGCCTCGCGCGCCAGCTCGGCCATGCGGATGGAGGTGCCCGAGGTGAATTCCGAAGGCTTCAGCACCACCGTGCAGCCGGCGCCGATGGCCCACGGCACACGCTCCGAGGCGATGATGAAGGGGAAATTCCACGGCGTGATGATGCCGACGACGCCGACCGGCTCGCGCAGCACGAGGCCGAGGCGGTCATCGCCGATATTGTTGTGGCTCTGCCCCTCGAGCGCCCGCGCCTGGCCGGCGGCATAGGACCAGAGATCGGCGCAGAAGCCGATCTCGCCGCGCGCCTGGGCGATCGGTTTACCGACCTCCAGGCTTTCCGCCAGCGCCAGCTCTTCCTGATGGGCAAGGATAAGGTCCGCCACCTTGAACATCAGACGCGAGCGTTCTGCGCCCGACATGCGCGGCCAGGGGCCGGTATCGAAGGCGCGGCGGGCCGCGGCAATCGCCAGGCGCACATCGTCTGCCGAGGCCTCCGGCCAGGTCCCGACCACGGCGCCGGCATGGCCGGGGCTGATCCGGTCGATCGTCCGGCCCGAGGCCGCATCGACCGACTTGCCATCGACAAGCATCCGGTAGCGGGATTTAATATTCAGCCGCGGGTCACGGGAATCGGGTGCAATGAAATTGGACAGCAATATCGTCTTCAGGCCGGCCAATGGACGCCAGCCCCTCCCTGTTGATCCGGTCTTCAGGCCACCGGATTTCTGTTGCGCATGAATTGTATGGTACTGTATGGTGGCTTCAAATGGATGTCAACGCATGACGGCGGCAAAAGAGATGAACCTTGAATCCCTCAAGATCGATACCGGCGAAACCGCAGCGGCGCAGGTCGAGCGAGACCTGCGAGAATCGATCATCCGCCTTGAACTCGCGCCCGGCATGCGGCTTTCCGAACAGGAGATCGCCACGCGCATGGGCGTCTCGCGCCAGCCGGTGCGCGAGGCGCTGATCGCGCTCGGCAAGTCGAAGTTGGTCGATATCCGCCCCAACCGCGGCACCGTCGTCGTGCGCATTTCGGCGCGGCAGATGATGGAGGCGCGCTTCGTGCGCGAGGCCATAGAGACCGCCGTCGCCCGTCGCGCCAGCGAGGCCTTCGACAGCTGGACGCGGCGCAAGATCGACACGATCCTCGCCCGCCAGAAGACGGCGATGGAGGCGCACGACCACAATGCCTTCCGCCGCGAGGACGAGCAGTTCCACATCGCAATTGCCGAGGGGGCCGGCTGCGGCCTTGCCTGGAGCGCCATATCGGACATCAAGGCGCATATGGACCGGGTCTGCAATCTCCAGCTCCGCCATCCTGATTCCATGATCCGGCTGATTGCCGAGCACGAGGCGATCATCAACGCCATCGACACGCGCAATGCCGATGCGGCGGAGGGTGCCATGCGCAGCCACCTCAACGGCATCCTCACGGACCTGCCGCAGATCGAGGCCGACAACCCCGACCTTTTCGAGTGAAGGCCTAAAACATATAGGCTTTTCTGCATGCATCCGAGAAACGCCGGTATGCTCCCAGCTTCAAGCAGATCTCCTGGATCGCAAGAAGACAAAGCGGACCGGGGAGCTCTTCTCTGGCGTCTTCGATACGAATTTGTCGCAAATAGCCGCCGGCGTGATCTCTGGCCACCCGCTCGGCGGTAATACCGAGCCGCAATGGCGACGCTGCATGATCCCGGGATAGGGACCGCCATCTTGGAGGAAGCAGCCCGCTGAAGCGCTCATACGCGTCAGCGGGCTGCTGCTTCATCCGGCGAAGAAGTCCGTGGGCCGCAACTGATCCGCCTTGCGCCAATCCATGTCACCCTCGCCACTCTTTGCGCCAAAGGTCGACATGTCTTGCCGCATCAGGGCAAGGATACGCGCACTGTCGTCTCCGCCCTTGGCATCATGGTAGTCAGCCGCAAGCCCGGTGGGTTCGGTTCCAAGAAGCGACGCCCAGTTCTGCAGCGCGTCCGTGGACGCGGGCTTGAGATGGGCCAACGCATCGAGTGCCGCCTGTGACGCGGGAGGTACATTGGGTGCAGCCGTTCCTTGAGGTTCACTCACAGCCGTGAGCGCAACGTCTGCGTAGCTCATCCGCGTCCCGTCATCGCGGGTATAAGTCCCCTGATTGACGACAACGGTGCTGCCGAATGCCCAATCGCCATCGACGGCGGTCGCATTGAGATCCAAGGATCTAATCCCGGCGGCGACAAGGGACAGAACTTCGTCGTCCTGTGCAAGGCCGTCGGAATTTCGGTCCTGCCACAAGCGCAGTTCGTCAAACCGCTCGTCTTCGCTGGAGATGACCCCGTCGCCATTGCTGTCGAGGGTCCGCAGGCCATCAAGGTCGGAGCGGGCCTTGTCAGCATCGTCGATGAAGCTCAACTCACCGATACCGGTCATCAGACCGTCGTGGTTGCGGTCGCGGAACAGGAAGGCCTCGGTTTTGCCGATCCAGCTTGTGCGATCCGCGATCCCGTCACCATCGATATCGAACAGGACCGCGGACTGGCCGGCATCGACCGTCTTAACCCCGGTTCCGTCGAGATCGAGCACAATGGGTGCCGCGAGGGTCACCGTCTCCCCGTTACGGAAGACAAGCTTTTCGACGCTGGATAGGGTGTCGATGCCGTCATTGCCATTGACCGTGCTCTGGTTGTCGGTGACGGTCACGGTGCCGCCGTTGGTCACGATCGAATAGCTTGCCCTCAGGCCATTGAAGTAGGCCGTGTCGGTTCCCGCGCCACCATAGATCGTATCATTGCCGGCCATGCCCCAGAACTCGTCGTCACCGTCATAGCCATAGAGCGTGTCCGTGCCCGTACCGCCAGCAAGACGGTCGGCCTGATTGCCGCCATGGATGGTGTCGTTGCCGGCGTTGCCATAGAGGCTGTTGGAAACGCCGTTCACGCCTGTCATGGTGTTCGCGGCCGTCGTTCCCTGGACCCACCCCTCGAAGGCGCGCGAGACCGTCAGGCTGACGGTGGCCGTCGCGGTCAGCGCTCCGTCGCTCACCGTATAGGTGAAGCTATCGCTGCCTTCGTAGCCGAAGTCCGGAGTATAGCGGATAATACCGTCCGTTCCGAGTGTGACGGTCCCCTTTGCCGGGTTGCTGAGGGAGGTAATGGACAGGGTGTCGCCGTCGACATCCACATCGTTGGCGAGCAGGTCAGCGATCGAGATCGCGGTCACCTCGTTGCGGATCACCGAGATCGGTCCATTGTTCGCGGCGACGGGCTTGTCGTTGACCGGAGCGATGGTCAGGCGGAACTCATCGCTCGCCGTCAGGGATCCGTCACTCGCTGTGACCTTGATGTCGAGGACACCATTGAAATTCAGGGGCGGCGTGCCCGTGAACCTGGTGCCGCTGAGCGTGAGCCACGACGGCAGAGCCGAGCCATCGGCCAGTCTTGCCGTATAGGTCAAGGTCGTGCTCTCCACATCCTTGAACGCACCTGTCGGCAGGTAGACCGAAATGGCCTTGTCTTCCTGCACGGTAACGTCGGGAAGCGGAATCATCAGCGCGGGCGCATCATTGACCGGCGTGATTGACAGCCGGAAGATATCGTTCGCAGTGAGTTTTCCATCGCTCGCGGTGACGCGGATATCGAGATTGCCGCTGTAGTTCGCCGGCGGCGTGCCAGCGAAGGTGGTTCCGTCGAAGGTCAACCAGGACGGAAGGACGGCGCCACTGGAAAGTTTTGCCGTATAGGTCAACGGATTGCCGTCAGCGTCTGTGAAGCTGCCTGCGGGCAATGTGAACGAGACCGCCGTATCCTCCGGCGAACTGACATCGGGCAGAGCCCGGGCCACGATGGGAGCGACATTGGTCGCCTTGACCGTCAATCGGAAGACGTCGCTGGCGATGAGTGCACCATCGCTCGCCGTGATCTTGATATCCAGGATCCCGTTGTAAGTCGAAGGTGGCGTTCCCGTGAGGCGCCCATTGCTGAGGGTGAGCCATGACGGAAGCGGATTGCCGTTGGCGAGGGTCGCGCCGAGGGTCAGGATTGCACTGTCGACATCGGTAAAGGTGCCGACGGGGATCGCGATGGAGACGGCGGCGCCCTGCGGCGTCACCACGTCCGCCAGCGGAGTTGCGACGACCGGTGCGTCATTGACCGAAGTGATGGTGAGGCGGAAGACATCGCTCACGACGGTCGAGCCATCGCTTGCCAGCACCTCGATATCGAGATTGCCGCTATACTCCGCCGGCGGCGTTCCGGTGAAGAGCTGGCCATCGAAGATGAGCCAGCCGGGCAAGGCATTCCCGCCCAGGAGACGTGCCGTGAAGCTCAGCGCATCTCCATCCGCGTCGGCGAAGCTGCCGGCAGGAATGCCGAACGAGATCGGGGCATCTTCCGGCGACGACACGTCCGGCAGCCCGGCGGCAACGACGGGTGCATCGTCCACAGGCGAAATCGTGAGACGGAAGCTGCTGCTCGCCGTCACCGCGCCGTCGCTCGCCGTCACGACGATATCCAGCGCGCCATTGAAGTTCGTCGGCGGCGTCCCGGTGAACGCGCTGCCATTGAAGGAAAGCCAACCCGGCAGGGCACTTCCATCAGCAAGGCGCGCGGTCAGGGCCAGCCCATCGCCATCGATATCGGCGAAGCTGCCCGCAGGAATGGTGAAGGAGACCGGTGTGTCCTCGGATACCGACACATCCGACAGTCCCGCCACCACGATCGGGGCATCATTCACAGGCGTGACGGTAAGACGGAAACCGCTGGTCGCTGTTGCGGCCCCATCGCTGGCCGTTACCACGATGTCCAACACACCATTGAAGTTCGCCGGTGGCATACCGGTGAAGGCAGCGCCGTCAAAGGCGAGCCAGCCCGGCAGAGCGCTTCCGTCCGCAAGGTTTGCCGTAAGGATCACCGTATCGCCATCGACGTCCACGAAGGCGCCGGCGGGAATTGCGAACGAGACCGGTGCATCCTCCGGGGAGGACAAATCCTGCAGAGCGACCACACCTGTCGGCGCGTCGTTCACAGGAGCGACTGTGAGCCGGAAGCCGCTGCTTGCGGCCAGGGTGCCATCGCTTGCGGTCACGACGATGTCAAAGACACCGTTGACGTTCGCCGGCGGCGTTCCAGCGAACGTTGTGCCGTCGAAGGCAAGCCAGCTCGGTACAGCACTTCCATCCGCAAGACGAGCGGTCAGGATCAGCGCGTCGCCGTCGATATCGACGAATGTTCCTGCAGGTATGGAGAACGAGATAGGCTCGTCTTCCAAAACGGAGACGTCCGGCAACCCGGCCGCAACGACCGGTGCATCGTTCCGAGGCGACACCGTCAGGCGGAAGCTGCTGCTGGCCGTCGCCACTCCGTCGCTCGCCGTTACGACGATATCGATGGCGCCGCTTAAGTCCGTCGGCGGCACGCCGTTGAAAGTCGAGCCATCGAAGATGAGCCAGCCAGGCAGGCCACTTCCATCCGCAAGGCGCGCGGTCAGGGTGAGTGCATCGCCATCGATATCGGCAAAGCTGCCAGCGGGGATAGCGAAGGAGATAGCCGTATCTTCTGGCGAGGACACGTCCTGCAGGGCGACCGCAACGGTCGGCGCATCGTTCTGAGGCGACACCGTCAGACGGAAGCTCGAATTCGCCGTTAGGACGCCGTCGCTCGCCGTCACGACGATGTCGAATGCGCCATGGAAATTCGCCGGAGGCATGCCCGTGAACGCACCACCGTCGAAGGCAAGCCAGCTCGGCAGCACAGCGCCATCGGCCAGCCGTGCGCTGAGCGTGAGGCTATCTCCATCAGCGTCGGTAAAGGTGCCTGCGGGAACCGTGATCGATATCACAGTGTCCTCAGGCGCGGTGATGTCCGAGAGCGGGATTGCCACGACGGGTGCGGCATTGCCCGGCTCGACCGTCAGCCGGAAGGTGTCGCTCACGGTCAGCGATCCATCGGACGCGATGACCTCGATGTCCAGCGCGCCGGCGTAGTCCCGCGGCGGCGTGCCGGTGAAGCGGGCCCCGTCGAAAACAAGCCAGCTCGGAAGAGCCGCCCCATCGGCAAGGCGCGACGTGATGGTCAGAGCGTTGCCGTCGATATCACCGAACATGCCGGCGTCAAGATCGAAGGCAAGGGCTTCACCGCCGCGGGCAGTCCGATCCTCGGCCGCAAGCACGAGAACGGGTGCGTCATTAACGGCTCGCACGACAAAGCGGAGACCGGAGCTCGTCGAGAGCACGCCATCGCTTGCCGTGAGCGCAAGTTCGAGCACGCCATTGAAATTCACCGGCGGCGTTCCGACCAGCTTGCCATCGAGGACGGACATCCAGCCTGGCAAAGGCGAACCATCGCCCAGCGTGACGGACAAGGTCAGTGCATCGCCATCCGGATCAGAGAATATCCCGGTCGGAAGGGTGATTTCAAAGGCTTGATCCTCATCGATCTCCTGATCGCCAACGGGCGCAACGAGGACTGGAGCGTCCGCGACCGGTGCGATCGAGACGATCAGTTCGCGGATCGTCTGGGCCGTACCATCGGTTGCCGCGATCTCCAATTCGATCGTGCCATTGAAATTGGCTGGCGGATCACCGCTGAGCGTGCGCGTCAGGGCATCGTACTGGAGCCAGGTCGGCAGGGCGACACCGCCCTTGCCGCGGACTTCGACCAGAAGCGCATCACCATCGACGTCCGTGACAAAAGTCGCCGGGAAGGTCGCGTTGAAGCGCTGATCCTCGGTACCCTTCAGCACCGGAATCGACGAGATGACGGGGGCGTCATTGACCGCCGCGATGTTTATGGTCACGCGCGTCGTCGAAGTCAGGCCAGTGCTGTCCTCGATTTCGTAATCGAACCAGGCCGGGCCGTTGAAATCGGCATCCGGCGTGATCTGGAGTTGTCCCCAACCAATGTCGGTGACGGTCACGCCCGAGGTTTCGACGATGCGGCTCATGACGATGGCCTGGAGATCCGCGTCGCTGTCGTTGGCCAGAAGCTGGCTGGTGAACAGCGTGAGCGCCGTATCCTCGTGCATCTGGAGACTGTCGGCGCGCGCGACGGGTGCGTCGGCGACAGGCAGCACATTGATCTTCACGGTCGTCGAGACTGCAAAGTCCTGCTCGTTCTTGATGAAGTAGCGCAGGACGAGCTCGCCATTGAAGTCGGCGGCCGGTGTGACGCGATACTTCCCGTTTTCGAGGAGCACCGCCCCTTCGATCCCGACGAAGGTCAGGGTCGTACCCTCTGGCGTATAGTCGTTCGCCATCAAGGCTGCCGGATCGATGTCGAGATAGCTGTCCTCGAGCATCTCGAAGCCGGCATCCGAGACCGGAATCGGCAGCGGCGCGTTTGGGGCCACCAGGAGGGTGACATAACCGACACTCGTGGCGCCATGGCTGTCGGTCACGCGGTAGTGGAAGCCTGCATCACCGATATAGCCGGCCTGCGGGGTGAAGATCGCCGTGGAACCATCCCGGACGACCGTACCCTGATCGGCATCGAATATCTCGACGATCTCGAAGGTGTCGCCCTCGACGTCGCGATCATTGGCAATGAGTGCGGCAAAGTCGATGACGAGCGACTGATCCTGCTTGGTGCGGAAGACGCCAAGCGGATCATTGGCGGTACCGGCACCATCGGGATTGGCGATCGGTGCGTCATTGACTGCAGCGATATTGAACGTGACGGTTCCGGTCGTCGTCTTGCGACCATCGCTCACCGTATAGGCGAAGCTGACGGGACCGTTGACGTTCTCGTTGGGAACGAACTGCCAGCGTCCATCGGGCAGTTCCAGAATCCGGCCACCTGCCGCCGTGCGGGAAATCGACTGGAAGGTGATCGCGTCGCCGTCGGCATCGCTGTCATTGGCCAGAAGCTGCGCCGTCGTGAACTCGAATGGCACGTCTTCGACCGTGGCGAAGATGTCGGTCGCGGCAATCGGAGCATGATTGGTCGAAACGACCGTGACCTTGACCTTGCCGGTGCTCGAACCATGCGTGTCATCGGTGACGATGTATTCGAAGGACGCTTCGCCTTCGAAGTTATGGTCCGGTGTGAACAGGATGTTCGTACCGTCATAGGCCACAGTGCCGTGTGTGGCGTTGGCGACGCCGACGAACCGAACCGGATTGCCGTCGACATCGAAGTCGTTGGCCAGCAACGTCTGCGGATCAATCACGAGCGGCGTGTCTTCGATTGCCGTCACCCGGTCATCGACCGTGGTGGGCGGATCGTAGAGCGGCGCCACATGAACCACGGCGGTTCCCGTCGACGGGCCTTCGCGATCATCGGTCACGATATAGCTGAAGGCATCGTCTCCGGAGTAGGAGCCGGTCGGCGTGTAGACGACATAGGCGCCCGCATTGCCGTCGAAGCGCTGTGTGAGCACGCCGCTGACCGTGACGCCATCGACCATGCGCGAGACGCGGATATCGAGGGTTGCAAGGACAGAAAGCGGGACGTCGCCGGAAAGCATGCCGGTCGCGCTATCGATCGAGAGCCAGGACGGCAGGGCCGAGCCATCGGCGAGAGTCGCGGTCCAGACGGCGCCGGAAGCCTGGCCGAGGCCGGCAGGCGGCGTAATCTCGACATGGCTGAGCTCGATCGTGATCGTGCCGTTGGTCGGCTGCCCGAGGGAGAGGATACGCAGCCGATCGCGATCACGATCAAAATCGTTGCGCAGGAGATCGGTGACGGCGAAACGGGACGTCTCGCCTTCTCGACCGGCAATGTCGTCGAGAGCGGCATCGGGACGCTCGCGCATCGGCTTGATGTCATAGAAGATGAAGGCGGGCTTCTGCGAAACTCCACCCTTCTCGTCGGTCGCATCATAACGAAGCACGACGGTTCCGTTGAAGTCGGCCGGCACGAGAAGACGCACTTCCTCCGGCGAGAGGAGTGTTGTCGCCGAGATGTTGATCACCTTGAAGGTGTCATCGACCACGGCCTCGGTAATGATCGACATGGCCGGATGCCCGCCGCCCGCGGCGATATCGAGGCGGAGGGGAATCGCCCCGATCCACGCCGGCGGGGGCGAACCTGCAAACGAGAACGTCTCGGGATCGAAGGTCAACCAATCGGGAAGCGGCGCGCCGCTCTCTCGGCTGACGGAGATCGAACCCGCGCCCTTCAGATCGAGGGCGAACAGGCCCTGATCGGTAAAGTAGGCATCACCTTCAAGCGCGTCGTTGATGGCCGCGATCTGGGCGGCAAGGTCAGCATGCGGATTGACAACGAACTCCAGGGTGAACCCGCGGTCTGTGGACGCATAGGTGCCATTCGGCAGGGTCCGTGCAGCGGGTGTGAAGACGACCTGCAGACGGGCGAGCTGCGCGTCGGCATCCGGCGTGAACCCGGAGAGGCTGACGGTACGGGTTGCCGCGTCGAAGGCCAGCCAGTCGGGAAGCGGGCGACCGCCGATGAGCGAAGCGGAGACGGTACCGGCCTTCGTGTCGAACAGGGCGATGTGGCTGTCGTAAGCCACGCCCTCCGGCAGGCTCGTCGGATCGAGCGTCATCACATCCGTGAAGGTGAGCGTCTCGCCTCCAACCGCTGCTGGCCGCGTAAAGGTCAGCCGGATTTCAATCGGATCGACTGTGCCGGCTGGGGGCGTGCCGATAAAGCTCAGCGTCTCAGCATCGAAGGTCAGCCAGGCCGGCAGTCCGGTTCCATCGGCGAGCGCGGCAGTGACGGTCGTCACCGCATCGAGATCGGTGGCGTCGAACTCGTATTCCACTGCGAATGGCGAGCGGATCTGATAGCCGTCGAGAACGATTGGCTTTGCGTTGAAGCCTTCCGCGATGTCGTCTGCTTCCAGCGACAGACGCGTGTTGAAGACGCGGCCATTCGCCGGATCGCTGATCCACACATCGACCGAGACGGGGTCCATGCCAGCGGGCGGCGTGCCCGTGAAACGCATCGTCGCCGGATCGAAGTGGAGCCAGGACGGCAAGGGCGATCCATCGGCCATCGCCGCGTCCACGGTGTAGTCCGCCGACAGGAAGCGATGATCGACAATCCCGAGGATGTTGGAACGCTTGAAGAACAAAACGTCGCCATCGGGTTCGATGTCATTGCCGAAGGCTTCGGCCGGGATGACGAAGAAGGAGCCGTCCTCAAGACCCGTCACCAGGTCGTTGCGCAGGATCGGACCCTCGTTGCGCGGCATGACGGTTATGGAGACGTAGGCGGTCGAGATTCCGCCGCGCCCATCACTGATCGTGTAGGAGAAGCCTGCAGCGCCGTTGTAGTCGCTCGTTGGCCGGAATTCGATCTTGCCGTCTTCGCGCAGGCGCACCTTTCCGCCCTCGGCGAAGCGGGCGATACTCTGGATAATCAGCGTGTCGCCATTCTCGTCGGTGTCGTTGGCAAGGAGCGTTGCCGGGTCGATGATGAGGATTTGGTCCTCAAGCGTGCGCAGGCCATAGTCATTGTTGGCCTTCGGGGGATCGTTGAGCGGACGGACCTTGAAATGATAGGTCAGCGTGGCCGCGGCCCCGCGGGCGTCGATGACATCGTATTCGATGCTCGCAACTCCGAGATCCCATGGCGTGAAGGTGACCCGCCCGGTCGCCTCATCGAAAACGACACTGCCATTGTTGCCGGGATTGTTGTCGAGACCGCCATGCAGGCCGACGAAGGTGAACCCGTCGCCCTCGATGTCGAAGGTATTGGCCATGAGGTCGGCAATGGTGACCGTCGTGTCCATGCCGAGGCGGATCCAATGCACGGTGTCACGGTTCCGCGGCGCGTCGTTGACCGGGGCGATGGAGATTTCCACGCGGGCTGTCGAGATGGCGCCATTGCGATCCCTCAGCGTGTAGATGAAGCCAGCCGGCCCGAAATAATCCGGACGCAGGCGGAATTCGATGTAATCGCCGTCGATATTGGCGGTCGCGTTGGTCGCAGAATACTGGTGCTCGTCGTCCTTGTAGGGATCGATCCTGCCGCCGGCGCCGTTGGTCAGCGGCGAAATCGAGACGATCTGCAATTCCTCGAACTCCGCATCACCGTCGACGTCGAAGTCGTTGGCGAGGAGGTTTTCGATGCGGATGCGCAGAACCTGGTCCTCGACTGCGTAGACGAGCGGATCGTCCACAGCCGTCGGAGCGTCGTTGACGGGCGCGAGATTGACCTCGACGCGCGCCGAAGATTCGCGGCCGAACTGGTCACGCACCGTGTAATGGAAGTAGCCATCGCCGTTGAAGTTCGGCGAACCGAGGAACTCGATCTTTCCGTCCTCGCGGATACGGACAGTGCCGTTCATCGCCTGCCCGACACCGACGAGCGTGAGCGCGCCGGCTCCGACCTCGATGTCGTTTGCCATGAGGGTCGCAGCATCGATGATGACCGGTTCATCCTCAAAGCCGAGGCGCACGATGTCGTCGGCGGCATTGAATCGGCCAAGACGCTGCAAGTCGTCCAGCCGGTCGCGATCCCAGACGGTGCCATTGGCGAAGACGACCTCTTCGAGGCCCGTCTCCCGGCCGAGGAAGTGATCGGTGACGCGAACGGTATCGACAAGAATGCCGTCCTGCCGCTCGAATTCGAGCAGGAGGTCGTCACCGTCGCGGATGACGGAAACATCCTTCGGCGCAATGGCCGAGGACAGCACGAGGCGGTCGGTGTCGCCTGCCGCGCCGTTCTCAGTGACGACATCCTGACCATCGTCGAAGCCGAAGAGATAGGTATCCGATCCGGCGCCACCGGCAATGAGGTCATTGCCGCGCAGACCCTGGAATCGGTCATTGCCGCCGCTGCCGGTCAACTGATCAGCCCAGAGCGAGCCGACCACCATTTCTATGGAGACCAGCTGATCGCCGGCCGCTTCACCGGCCGTGCCGAGGCCCGTGCCGAGATTGACCGAAACGCCCTCATCGGCGCGGCTGTAATCGGCGATGTCGAAACCACCACGACCGTCGATGATGTCAGCCCCGCGACCGCCACGAATGCGGTTGTCGCCATGGTCACCGCGGATCGTGTCGTTGTGATAGGAGCCCTGGACGATCTCGATGCCGGAGAAGGTATCGCCAAGCGCGTCGCCGCCGCCCGCCGATCCGTCGAGCATATCGACCGTTACCGCTTCGGCAGACATCGTGTAGTCGGCGACGTCGATGCCATCGCCGCCCTGCAACTGGTCCGCACCGCGGCCACCGATCAGGGTGTCGTCACCCACTCCACCCATCAGGGTATCGTTGCCCCGACCGCCGGAGAGGATATTCGCTTCCCCATCGCCTTCGAGGATATCATTGGCATCCGTGCCGGTAAGATTCTCGATGCCTGTCAGGACGTCCCCTTCGGCGTCGCCGCCATGGGCAGTGCCCGCGACAAGCGAGATCGACACGCCCACGGATCCGAAGCTGTAGTCGGCCGTATCGCTTCCCGCACCACCATCGAGATTATCCGCGCCGGCTCCGCCGGCGAGCACATCGTCGCCGTCGCCGCCGCGCAGTGTATCGCTGCCGCCGCGGCCTTCGAGAAGGTCGTTTCCAGCTCGGCCTTCGAGCAGGTTGTCGGCGGCATCGCCGCCGAGCTGGTCGGCATATTGCGAGCCGATCAGCGCCTCGATTCCGAGATACGTGTCGCCCTGGGCGTAACCGCCTTGCCCGACCCGCGATTCCAGATCGGCACGAACGCCGAAGTCCGACGCCTCGAAGCTGATCGTGTCGTAACCGATACCGCCGTCGATATGATCGGCCCCATCGCCTGCGTCGATCCAGTCGTCACCGGATCCGGCATCGACAAAGTCATTGCCAGCCCCACCTTCGATCCGGTCGTTTCCATCGCCGGCGAGAATATAGTCGTTCCCGGCGAGCGCCTTGATCAGATCCGCGCCCGGCGTTCCGGCAAGGTAATCGGCGCGCGAGGAGCCCGTGAGCGTTCCGCCATAGCCGGGCGCGACATGGGCCATGGCGAAGCCGGTATCGGTTGCACCCTCGGTATCGGCGATGCGGTATTCGACCGCGACATTGCCGGTAAACCCGTCGGCAAAGCGCACGACGATAAACGTCTCGCCGGCCCAGTTGACGACTTCCACCTGACCGACCGCGTTGCGCTGGCCGAGCGCCAGGGCATCGGCATCATAGACGCCATCGACACCGACGAACGTCGGGCGGGCGCGGTTCGGATTGTCGAGATCGTCATCGATGATCCCGTCGCCATCGTGATCGGCCTGCTCGATATCGTAATCATTGGCGAGCAGCGCACTCACACGCAGCACCAGCGGCGCGTTGAGCGGCGTGACAAAGCCCACATCCTCGCCGACCGTCGGATCGTCATTGCTCGGCACGATGATGAAGTCGACATAGCCTTCGGTCTCGCCGTCGGCGCCATCGGAGATACGGTAGACGATGCCCGTGCTGCGCGTGGCGTCGCGGTTGGGGGTGAAGACCAGGTTACCTTCAGCATCGAACTCGACTGTGCCGTTCACCTTGGTGGAGGTTTCCCCACCGAAGCGCAGAACGTCGAGTTGCGTGGCATAGCGCCAGCCGAGGAACTGGATCGGATCACGATCGATGTCCGTATCGTTGGCGAGCAGTTGCGCGATCGGGATGACGAAGGGGATGTCCTCGTTCACATAGATCGTGTCGCGGTTCGCGACCGGCGGCGCATCGCCGACATTCTCGAACCACAGCGTGACGGTGCCGCCATCAACGGCGCCTTCATTGTCCGAAATGAGATAGCTGAAGGTCGCTTCACCCCAATAGTCGGCATCCGGCGTGAAGATGATGGTGCCATGGTCGGTGATCTGGATATCGCCATGGATCGCATTGCCGGCGCTTTCGAACCGGACGGTGAAGCCCTCCGGATCGAAGTCGTTCTTGAGGAGTTCCAGGATCGGAATCTCGATCGCGGTGTCCTCGAACCCGCGCAGGATCGGCAGGGCCTGAGAGGTGTATTTGTCGTCGCGCGCAACGGGAAGATCGTTGACCGGCTGGTAGACCAGCGTCGCACGTGCCCAGGAACTGCCGCCCTGGCCGTCATCGACCTGGTATTCAAACCAGGCATCGCCGTTGAAATCGGCTGTCGGCGTGAAGAGGACCGTGCCGTTTTCAAGAAGACGAGCGTTGCCGCCATGGCTGTTGCGGACGGCGATGACGGTCATCGGATCGCCGTCGTGCTCGATGTCGTTGGCAAGCAAGCGGTCAGCGCCGATGACGATCGGATTGTCCTCGCGGATCGGGTCGCCGGCATCGGTCAGATCGAAGCGGTCGTCCCGCGCCTCCGGCGGATCGTTGACCGGGGTAACGGTGAAGCTTACGCGGGCCGTCGAGGTCACGCCGCTCGGATCGACGACGGTATAATCGAAATAGGCATTGCCCCAGAAATAGGCGCGCGGCGCGATGTGGATGAGGCCGTCGTCGCCGATGGTCGCGACGACGTCGGCATTCGACTGCACCGACTGGATCGACAACCAGTCGCCGTCGACATCCGTATCGTTGGCGAGCAGGGTCCGCGGGTCGAGCGTGAAGCTTGCGCCTTCCGCGACTGCGGGGGCGCTGTCGTTGCGTGCGACGGGGGCGTCGTTGACCGCCGTCACCTGGATCACGACCTTTGCTTCCGCCCGGCCACCCTCCGGTGTGTTCGCCACATAGGTGAATTCAGCCATGCCGTTGAAATTGGCGTTCGGCGTGAAGGAGATGTTGCCGTCGCTCGACAGCGACACCGCCCCGTTCACGGCGCCATAGACCTGACCAACGATCATGCGGTCGCCATCAAGGTCGTTTGCCAGCAGACGTTCCACGCGGATGACAAGCGGGGAATCCTCGGCGACGGTAAAGCCGTAGTCGGCATAGGCAGTCGCGATGGGACGCACGCGCAGATCGATCGTGGCGGTGGCGAAACCGTTGTTGCCGTCCGAGATAGTGTAGCTGATCGAAGCCGGGCCGTAGTAACCGTTCGCCGCCGTATAGCGGATGTTCCCCTGGCCATCGATGGTGGCGGTACCGGTGTCGCCGGCATTCACGTCGACGATGGTGAGCGTGTCGCCGTCAGCATCGAAGTCGTTGCGCAGGAGATCGGCCGCCTTCAGGACGATCTCGACGCCGGTCGTGACAGAGTAGAAGCCGTCATCGAGGGCGGTCGGCGCACGGTTGCCGAGCAGCGTGCGCAGCGTGTCCTTGGTCCAGGTGACGCCATCGGAGAAGACATAGCTCTCGATGCCCTTGGCATCGTTCGAGAGCGCGTCGAAGACGGTCAGGCTCGCGTTGGCATACCCCGTGAAGCGGATGATGATGGCTTCCGAACCACGATAAAGTTGCTCAACACGAGCCTCGGTCGAGGCGAAGTCGAGGAACTGCACGCGGTCGGCGCCGGACGACCCGGCGTCGACAATCGTGTCGTGCCCGGCCCCTTTGCCGAACCGATAGAGGTCCGCACCGTCGGCGCCGGACAGAAGGTCATCGCCGGCGCGCGCCGCGAAGGTGTCGTCACCGTCGAAGCCATAGACGTTGTCGTTACCGGTCCCGTCGACATCCGACAGGGCGCGAGCGCGCATGGTGTCGCGGCTCCAGATCGTGCCATCGGCAAAACGCAGCGAGAGGGTGCTGTACCAGGAATTCGACGACGAGAGTGCGTTGACCAGCACAAGGCGATCGCCAGCGCCGGAGAAGGTAACAACGAGATCGTTGCTGTCGGGGCCAGCCCGCACAGCCGAGACGATATCGGCGACATTGTAGTCGTTCAGCCTGACCACATCGGCGCCTGCACCGACCCCTTCAATGCGGTCATCGCCATCGCCGCGGCGATAGAGATACGTGTCGTCGCCGGAGCCACCGCGGATCAGGTCGCTGCCCTTGCCGCCTGAAAGCGTGTCGGCCGCGTCCGTACCGATGACCACATCGTTGCCATCGGTCGAAAGGCTGGCAAGGATCGCAAGGCGCATGTCGTTGACGGTGAAGATCGTGCCGTCGGCAAGCGCGATCGTCTCAATGCCCGCGGCATTGCCACCCAGCGCATTGATGATGACAATCTGGTCGGTGGTGCCGGCAAAGCGGATCGCGACGTCGTCGCTATCGGCTGCGAGACGGTGGAAACTGACATCCGCCGCCTGATAACCAATGATCTCGAGTCTATCTCCTGCGGACGAAGACTTGTCGTCGATGACATCGCTGCCATCTCCCCGCGCGAACCGATAGGTATCGTCGCCAGCACGGCCAGACAGGTGGTCGTTGCCGAGGCCGCCGACCATGAGGTTGGCCTCGGCATCGCCGGTCAGTGTGTCATCACCGAAGGTCGGAGCGCGTGCAATGAGGTCGCCCGTGGTCCAGGTGGTGCCATCGGCAAAGCGAATGGTCTCGACCTTGCCCGTGGTGAGCGCGTTCTCGATCGTGATCCGCGCACCGGTCGACTTGACGATCAGCGTGTAATCCGCCCCGTCGCGGCTCTGTGCGACATCGATGTCGGACGGAGCGATACCAGCCGCCAGAAGGAGCGTGTCGTTGCCGCTCGCATCCGAAATCCGGTCGTGGCCGCCATCGGCGCCGAACAGATAGATGTCGTCCCCCGCGCCGCCTTCCAGACGATCGGCTCCTGCACCACCATCGAGGGTGTCCGCACCGCCATTGCCGATCAGAAGGTCGTCGCCGGCTCCGCCGGCGAGCACATTGTCGAGCTCGTCTCCTCGGATGATATCGTCGCCACTAGTCGGCGCGCGCGCCAGCGCGATGAGTGCCGCCTCGTTCCAGATCGTGCCGTCGGCAAAGGTGACACGCGAGACACCCATGCCCGGCCGCACTGGCGTACCGAGGTCGATACGATCGCCCGTCCCGATGATCTCGAGAACGAGGTTGGCCGTTCCGGATACGACACGCACCTCGGATGGGAGGATCCCGGCCGCAAAGCCCAGGGTATTCATGCCATCGGTGTCGCGGATGACGTCCTGTCCATCGCCGCGCGCGAAGAGATAGGTATCGTCGCCGGCGGCCCCCAAAAGAACGTCGTTTCCGGTCCCACCCGTCAGGCTGTCATTGCCACTGCCGCCCTGGAGCGTGTCATTGCCGGCTTTGCCGACGAGCACGCCGCCCGGCTGCTGGCCAACAACATAGAGGTGGACATTGTCGAGACCGACGCCGGCAGTCGACGAGGCGCCTGTCGAAAGGAAGCGCAACGTGTTCGCGCCATTGACCGCCGTCACCAGGATCGTAGCCGTTTGCCAGTCACCGTGATCGACAGTCATCGCGGCAAGGTTGGCGCCGTTCCAGAAGACGGACAACCCGTTGGTGGGTGCGCCGTCCGGGTGCTTGTAGTCGAACTGCAGCGCGAGCTGCTGGCCCGCGGTCAAACCGTTCAGGACCTGGCGGATATCCATATGGGCATAGGATTCCTCCATATCGAGCCAATAGCCCTCGCCATCGGCCTGATATTCGAAGGTCTGGCCCGAGGCTTCGGTCCAGCCGGACACGGCGCGCAAGCGAACGCCTGTGCCGGTATAGCCAAGCACATCGGCCGGCGAGAACTGGCTGAAATCGCCATTGACGATGAGATCCTGGCCAAAGGTCACCGGCAGAGCGACGGTATCGTCGCCAGGGGTGGTGCTTTCTGTGGAGCGGGTCAGGACCTCACTCCAGCCCCAGGTCGAACCATCGGCGAAGGCAATCGTCTCGATTGCGCTCATGCCGTTGAGACCACCGACCAGACGAATCCGCCCGCCATCATTGGCGATACGCAGTTCGACATCACGGCCGATCTGCACGACGCTGATATCGGCCGCTGTGATGCCAGCGGCGAACTCGATGCGATCCGTGCCACCCAGATCGATGATCGTGTCGTGGCCATCACCGCGTGCGAAACGATAGGTGTCGGCGCCGGTGCCGGCATAGAGCTTGTCGTCGCCCTTGCCGCCAACGAACACGTCAACATCTGTCGCAAGGCTGCCGTCACCATAGCCGACGATGATGTCGTCACCGGTGCCGCCCGACATGATATCGCTGCCGGCGCCGCCGATGATCCGGTCGTTGCCTTCCTGGCCGGCGATCCGGTCATTGCCGAGACCGCCATCGATCACATCGTTGTCAGCACCGCCCGCCAGGCGGTCGTTTCCGGCAAAGCCGGAGATCGCATCGGCGCCGCCATTGCCATAGATGCGGTCGTCAAGCGCGCTGCCATTGAGCATATGACCCGCTTCGTCGTCGTTGATGCTGATCGAGTTATCGATCGCGATCGGCACACCGTCGAAATTGGCGGATGTCAGCGTCGTCGCCTCGACACCGAGGAGACGCACCAGTACCTGGTCCGGCCCCGTCGCCGCACGGCGCACAACGAGGGTATCGGCACCCGACTGCGCGAGCCAGATCCCGCCGCCCTCGAAGGGGTTCGGATTGCTTGCGGAAAGGCGGATGACGTCGCCGGCTGCGCCGGCTTCGAAGTCGGTAATGACGTCGGCCACGACCAGCCCACCGTCATCACGCACGGGCAGGAAGTAGTAGGTGTCGCGGCCAGTCCCGCCGGTGAGCACATCGACGGCGGCGTCGGCCGAGACATTGGCGAAATGATCGTTGCCAGCACCGCCATCGAGAGTGTCGGTGCCTGCGCCCCCTGTCAGATAATCGTCGCCGCTGCCGCCCGTCAGGACATCGTCGCCCACGCCTCCGGCAAGCCACTGTCCGGTCAGTGCAACCTCGTCGACAAGCCGGCTGCGGATATCGGCGAGCGACAGGGTGGTTCCGTCAGCCACGATCTCGAAGGCTTCTATCCGATCGGCGTCGCCGTCGGCGAGCGCGTTGCGCACGATGATGCGGTCAGCGCTGCCGGCGAAGCGAATGACGAGATCTCGTCCGATTGAACCGAACCGGATCGCATTGAGGCCATAGCCCTCAATGCGCAGCGTGTCGGCTGCTTCATCGCCCTGGTCGGCGATCGTGTCGACGCCGTCGCCTGCGGCGAAGACATAGGTGTCCGCCCCGATGCCGCCCGTGAGGCGATCGTCGCCACGGCCACCGACAAGACGGTCGATCCCGTCTCCGCCGTCAAGGACATCATTGCCGTCCCCGCCGGAGAGGACATCGTCCCCGCCGCGTCCTTCCAGGCGATCGTTGTCGCCGCGGCCTTCGATCCGGTCGCTGCCTGCCGTGCCGATCGTCGTATCCGCTCCATCCGTGCCCTTTAGGGACTGATTGCGGAGCTCGGTCACGTTCCAGATCGTTCCATCTGCAAAGGCGATGCTCTCGATCGCATATGTGCTCGAATAGAGCACATCGGTGAGGGTCAGCTCTTCGCCAGTGTCACGAATACGCAAGACGAGGCTGTTGGCCCCAGAGGCGATGACACGGATGTCATCCGGCATCACGCCTGCCGCGATCTCGATCCGGTCCGCGCCGCCGGTGTCGCTGATGGTGTCATTGCCGCTGCCGCGGCCCCAGCGATAAGTGTCATCGCCGCCACCGCCGAGTAGCGTGTCGCTACCGGAGCCGCCGTCCAGGATATCGGCGCCGCTCGAACCTGTGAGGGTATCGTCGCCACCCTCCCCGAGCAGGGTGTCGGTTCCGCCAGAGGCGAAGAGGCGATCATTGCCTTCGCCGCCGCGCAGCGTTTCGCTCTCCGTCGTGCCGACGATGATATCCGCACCGGCTGTGGGAACCTTCCAGCGCGCCGCAATGTCGGCGAAGGTCCAGATGGTACCGTTGGCGAAGCTGAAGCTCTCGATGGCCGAGCCGTCGGTCGCGGTGCCGTTGGTAATGGTGATACGATCATCGTTGTTGCGGAAGGTCACGACAAGCGTCGCCGAATCCCCGAGAACCCGCACGATGACATCGGCCGGATTGATCCCCGCACCGAACTCGATCCGGTCGACGCCGGAGGCATCGGTGATCGTGTCATTGCCGTCACCGGCCGCGAAACGGTAGATATCGTTGCCCAGGCCGCCTGAGAGCTTGTCCGAGCCCTTGCTGCCGACGAGGATATCGTTGCCTTCATCGCCGTTGATGGTGTCGCTGCCGCCACCGCCGTAAAGCATGTCATTGTCACGACCGCCGGAGATGAAATCGTCTCCCGCGCCGCCACGGATGACGTCGTCGCCATCGAGACCC
Source organism: Roseateles sp. XES5 (assembly GCF_020535545.1). Lineage (NCBI taxonomy): Bacteria > Pseudomonadati > Pseudomonadota > Betaproteobacteria > Burkholderiales > Sphaerotilaceae > Roseateles > Roseateles sp. XES5. Next base: position 839,800 of record NZ_CP084753.1, read on the forward strand.
GACAGGGTATCACTGCCAATCGAGGTGCTGGCGACCGACTGGGCGCGCGAGAGCCTGACATTGTCGATCGAGGCACCGATTTCATCTTGGGTGCCGGTGGCCCGGAAGCCCAAGCGATTGCTGCCGGCCTTCGCCGTCACCAGGATTGCTGCGGGCAGCATTGCGGTGCCCGTGTTGTTGAAGCTCGCGACGACCGCACCGTTCCAGAGAACTTCGAATGAGCCGCTCCAGTCAGAGGTCGCGTTGGCGTGATCGAACTCGATGAGGAGCTTCTCACCCGCACTCAGGCCAGCAACGTCCTGGGCGATATGGAGATTGCTGCCGCCGCCGCCCGTGGCGGCACCATCAAGGTCGAGCCAATAACTGCCGTCGGTGGCGGCGACGTCGTTGTAGCCACTGCTCTTATGCTCGAAACCACGCGTCGTGGCCGGTTGCGTGCTGTCGAGGCGCATCCACCCCGGCATGGTGGTAGCCGTATAGCCTCCCCTTTCCGCGACCGCGTCCGCGGCCCGGTCTTCGAAGCTTCCGTTGACGAGGAGGTTGGGCCCGGTCGCCTGCCAGCGGACGGGCGCCTCGCCGTCGATCTCGTCGGGGCCCGAGGTCCCGATCAGGACATCGCTGCCGGCCGTGCCGACCATCTGCGCACCGCTGACCGCGGTGGTGATCGTCGGTTTCGGCACATAGGTCAGACGCGCTGCGAGATCGGCCGCGGACCAGACGGTGCCGTCGGCGAACCGTACCTCACGAATGATCGTGTCGGTGCCGCTGCGGTTGATCCAGACCCGGTCTTCGCTTCCGGAAACCGCCAGATAGAAGGCGCCGGTCAGGTTGCTCGTGTTGGTCAGGACCTTGACATTCGCCGGATCGATGGTGGCATCGAACTCTATGATGTTGGTCTCGTCCGGGTCGGCATTGTCATAGATCCGGTCTTCGCCGAAGCCGGCCGAGAAACGATAGGTGTCGTTTCCATAGCCCCCGAAGAGGTCATCGGAACCGGTGCCGCCGATCAGGATGTCGTCACCCCATTCGCCCCGAAGCACATCATTGCCGGCTCGCCCGTCGAGAGTATCGCCGCGGCTGGAGCCGTAGAACGTGTCGTTCGTGGCTCCGCCGATCATCGATGCGCCGGTCTGGTCGCCCTCGATATAGGGGAATTGCGGATCGATAATCCGTGCAAGGATGTCATCCCGGTCCCAAACGGTACCGTCGGCGAAGCGGATGTCGAAGTCAGTGAACATCAGGCCGCCCGACAGCGTGATGCGATCGTTCGTACCTGCTACCCGCAGGAAGAGGTCGTACCATTCGGACGTGCCATTGCGCTCGATCACGATATCCGATGCGGAGATCGTTGCATCGAACTCGATATGGTTGATCAGTTCGTCGCCGACCTCACTGATCGTGTCCTGACCGAAACCGGCCGAGAAGCGATAGGTGTCCTCCCCCTCATCGCCCTGGAGCGTGTCGTTGCCGGCGCCACCGACGAGAACATCATTCCCGGTCGATCCGGTGAGGCGGTCACTGCCGCCATAACCCATGAGCAGCGAGTCAACGCCCCGATTGGCCGAGAGCCGGTCCGAGCCGGCCGTGCCGAGCACGATGTCGCCCTGGTCACCGGTCAGCTGAACGCCCTGCCATTCGGCGATCATCCCGGTGATATCGGCATAGGTCCAGACGGTGCCGTCGGCGAAGCGGATCTCGTCGCCGTCCTCGAAGGATTGGACATCGATCGTGTCCGTGCTGCCCACGATCGAGAGGCGGAAGCCCCGGCTCGGCTCGGCGGACATCAACATGGGTTCGCTGGAGCTCGGCGCCAGCGCCGACAGGCGCACGTCCGCTGCTGCGATCGTCGCGTCGAAGGAGATGACGTCCTGGTCCGGATCGCCCCCTTGCCAGAGCTGAAGTGTGTCGGAGCCGAAGCCTGCAGAGAAGCGGTAGGTATCGTTGCCGTCTCCGCCGGAAAGCTCGTCGTAGCCAGCGCCGCCTTCGATGATATCGTCACCGTCGCCACCGTAGATGACGTCATTGCCGGCGGCGCCGATCAGGGTCTCGTTGCCGTCACTGCCATCGATCTGATCATCGAAGGCAGTGCCCGTCAGGGTCTGGTCGGTCTCGTCGCCTGTCAGGACGCTTCCGGGCAGTTCGATCGCATTGGCGATCAGATCGTCATGGGTCCAGATCGTGCCGTCGGCGAAGCGAACCTCGTCGATGCCGAGCGTGTCGTCACCGTAGGCGCCCGCAATGATGATCGCGTCCGTTCCGACGGTGGAGCGCAGGACCAGGTGCTCACCATCATGCGAGTAGTAGATAGCGATGTCGGAGACCGACACCGACGCGTCGAAGACGATGCTGTTGGTTTCGCCCGAGATGCGCGCGTCGTTGATGACGTCGTTTCCGAAGCCGGCCGAAAAACGGTAGGTATCGGATCCGGCGCCGCCGTCGAGGTAATCTGCGTCGGCCCCGCCGTCCAGTATGTCATCGCCGGTGCCGGCTATGAGCGCATCCATGCCGGCACCGCCGGTGAGCGTGTCATTGGCGGCGCCGCCGGTGAGAGTATCAGCCTCGGCTGTGCCCGTCAGCACGTCGTCGGTCGGTGTGCCCTTCTGGAAGATGCCGGCCTCCAACCCGACAGCAGCCTTGATATCGGCAAGGGTCCAGGTCGTGCCGTCCGCGAAACGGATTCCGGCCAGTGCTCCCCAAGGGAACGCAGCGAGTGTGTAGTCGATCTCGATGACGTCTTCCGTACCCTGGACACGCACCAGCAGCTTTTCAGAGTAGTTCGGTGTGTCGCTCCAGGGACTGAAGGCGCGCTCCAGCACGATATCGGCCGGTGTCAGGCTGGCATCGAATTCGATCCAATCCTGCTCGTTGCCATTGAGATGGATCGTGTCGTGCCCGAAGCCTGCCGAGAACCGATAAACGTTGGCACCAGATCCACCCGTCAGTCCGTCGTCACCCGCACCGCCGATGAGGATGTCATCGCCGTCATCGCCGTAGAGCCTATCGTTGCCGGCGCCACCGGACAGGGTGTCGTTCGCGCCGTAGCCGTCGATCGTATCGTCTGCGTCTGTCCCGACGAGCAGGTCATCGGAGGCGACATCGGAAGCGGAGACGGAAGTGTCATTGTCCGAGAGACCGATCGTGCGATCCGCCATCTGCTGGCGGTTCAGAATGGTGCCGTCGGCAAAACGGATCTGCGTGATCGTGTCGAGGTCGGCGATCGAGATTCGATCGTCACGGCCAGCGAAGCGAATGCGCGCCTGGCCGAAATCGAAAGTGCCGTTGCCATAGACGTAGCGTGTGGCCTCGATGATCAGGTCATCGACCGAGAAGGAGGCATCGAACTCGATAATGTTGTTCGTGCCATCGGAGGTCGATTCCTGGATCACGTCATGACCGAAACCGGCCGAGAAGCGATAGACATCCGCGCCCGCGCGGCCCGCGAGTGTATCGTTGCCTGCGCCGCCGATCAGGATGTCCGCATAGTTACTGCCGGTGAGCGTGTCGTAGCCACCGCCGCCGCTCAGGGTCGTGCCGGCCGCAAAGCCGGACGCGCTTAGGGTTTCGTCTGCGTCAGTCCCAACGAGGCCGCCGGTCGATGCCTGGCCGATGGCGATAATGCCGGGGTAGATGTTCGCGCCGATGCGCGCCAGGATGTCAGCGTGCGTCTTGACGCTGCCGTCGGCAAACCGGAACTCCTCGATGCGGTTATAGTCGCTGCTGACACCCCGGTCGATCGTGATGCGGTCTTCGGTGCCCGCGATCGAGATTTGGAGATGCGTGTAGCCGCCGCTCGAATACTGGGAAACGACAAGATCGTCGAAGGTGATGCCCGCGCCAAAAACGATGGCGTCGGTGCCGCTGTCCCAGTCGCTGACCGTGTCCTGCCCATCGCCAAGATTGAACAGATAGGTATCGTTGCCTGCTCCACCGCGCAGGAAGTCGTTTCCTGTGCCGCCGTTCAATGTGTCGTTGCCGGCGCCGGCATCGATGATGTCATTGCCTGCGCCGCCACTGAGAACGTTCACGCGCTCGTCGCCGTAGAAGGTGTCGGCGCCGCCGGTCGGCGCCGTCGCGCGATCCATGAGCTGGGCATAGGTCAAGGTCGTGCCGTTGGCGAAACGGATTTGCTCGATGCGGTTATAGTCGTGGCTGATGCCCCGCTCGATCGTGATCCGGTCCTCGGTGCCGGCAATCGACAGGACGAGGTGGAGGTACCCGCCGCTGCTGATCTGCGTGACGACTACGTCCTCAGGCGCGATCCCCGCCCCGAATTCGATGGTGTCGGTCCCGCTGTCCCAATCGCTGATCGTATCCTGTCCGTCGCCGCGAGAGAACGGGTAGGTGTCGTTGCCATAGCCGCCGCGCAGGAAGTCATTGCCGGTCCCACCGGTCAGCGTGTCGTTGCCCACGCCGCCTTCAAGCCGGTCGCTCCCTTGACCGCCTGTGAGCACATTGGCGCGCTCGTCGCCATAGATGGCATCGTTGCCGCTTGTCGGCACGACGGAGAGGTCGAAAAGCTGCGCATAGGTCAGCGTCGTCCCATTCGAAAAACGGACCTGCTCGATGCGGTTGTAGTCTGCCGTGACAGCCCGCTCGATCGTGATCCGGTCCTCGGTGCCGGCGATCGACAGGACGAGGTTGACATGATCTCCGCTCGCAACCTGTCTGACGACGAGGTCCTCAGGCGCGATCCCGGTTCCGAATTCGATGATGTCGGTCCCGCTGTCCCAATCGCTGATCGTGTCTTGGCCGTCGCCGCGCGAGAACAGGTAGGTGTCGTTGCCGGAGCCGCCGCGCAGCCAGTCGTTGCCCCTGCCACCAGACAGGGTGTCGTTCCCGCCGCCGGCATCCAGCGTATCGTTGCCACCGCTTCCGGACATGACATTGGCACCGCTATCGCCGGTGAGGATGTCGTTGCCGAAGTTGCCGGTGATGGTCGCACCACCGGTTTTCGTCTGGTTGGCGATGATCGAAAATGCGCTGCCGCCAAAATTGACGTCGGTCAGGCTGGCAGGTGCCACATTGGAAAGGCGCAGGAGCAGGCGGGCATCGGCCCAGTCCGATGCGCCAGCCGGCACGAAATAGACAAGCGTGTCGGCGCCATCGGCGCGCGCGATCAGTTGACCGGACAAGCCCTGTCCTACCGCGATGTTGAGAATGTCGCCCGCATCGCCGCCCTGGAAATTGGTGATGACATCGACACCGTCGCCCCAGCGGGAGAGCGGCACGAAGACGTCATAGGTGTTGCGGGCCGCACTGCCGGCCAGTTCGCGCGTGTGAAGGCCCGAACCGATATGCTCGACCGTGCCGACAGTCGCGCTGTCGACGCCGGACGGACCGGTCGAGGCGACCGAGACGATCTGGACCCGATGGTCATTGGTGGCGCCACCGGTCGCGGCGCCGAAGCCGTACCAGACGGTGGCATCGCCGCCGAAGAGCGAACCGACGACGTCGTAGGACTTGCTGCCCTTGCGCACGCCGTCGACCGAATAGGTAAAGGTCTTCGTGGCGGCATCCCAGGCAATGACGACGTCATGCCAGGCTGCATCCTCAAGCTGTGTGTAGTCGCGACGCTGACCGAAGTCGGCGTCGCCGACATTGCCATTGAGGACGAACTGGCTGAAGTCGGTGGTCTGGCCGTAGGTATCGAACTGGATCCCGAACGAGCCCGTCACGAGTGCGCCCATATTGGCGATGCTGCCCGACAGGGCATTCGCGCCGCTGTTCTGAACCGCGAAGGACAGCCCGTCAGCGCCGGTTTCACGCGATCCGAAGAACATCTTCGTCGTCCAGACGACATTCTTCGACAGATCGATCGTGCCCCAGATTGCACCGGACTTGTTCGCCGAGTCGGGGGTGAGCTGGTACGTGCCATCGCCGAGCGACGTGGCCGCGCCCACGACGGCAAGACCCGTCACCGCAGCGTTTTGCGTCTGGTGCTGCGCAAGCCCGATCGTTGAGACGGACGGCGTGCCACCGCCGGAGCCGTTGCCGCCGCCGGCAAAGAGCGGGTCCTGGAAGGGATCGATGGCAGTGTTGCTCGGATGCAGGAGCCGTTCGGCCGCTTCCGGTGTCAATGCCCGGGTTGCGAGATCGGCCGCGGTCCATTGTGTTCCGTCGTTGAAGCGAACGATATCGACGGGCGGCGCGCTGGCATTGCCCTGCCCGACGATGGTCAGTTGCTCGTCGCTGCCGATAAGGCGAAGCATGAAATCGTTGCCGTTTCGAATGACGACAACCTCGGCCGGCGCGATCCCGCTTGTGATCCGCAGCGTATCGAACGAGCCCGTCCAGTTCGCCCCTTCCCGGATCACATCGCGGCCGTAGCCGCGGCCAAAGACATAGGTCGTATCGCCAATGCCGCCGGCGAGCACGTCGTTTCCGGCGCCGCCGTCAAGCGTCGCGGTGATGTCGACCTGCGTGCCGAAATCGATCGTATCGTTTCCCGCTCCGGTCGAGGCCGCCGCGTTCGCATAGATATCCGCGAGCTGCCAGATGGTGCCATCCGCGAATTCGAACTGTTCGACGCCATAGTCGGTCGTCGAATTGCCGGAGCGGAACATATCCTTCAGGGTCAGCCGGTCATCCGTTCCCGCGATACCAATGACGATATCGGCGGGACCGACGGACAGGAATCGGAGGTCGCCGGGCGCAATTCCGGCGCCAAAGCGCACCTTGTCTGTCTTCGAGGCGTCGGCAGTCTCGATGTCGGAGACCGTATCCTGCCCGTCGCCGCGCGAGAAATAGTAGATGTCGGCGCCACTGCCGCCTTCCAGCAGGTCGTCACCCTTGCCGCCGGTGATGACGTCGGCGCCGCGTCCGCCCTCGATGCGGTCATTGCCGAGACCACCAAAGATCTGGGAACCGATCGCGGGATTGGCGAGATCGGCGGGCACGGTGACATGATCATCGCGGTCCGATGGAGCGATCGAGGCCGCCAATGCCCGATAGGTTAGGCTTCTTCCGTCCGAGAACAGGACCTTGGCGACGACCGGATCGATGTCGCCGGCCGGATCGACCAGCGTAACGCGATCATCGCTACCGTTGATCGAGAGGACGATGTTGCCGTCGCGATCGCGGGTCGCGACCACGTCTTCGAGCGCGATGCCCGCGGCAAAGACGAGCGTTCCCTTGCCGTCGGCAGAGCCGTTGCTCTCGATGCGGTCGTGTCCGTCGCCGCGCGCAAACCGATAGATATCGTCGCCACCACCGCCGATGATGGTGTCGTCACCAGCGCCGCCCTGGAACACCTCGTTGCGGGCACTGCCGACGATCCTGTCGTCCTGCCAGGTCCCGACGGATGCCGCCATGTCGCGCAATTGATCGAGGGTAAAGGTCGTGCCGTCGCTGAAGTGGATGGTATCGACACCGCTCCAGGTGGAGGTATAGCGGAGCACGATCTGGTCGGTCGAATCGGCGAAGGAGAGAACCAGTTCCTGCCGGGCGGGATCGATCTGCGAGACGCGCAGCTCATCGGGCCGGTAGCCGGTGATTTTCAGGGTGTCGTTGCCGGCGGTGTCGTCAATGACGTCGCGGCCGTCGCCGCGGGTGAAGCTGTAGGTATCGTCGCCCGCGCCTCCGCTCAGCGCATCATCGCCGGTCCCGCCGACGAGCGTGTCGGCACGGCTGCTACCGGTAACGATGTCATTGCCTGCGCTCGCCTGGTTGGCGACGGCTGCCTGGACAAGCGCCGCGGCATCCCAGACGACGCCATTGGAGAACTCGATGTTCGGCAGATTGCCGTTCCCGAGAGCTCCCTTTACGATGAGCTGGCTGCCCGACGGGAAGGTGATCACCAGATCGGATGAGCCGACCGAGGCGAGCCGGACATAGGCTTCGTTCGACGCGTAGCCTTCCAGAACCACGGTCGCACGGGTGACGCCGGAGGGCATTTCGACGCTGTCGATGCCTTCCTGCGCCTTGACGACGACCCGCGAATCCTGAGCTAGGATGAGGCGGTCATTGCCCGTGCCGGGCTGGAGCGTGCTGCTGGCCGGAAGCTCACGTAGATCAACACGATCCTGGCCTGTGTTCGACATGCCGTCGCGGATGATGCCGCGCACGTCTTCGATGGACAGAGTCGTGCCATCTGCGAAAACGAAGCTCTCGACAGGCCGGACGCTATATCCGGAGAGGATGACGAGACGATCCGTCCCGTCACCGAGCGTGATCAGCAGATCGCCATCGATGTTGCGGAACTGGACGAGATCGCGCGTGACACCGGTGCCGAACACGACCTTGTCGACACCGCCGGCGTCATAGACGCTGTCGCTGCCGTCCCCGAGGCCGAATTTGTAGGTATCGTTGCCGAGACCGCCTTCGAGCGCGTCCGAACCGGCGCCGCCCGACAGGGTATCGTTGCGGTTGTCGAAACCGATGAGATGGTCGTCGCCAGCCGTGCCCATCAGCATGCGGTCGATGATCGACTCGATGGACAGAGTCCGCCCGTCGGCGAACTCGAACTGTTCGACACGAGTGGTCGACAGCCCGTTCACGACGGTGAGAACATCGACGCCATTGCCGAGGTCGATGAGGAGATCGTTGCCATTGCGGCTGATGACGATGTCTTCGAGACGCACCGAGGCGCCAAAGACCACACGGTCGATCACACCGGCCGCATCCGCCTTCTCGATGATGCGATCGAAGCTGTAGCCGGCTGAGAAGGCATAGGTATCGGCCTTGTTGCCGCCGTAGAGCGTATCATCGCCCTGGCGCCCGTCGAGGACGTTCTCCTGGTTCGGCAGCCCCGTCAGAATGTTGTCGCCACGGTTGCCGCCGGCGATCTGGAGGAGTTCCTCGACGTCCGAGATCTTGATGGTCGAACCATCGTAGAACTTGAACAGCTCGACACCGTCCTCGGCATCGCGGAACTGGTTGCGGATGCGCAGCGTATCCGTGCGCCCCGTGATCGAGATCAGGAGGTCGTTGCCGTCTTTCGTGAAGACGACATTGTCGCGGGTGATGCCGCCACCGAAAAGCACGACATCATCGACGGGCACACGCACGCCATGCCGGTCGGTCCAGCCTGCCCGGACACGCCGGTCGATAATGACATCCTGGCCATAACCCGCATCGAATTTGTAGGTGTCGCCACCATCCCCGCCGGTCAGGGTGTCATTGCCCTCCCGGCCGTCGAGGGTCTCGGCGAAATTGGAGCCGGTGATAATGTCGTCGCCGGACGTCCCGACGAGGTCGATATCCTCGGGATTGACGTCCAGGAAGGAAACGGTGCGGTCGGTGAAGACGAGACTTTCAACGGCATAGGTCTGCTGGGAGTCGCGGACATACTGGTTCTCCAGCACGAAGCGCTGACCCGTTGCACGCACTGTGATGACGAGGTCGAGCGCGGTGCGTGAGAAATCGACATCGGTCGAAGCGATGCCCTCGAAGACGACCTGGTCGTTGCCGGAGCTGTCGAGGATGGTGTCGTTCCCCTCCCCGATCGCGACGCGATAGACGTCGTTGCCGCCAAAGCCGATCAGGCGATCGTCGCCGGCGCCGCCGTCGAGATGATCCGACAGCTCTTCATAGCCATAGATCGTATCGTTGCCGACGGTCTTGGCGATGTCGATATAGTGCTGCGCCAGCTTGAGGCCGGTCCAGGTCGTCCCGTCTCCGAACTGAATGTCCTCGATGATGTTGAGGAAGCCGAAGATCGGAACGGTATCGAGGAAGTCCTGCAGGACGACTTCGTCGTTGGTGCCCTTGATCCGCATGCGCAGCGTGTCGCTCGCGCCGTCGCGCAGGAAGTCGAGATCGGTCCAGCGGATCTGGTCGATAAACTTCAGCTTGTCGTGCTGCGGCGGCTCGAAAAGGCCGGGGATCGCATTGTCGATGATGACGTCGCGGCCATAGCCGCGGCCGAAGATGTAGGTGTCGTCTCCCTCCTTGCCGGACAGGAAGTCGTTGCCCGCCCCACCATCGAGCGTATTCGCGTTGAGCATGCCGAAGATCGCATCGTCGGCCGTGGTCTTCGCATTCTTCAGGACCTGTTCGACGATCTGCCCGAAATCGAGGCTCGACCCGTCGTCGAAGATGAAGCGTTCGATCAGGTTCGGGGCGACATAGTCCAGGCCGTCACCACTTCCCATGAGCTCGGAGAACATGCCAAGCCCGAGGCGAACGCCGCCGAACTGGCCGACGATCTCGATCGTATCGGTGGTGGGATTGCCCTGATCGTCGAGGATGACGATCTTGAGGTTGGCGCTTTCACCATCCCGGATCAGCCTGAGGTGCTCGGCGGTGATGCCGCCCTTGAAGCTGAGGATGTCGATTCCGGCCTTGACCGGGCCGAAGGAGAAGGTGCCGAGGTCGTCGATGACGTCCTGGCCGTCCCCCCGCTGGAAGACGTAGATGTCGCCGCCGGCACCGCCGGACATGTAGTCATTGCCACGCCCACCCCAGAGAACGTCTCCGGAGCCGGAGCCCATCAGCGAATCGTTGAACAGACCGGCTGCACGTTCCTTGTCGACGACCTCCATCGACATGCGAAAACGGTCCCAGGCCACGCCATCGGCGAAGATGATCGCGCTGACGCCCGAGTCCACACGCTTACCGTTCGACAGCAACTCGTTCAGTTCGCCAAGGAACTGGTCGGTCAGCCTGATCGAATTGGGGCGGCCCTTGATCTGGAGGATCAGATCCTCACCGTCGCGGATCGCCGTCACATCGGTCGAGAGGACATCCGTGAAGCGCAATTCGTCCGATGCGCCGAGATCCTTGTCATCGATGAGGTCGTTGCCGGAGTTGCGTCCAACGAAATAGTAGTCGGCGCCTTTGCCGCCGCGAAGCGTCTGGTCACCCGCGGTCATATAGAAATAGTCGGTTCCGTCGGTGCCATCGACGATCGTGTCGCTGACGCCATGGGTGACGATGCGTTCTTCATTGACGCCCAGCGCATGGGCGACGCCACGGATATCGAGGTCAATGCTGACGGTCTCGAAGGCCGAGACGAGCATCTGCATGATGAAGGCCTGATCGATCTTGAGCGTGCTGCCGACAAGATTGCCTTCGCCCGACGGGTGATAGTCGGGATAGACCTGCGAAAGGATGGCGTGCCAATCGGTCAGATAGTCGAGCACCGCGTCATTGGCGTTGCTTGCCGGCGCACCGCGGAAAATTGCCGCGAACATCGGGGCGAGTTCGCGGTTCGTCGTCGGCTTGTACATGTCCGAAGCGACGTCATAAGTCACACCGGCGAAGAAGTCCTTCAGGCCGCCTTGGGCCGCGAGCCTGACGGCCATGCGCCTCGACGTGCCGATATATTGCTCCATGACCGGCTGGAGCAGGTCGATCATCATCGCGATGCCGGAGACATATCTCTCCGGATCGGGCGAGAGATTGGCGCTACCGGTTGGCCCGACCGCATAGCTGATATGGCCGGTTGCGTTGTTTACATGGGCCGTCAGGATCTCGGGCCTGAAATCGACGCCGCTCAGCGAGACAGCGAAATGGAACTGCGCAGGCGTCAGCATCTCGACGCGATAGGTCGACTCGTCGGTCGAGTTCACCTCGTCAAGAGTGTCGAAATCGATCGCATAGTTGCGCAGATTGAACTCGCGGCTGTCGCCGGTCTTCCATTCGAGCTGGATCGCGCGATCGAGATTGCGAGCCCAGACATAGAAGGTTCCGTCCTGGTCAGTGACCTTTACGGTGTAGTCGACAGCGATGCCGTCCGTGAAGCGGACGCCGATCCTATCGACCGGCAGGTTTGCGTAGGGGTTGAAGCCAAGTTCTTCCGTCCGCCACTCCGTGCCTGCCGCATGGGGCAGCGCCAGAATATCGGCCTTGGTCGCATAGGTCGTGGTGGCGTTGGACGCGAGCTTCCACGTTCCGTCGGCCTGTTTGATGCCGTAGTCGAGGATCACGGCGCGGCCGTTTACGACACGCATCAGATAGGGAGCCGCCTCACGGGCCGTCAGTTCCTGCGCGCGGTCTGACGGCGACCAGGTCTGTTCGAGATGCCAATTGGCACCGGAGGCTGCAGCCTGAGCCAGCACATCCTGCAGCGTGGCGCGGGCAATCGCATTGCCCTGCGCATCCTTGACGGGTTGGCCGGAAGCGAGGGTCCAATAGCCTCCCTGGGCGTCCTCGACATAGACGCCGCGGTCGAGCAGCACGGGCTTGCCGGCCCCGTCGACGCCAACCAGTACGGGCGTCAACTCGCGCGTCTGCTCAAGGGTTTCGCCCCAGGCGCCGAGCACATTCCCGACTTGTGCAACAAGGGTGCGAAGATTGGGCGATGTCATCGCCGCAGCCGTCGACGAGACGAGGTTGCTGAAACCGATATCGTTGGCGGTTGCGACGGAAAGATTGGTGATCCGCCCGAAACCCTTGATGTCGAGAGCCGTGGCCGATTGCCAGGCGCCGTGGCCGGCCTCCCCGGCGTAACGGGTGTCGGTATCGTTCGACGCCAGGATGGCGTCGTACATGTTCCGCACAATCCCGCTCTCGAAGGTCACATCCCCCACGCCCGTCAGGCGCGCGCCTTGCGGAGTTCGAACGTCGAGCGCCCGTGCCCCGAGGTCGAGCGACACAATCCCGAGCTGATCGAGTGTCTTCAACTCGCCCGCATCGGTGATGCCATTGCGATTATAGTCCTGCCAGACGCGCAGTTCCGACCAGAGGACGTCGGCGCGGGTGATTTTTCCATCGCCGTTGGAATCGAGTTCGGACAACTGGGCGAAACCGGAACGGCCAACGCCGCCAAACATCTCGGAGACATTGTCGATGCGGCTATTGCCATTGAGGTCGCGAACGAGGAACCCGTCGTCGCCCTTCAGCCAGCCGGTTCGCTCGGCGAAGAGGTCACCGTCGACATCGAAATAGACATTGCTGGTTGCGATTTCGGTCGTCTCGATGCCGTCTCCATCAAGATCGATCACAAGCGGGTCCGCCGGATTGGACCACTTCAAGCCGTCCGTGAACCGTTCAGCGGCGGCGGCAAGCGTGATCGCCTGATCGATCAGGGTGTTTCCACCCCATTTTGCCGCCATCGCGATGCCGATAGCGCCCAGCAAAGGCTCCAGGAGCGTCATCATTGCCGCGAGAGGATTGGGCGCCTTGAACACCATCCCAAACGTGCCCTGACCTTTGAGGCCAGCCTGCTGGAATCCAATAAAGCTTCCAACGAGATCGAAGTTCTCGATCTTCATCCAGCCCTTGAGGATGCCTTGCGCGTCGAGAGCCTGTTGAGCCTTGTAGGCCTCACTCGGCTCGGCACCAATAACGGCGGTGAAGAGCTGATCGAACTGGTTGGTAATATACATATCCACCCCGCCGTTCGCATTCGGGCGGAACATGTATGTCATCCAGGGGAAGAGATGGTCGAAATAGACCGACCGCGTCGGGTCGTATTTCCCGTTTTCATCAAGAGATGAATAGAAATTCGCAAGACCGGTAACGGCGCCGACACCGCCGCCCAGGAAGAGCCCAGCAATCCCGCCTTCCGCATTGCCACCGGTGAGCGTGACACCATAGAACTTTAGGACGTCGCTATGCTGGGCGTCTTTCATAACCGTGTTGGCGGCATACCAGATATTGTCGCTGTTCTCTTTCGTGTCAGCGACTTTGCCGCCCGTCTCTGGATCGATACCGTCAATGGTGTCACCATAGATGATGCCACCATTCGAGCGGTTAAAGATCCAGTCTCGTCCAGTCCCACCGGCGGAAGTAGCCTTCTCCCCGCCGAGGACGATAACCCAGTCATCACCCGCCCCGGCATCAAGTTTAAGCGTATATTCTTGAGTGGCACGCTTAGCGTTCGGATCACGCGGAACCGGCTGATTCCCTCTCGGGTCTCCCGACGCTTGCCATTCTTCTCGCTGCTTTTCGGCACGGCGCTCACCGTCGCGAACTGACCGCTCAAGTGCTTCGCCAATCTTAATGATCTCTGGCACCCAACCGATCAAGACGTCGTCACCGGCTTCGCCATAGACTTCACCAGCACTTCGATGAATCAGCCAATTATCTGAACTATCGCCGTACAGCGCGGAAACATCGTCACCAATGAGGATATCATTTCCGCTTCCAGGGATCGAGGCAGACTCTCCCCCTGTCCATTCAATCGAGCGGCCGGTGACCGTCTCGATGGATGTTTCAACTAAACCTCCAAGTTCCTTCTTAGCCCACTCCAGATAAGATCCGATTTTTTTCTCAAACTGAGTAAGGCTATCATCAATCGTCTTCAATACTTGGTAGACGACTCCGTTTTGATCAAGGCCATACTCATTGACGAGGTAGCCAACTACTTTTCGGATTGCCGCATAGGTTGCAACAGCCGTCAATGAGAATATTACCGCAGGGCCAATTGGCGACATCGATGCAGCAGCAATAGCCGCATACAATGGAAGCGACTGCATCGCTTCATTCGCGGCATGTCTGAGGTAAAGCTCGAATGCACCGGGTACATTCTTCCGCCTATCCCACTCCACCCAGATGTCAGCCATTGCCAGCGCACTGGCAGCCATCGTCATGGCCACCCGCGGTTTGTTCAACGCCCCATCGGGGTGTTCAAAGTACTCTGCAGCTTTTCGCATCCCATTGCGGATAAATTCGGGAGCGCTATCGCCAACATCACGATATGCTTCAACAATTAACTTCGCTCGCTGTTCTGAATAGCTAGAATACTCGGCCATTCGTTCTGCTGAAGACCGGTATCCATCAAGATATGCTCTCTCTAATTCACTTTGCGTATATCTCGAAGTTTCCACCTGAAAATCTATATTAATTCGCCTCTCAAGCTCAATAGAACGGTCGAGATGCTCACGGAATTTGTCCGACTCCAATTGAGGCTCGATCTGTTGTCTATCAACCCACAATTGATCACGGTATATCGCCTTATAAGTCTCTTCAGCGCGCGCGAAAGCTTGATAGCGTGTTAACGCATCATTGACGGTATAATTCGAGCGCACGGTCTCGCTGTTTAGCTTCTCCCCTATCAATTCAGGTAGTTCGAGAGATCCGAATCCGCGCCCAGGATGAATGTCGTCGCCAAAGAAACCGCGAAAATAACCAGCCCCGTTATCCTTACCATTACTGATATATTCCGGAGATCCATAATTCCACAGAACGTCTGTAATCGTATACTTATTAATTGAATTCAATCCGCCTGTCGCAGTATCGAGATACTGAAGCTTCCCACCAAAACTATCCTGAAGGCGGCTGGCGAGGTCGACATAGCTGTTATTTGTGTCGAGCCTTGATATTTGCTCGCCATACGGGGTGTGCCCAATAGTTCCAGCATTCAGACCCGAACGCTGCATCTCATCGATATATGCTAGAGCGGGAGGTCGCGCTCCACTACCTGAGTATACAACATAGACCGAGCCATCTGAAAGGCGAGGCCTGTATTGGTTTATCAGGCTGGAAGCGTCCTCCTCCAAACCTTCGGCCCGCAAAAACGCAGTGAGCTGAGATATCTGCTGAGCATTGAGCGGCTGGCCATCAATCCGAAGGGTGCTTGCGGTGCTTTGTACCGCTTGATCGAAGAGAGTCATTTGCGGACTCCTCGTTCAGCAACGAGGATGTCATCTTCGCTGAACCCATCGAATGTAAATCCGCAGGTCCGAGCAAGCTCCTGCGCAAGGGATCGATTTATATAAATGGATACCTTTTTTGCATCCGTATAAACACTTTCCCATTCCGGAAGGATAATTGCGGATTTTATTATCTCAAATACAATATTATATCCTTGCGCAATGAAACTATTTCCTCCTGACTGCTCTATCAAGGCCGCCTTATATGAAAGGCCCTCACCATCAGAGACTACTTTCAGTTTTACTTGATCATATTCTTCTCTAACCTCGAGAAGGACGGACGTGATCCGATGTGAATCGCCAGATTCAAATACCACTGCAGGCGCCGGCCCTGAATTGTGGCGAGTCCAAATCCTTGCCAATATGGGCGGCATTGGCATCGTTAGGTTTTCTCGACTGAGAGCCGGATCATAGAATATTTCTATAGATATAGTGCTAGAATCTACGTCGAACCGACCGTTGGTAATCCTAAGCTTCAGCTCCGGGTCGACGAGATCAGTCAAAACTGGCTTGAAGCTGGGTTCAACATTCATGGCGGACCTATCTAATGATCTTTTCGCTCAGACGTTGGCTCCGAGCGGCGTTTATTCAAAGGCCAACAAGACCGTGAATCCGGCCCAGGCTATGGGGTTGGCATCGTGGCTGCTATTGCTCTTCGGCGGCCCCGTGAACCTTCATATTTTCCAACACCGCTGGATCAACCAGTTGACTAACAATAGGATGGATTCGGATCGGGCTATCTTTCACAACTTGCTTGAAATTTGCGAGCACCGCCGTCGCTACCTTCTGAGACGGCGCGATGACGTCGAGGAGCCAATGCGTGCCACCACTACTCCAGTCTTCCGCTTTCAGCCGAATGGGGAAAACACGCGCCTGAATCTGCTCCCGAATCTTCGCATCGACGTCCTCAGAGACATTAGCCCAGATCGCAATGCCAGCCGTCTCCTCGATCTTTCCTTCGCCACCGGCACGCGCAATTGCAATCCGATCCTTGGTCAACGGCTCAACAACGAGATGCATGATATCCGCGAGTGACTGGTGGCGGTACCGAGGTAGGTTCAGCATCGCTAGGACCACCTCGCCAACACTTGCCTGGATCTTCGTCCGGAAGGCCGTGATCTGAGCGACAAGCTCTGGGCTCATCTGGTTTTCGACGGGCTTCGAGTCAGTGGATGAATTGTCGTGCTTCGCGCCGTTGAGCACGGGTTTCCGTTCCGCCTTTACCTGGTCGTTATTGGTCGTTGCCAAAGCCTAATCTCCGCAATCTTGAAATTGAGGCGACACGGTGCCGCACGCCCCGAAACCTTGAGATCATCGCGCTACTCCCATAGATGCGCTCCTAATGGAACGCAGTGCCGAACCTGCACCGCGCTGCCCATTGTTCCCGCATGCCCTAGAAGAACGAACACCCCCTCATTCTATTTCTTCATCGAACTTTACCCGGCGTGTAAGCTCAAGCTCAAATCGTAGCCGGCCAAAAGAATACTTCGCGATTTGTCCATCTCTTGCGCGAATTGTCCGCCAACGAGCCCAACCGAATGGCAAGCGTTGATTTTAGCGTCTTCGGGTTGGGGAAAGTGGCATTGCGCCGCACCGGCGACCAGTGGGTGCCACGCCAGACGGATCAGGCATTCTCGCCTCTGGGTGCGAGTTTTTGCTATCGTGAGCTCGTCCAAGGAGTATTTCGGCCAGGCCCCGAGCCAAGGCGGATTCCGTAGGTGTGGCGAGTACCCTTTACCAGCAGATGGCGATCCTCCAGCTTCAGCGGATCGGCCCCCGATCGCTCATTTCCACCGCAACCAGTTTCAGCGCTCTCGCCCTGCTTCATCGAGCGCCTGGGTAATCGGCGACAGCAGATACTGGATAATGCGTCGCTCTCCAGTCTTGATTTCCGCCTGTACGGACAGTCCCGGTCCAAGTTCCTGGTTTCGCCCGCGAACGCGGATGCTGTTCTCAAGAAGGCGGATTCGAGCGGAGTAGACAAGACCGGGCTGCACCGGCCGGCCTTTCTCGTCGCGTTGCGGTCCCTGCTGCGAGAGGTCGATGGCATCGCGGCTGATCGTTTCAACCACGCCTGGGATCAAGCCGTGCTCCGTGAAGGGGAAGGCTTCAAGCTTGACCCGGACCGATTGACCCTCCTGCACAAAGCCGATGTCCCTGTTCATGACCTGCGCCTCGACCTCGATCTCCGTACCGTCGGGCACGATGACCATGAGCGGTTGAGCCTCTTGGACCACCCCGCCCAGTGTCGAGATAACGAGCTGCTGCACCGTGCCAGCCACCGGCGCTCGCAACTGGAGGAGTTCGCGGCGGCGCGTGGCCTTCAGCACCTCGTCCTGCGCCAGATCGGCTTTGTCCCTGGCTTGAACGAGCTCGGTGACAGCCGCCTTGCTGAAGGTCTCTCGCATTCGGGTGATATCGGCTTCCAGCGAAGCGATCGCAGCGCGGGCGCGCTCCGCATTGGCCCGCTGCACCTCGATATTCTGAAGATGCTCGATCCGCCGCTGTTCAAATTCGAGCAGGTTCAGCCGCGTGAAGCTCCCCTGCCGCGTGAGTTCGCGCCGGGCCTCAAGCTGCTGGTCCACGAGCGGCAGGGTTTGCTGCAGCTTGTTGATCTCGGCCTGCGCCGATGTCAACTCGGCCTGCCGCTGCCCGATTTGCTGGCGCAGGCTCGCTATCTGGGCCTCATATTCGGCGATGCTCGTGCTCACGAACTGCTGCTCGATCGCTATGGTCGCCTCCGGCATTCCCTCTGGCGCGAGGAAGCCCGTGGGTTTGCCACCGAGATAGGAGAGGACTGCGGCATTGCGGGCCTCTACGACGCGGGCTGCCACCAATGTCTGCCGGGCTTGAGATTCGTCCGCTATCGCGACCGTCGGATCGAGCTCGACGAGGATCTGGCCTTCTTCGACATGCTGTCCGTTGCGCACATGGATGGCGCGCACCGAGCCGATCTCCAGCGGTTGGATGGTTTTCACCTTGCTGGAGGGAATGATCTTGCCGCTGGCAACGGCAACGACGTCGATCGTTCCGATCATCGACCAGACGAGCGCCGCTGTGAAGAAAGCGCAGGTCATGAGAAGCAGCTTGCGCAAGCCTGGGCTCGGCGGCTTCTCCATGATCTCCAGTGCGGCGGGCAGGAACTCGTGGTCGGAGATCGGGCGCTTGTTGCGATCCGCCTCGTTCTGCGCGCCCCAGCTCGCCCGCAGGACTGCGAGATGCCGAAACAGGTTGGGGAAGCGGTCTGCGACCCACGCGCTCATGCGGCCGGCCCCATCTGCTTGGTGTAGAGTTGAGCGTAGCGGCCGCCGCTGCGCAAAAGGGTGTGGTGATCACCGATCTCGGTGATCTCGCCCGCCTCGACGGTAACGATCCGATTGCACTGACGTACGGCAGAAAGCCGATGCGCGATGATGATGACCGTCCGGCCGTGGGCAATGCCGGCAAGATTGTGCTGGATGATCTCTTCACTCTCGGCATCGAGGGCGCTTGTCGCCTCGTCGAGGATCAGGATGCGGGGATTGCCGATCAGGGCCCGAGCGATGGCCATGCGTTGCCGCTGTCCGCCGGAAAGGTTGCTGCCGCGCTCATCGATCACCGTATCATAGCCGTGGGAAAGCCCGAGGATGAAGTCATGGGCCCCCGCCAATTGCGCGGCGGCGATGACCCGCTCCATGGGCATGGTGGCGTCTGCAAGCGCGATATTTTCGCGAACGGATCGGTTGAAGAGAATGTTCTCCTGAAGCACGACACCGATCTGCCGGCGCAGCCAGGCCGGATCGACGAGCGCGAGATCGACGCCGTCGACCAGCACCCTGCCCTGCTCGGGCACATAGAGGCGCTGGACGAGCTTGGTCAGCGTGGATTTGCCCGATCCCGACGGGCCGACGACACCGATCATTTCGCCCGGCTGGATGGAGAGCGAGACACCGCGCAGCGCCTCCGGCGCGTCCGGTCGGTAACGGAACCGCACACGATCGAAGGTGACGGCACCCTTGATGGGGGGCAAGCTCGCACGGTTCGGATTGTGCTCCGGTTCGGCCGGTGTGTTCAGCACGTCGCCGAGCCGGTCGACGGAGATACGGACCTGCTGAAAATCCTGCCAGAGCTGGGACAGCCGCAGGATCGGCTGGGCCACACGGCCCGACAGCATGTTGAAAGCGACTAGCGAGCCGACCGAAAGATCGCCGGCGATCACCGCCTTCGCCCCGAAATAGAGGATCGCCACCGTCGTGAGCTTGGAGACGAGCTGGATCAGATGACTGCCCCAGTTCGCCAGCGTCGCGACCTGGAAGCCTGTCGCGGTGTAGCCGGCGAATTGCCGCTCCCATTTCGCACGCATCTGGGGTTCGACAGCCATCGCTTTCAACGTGCCGATACCCGTAACGCTCTCGACCAGGAAGGATTGGTTCTCGGCGCCGCGCTTGAACTTCTCGTCGAGCCGCGCGCGCAGCGGCGGCGTTACGACAACCGAGATCGCGACGTAGAGGGGGATCGACAGGGTCACGATCAGGGTGAGAAGCGGGCTGTAGGCATACATGACCGCGAAGAAGACGATCGTGAAGAAGAGGTCGATCACGACCGTCACGGCGTTCGACGTCAGGAACTCGCGGATGCGCTCGAGCTCGCGGACGCGGGCGACACTGTCGCCGACCCGGCGCGCCTCGAAATAGGAGAGCGGCAGGTTGAGGAGATGGCGGAACAACTGGGCGGAAAGTTCGCTGTCGACGCGATTGGTCGTGTGTGCGAACAGCCAGTTGCGAAGGGCCGAAAGGCCGGTTTCGAAGGTGAGCACCGCGGCGAGGCCGATCACCAGCACATCGAGGGTGGTCAGCGACTGGTGGACGAGCACCTTGTCGATGACGAGCTGGAAGAAAATCGGCGAGACAAGGCCCATCAATTGCAGGAAGAAGGAGCCGATCAGCACATCGCGCAGCGGGCCGCGATACTTCACGAGCGCCGGGATGAACCAACTGATGTCGAAGGGACGCGCGACGCCCGTCATCAGCTCGCGCGTCGTCATCAGAAGAAGCCGACCGGCGAAGCGGGCGGCGAATTCATCCGCCGTCCAGATCTCCGGACGGTCGCCGGCGCCCCGCTGGATGAGGAAACGAACGCCGTCCGGCTGCTGGTCGACCTTCAGGAGGATGACAGCCTCATCGTCTCGAAGCTCAGCGATCGCCGGCAGCGGGACTTTCTCCAGGCCGGCAACCGGAACCGACTTGATCCGGGCGACGATCTTCAGACGCTTGGCAATGCGCGCGAGATCCTCAAGCTGGAAGGTTTCCCCCGGCGCACCATGATCATGGATGATTTGGGCGGGATCGGCCGGGACACCGAGGAATTTCGCGACGAGCACGAAGGCAAGCAACGTCTCGGGGAAAACCGGACCAGTTGGTTCGACCGTGCTTGCGGGCACTTCATGTAGTTCAACAACAGCCGACATATTACCGTAGCACCCAGCCAGGACAATCGGATCCGAACGGACGGCTACTTGGTATTGTCAGTCCCCTGCGAAAGAAATGCCTATAGCATTTTCGGAAATCAATGTGCGAACGGTGCTGTAACGGCGCCGGTTTCGATTCTCTTGCGCGATCTGTCCATCTGTTGCGCGATTTGTCCTTTTCAGCCCTCGGCACCACGAATCTCACCGCGACCTGACCGCTGCGCATGCCATTCAGTCCGGCCATTCTTATGGTTGAACGAGAAAGCGCCGATCCGAAGCCATCGGCTTCAAAGCCAAAGCGGCTTGCCAGAATCTGCTGCGCGACGCCTGCAAATTCCTGGATATGGTTCGTCCCATCACATGAAGGTCTTCGCGTGATCATGGACGAGACTTTCGTCTTGTCGCGGCCAGCGGACTGACACCGTATGCATCCCGGAAATACCGGCTGAAACGCCCCGCATTGGTAAAGCCCCATTTCAGCGCGACATCCTCGATCGGCTTGTCCGGATTGCTCATCAGTTCCTTGTAAGCGGCATCGAGCCGGGCCTCGCGTTGATATGTAGCGACCGATTGCCCGGTAAAGCGCAGAAAGGCTGCCTGCAGTGTGCGAAGGCTCACTCCGGACAAGGCGGCCAGCTCCGAACCGTTTGCCGTCTGTCCTGGATTGGCGGCGATATGCTCGAGCACGAGCTTGACATATCGCGGCGCCACACTGCTCGACGGCTTGCGCAGGATACTGGAGTAATTGTTCGGCCAGTTCTCGAGGATCGCATCGAGGATCATTTCATTCAGCCGCGTCGCTGTCAGGGCTCCCGTCGTCAGCAGGGAGGAGAAATCCTGTCCCGTCGCGAGCGCAATCAAGCTTTTCAAGGCCCCGAGGGCGGGCAGGTCAAGGTCGACCTCAGAGTGAAAGACGGGCCGCTCGATAATCGGCCGCCCCAGCAAGAGGGAGAGCCGCTCTGCAATCAAGGGGCGGGCGATCACGACCGCGGGCATGACCAGCCCATCCCGGAAGGTCATGGATTGATAGGTCGCCGCATCGAACGAGAGCGCCTTGACCGGTGATCCGATCAACTGGCGTCCGCCCAAATCGACGGCGAGGCTTCCATTGCTCGGGAGAAAGAAGCAGACGCCATCATATCGCTGCACGGGCACCATGGTGAATGTGCCCTTGAACCTTGCCGAACTGAGATCGACGCCGCGAAGCGCAGCGTAGGATCCAATGATCCCCGCCTCCCCTCCGGTATTATCGGGGAACACCCTAATCGGCGCGAACCGATGGGTGAACAGCTCGGACACTTCCTCGGCATCCCGAAGATCAAATTCGACGAGAAGCCGCCCAAAAGTGGGAAATGCCCCCAAGCGTGGGACATCGATGCCCGCATCCTGCAGAACATCCGAAACAGGCGCGTAGGACTGAGCATTAGACATGGTTTTCGTTGAAGCCATGAGCGAGGAGCAGATGTGTTTTGCGGCCAATGCCTCGAGGAATTCCGAGACTCCAAAGGTCCGAAGGCGCAACCAGATCACCCGAAATATGCCGCGACCGGCAATCGGCCGGCGGCGGAATTTGGCGGGCAGCACCCGCGTCAAGTGAGCGGCCATGCACTTTGCTTGGCCGACGTGCGGCAAGCCGCTCGGAATTCGACATGACACATCCACTCTCAAAGATGACGCCGAGACGGGATGCGACGCCTTCACTCAATGTATTACATGCGATTGCAAAATTGCAATTCGACGTTGCGAAAAAACTTGACGTTTTCAGCCCATCTTCACAGCCTCCCGTCAGCCGGCTGAGACTGCGCAAACTATGCCCAATCATGAGGCAAGCGTGCTTCCGCTAAATCCGCGTTGCCCATTGGGAATGGCAGGCTGGCAAGACGGGAAGTGCAAAACTTGCTTTCCAAGCCCTTAACACTACATCATTTTCTCTCAATTCTCAGGATAGTCGATGAGAAATGGTCATTGCAT
The DNA here is from genome assembly GCF_020535545.1 of Roseateles sp. XES5. NCBI lineage: Bacteria > Pseudomonadati > Pseudomonadota > Betaproteobacteria > Burkholderiales > Sphaerotilaceae > Roseateles > Roseateles sp. XES5. Next base: position 862,753 of record NZ_CP084753.1, read on the forward strand.
CGGGCTCAAGGGGATAACCGAATGGGAAAGGCAAAGCGAAGAAGGCCCAAGCACTTCGATCTTGTGCAAAAGCGAATCGATACGCCGCTTCGTGGCGCCATGGCCCCACCTGCCCACGCCCGGCCTCCGGGTTCGCACTAAATTTCTGGTTGAAGAATACAACGGCGCCCGTTTTATGAAAATTCAGGCCGAGTGGGCGTTGCGCCTGAAAGCTCAAGCTCCCTGCCCGCTGAAGCCTGCTCGTTGATTTGCACGGGGAGCTCACCCAAAAGCTGGAGCGCTCCTCGGCCTGGACCAGCAGGATACGGAAACTGCGGCTCGCCCGCGTTACCAAAGGCCAGCCGGAGGCGAAGGCAGTCGACATGGTGGAAGGCGCAACGACCAACTGACAGACGTCCATGCCCTCTGTTGTCAGAGCCAAATGCATGCTCTCGCATTGCACCTTGGTCTGCATGCTGGAGAGATACCTTCCTGAAATCCTCGCGGCCTTGACAAGGTGCTAGGGCTGAAGGACGATCGGTGCATGAACACGCGCACCGCCAAAATCACGAATGTAAAAAAAGGCCCTTTCCTGGGGCAGTGATGATCGCGCGCAGTTCATAGCAAGCACACGGATCATGTTGACCCCGCCGGTTCGGACGGGGTCTTGCTTGTGTTCCGTCTCCGGCTTCAAAGGAGATGGAATTGATGAATGCTAGCTCTTCACCTGTAGGCGGCCTGTGGTTGCCGCTGATCACACCGTTTCGCGACGGCGAACTCGACGTTTCGTCACTTGCCAGACTCGTCATTCATTTTGCGTCCCAGCCGATCGATGGCTTCATCCTGGGTGCGACGACCGGTGAGGGCATGGTGCTCGATGACGGTGAACGCGCGCGGCTGGTCGGCGTGACCAATGAGGCCCTGGCGGCTACGGATCGGAAAATCCCCGTCTATTTCGGCTTGAGCGGCAGCGATACGCGCACGCTGGCTGGAACGCTGGATCGCATGCGATCATGGGGCACGACGGGCTATCTCATCTCCTGCCCCTATTATACGAGGCCGTCGCAGCGGGGATTGCTTGCCCACTTCTCTGCACTTTCCGAAAGCACCGATCGCCCCATTCTGGTCTACAACATTCCCTACCGCACCGGCGTCAACCTCAGCAACGAGACGATGTTTCAGCTGGCGGAGCGCGCCAACATCGTGGGCGTCAAGGATTGCTGTGCCGATGCCGCGCAATCTTTCGACCTGATACGCCAAAAGCCGGAGCGGTTTGCCGTACTGACCGGCGAGGACAGCCACTACTATACTGCCCTCGCACAGGGCGCCGATGGCGGCATCCTGGTTTCGGCGCATGTGCAGCCTACGGGGCTTGCCACTATTCGCGGCAAGCTGCTTGGCGGCGATCGGGCGGGCGCCTTGGCGGACTGGGCTGATCTCGCCGACCTGCCGCGACTGCTGTTCGCCGAACCAAGTCCTGGAGCGGTCAAGCACTGGCTCTGGCGTGCAGGGCTGATCGACAGCCCTGAAATGCGTCTGCCAATGGTTCCGATCAGCGCCGATCTTGCCGCAAGGATCGACAAGGCGATACCGGCCTACGGCGAATAGGCGCGTATTCGGGCGGCAGGCCTGACTTTCGCCTGCCGCGTCCGGCTCAGGATGTCATCGTCCGGGTGTTTCGGTATTGACGGTTGCGGCGCTCGGGCTTCTGCCGCGGAGTGGAAGCAAGCGCCGCTTGACGCAATCAAATCTTGCCAACGGCCGAGGTTCTTCTTAGCCTTTTTCTAGCATGCGCTGGAGGTACCACTGGTGGGCTGCAGGGCGGGTGCGGCAATGGGCATGAGAAGGTAGGCAGATGAAAAAACTTGCATTGATGACGATAGCATTCGCGTTCCCGATGGTCGCCCATGCTGAGGTCGTTGCCCCCAAGGTTTTGGTGATCACCATGTTCGGAGAAGAGACCAAGCCGTGGCTCGATAACTTGAAACTGCCCAAACACATTACCGTGCCAGGGCTTGCCAAGAATGCGCCCGACGTTGCCTGCAATGACGATCTCTGCGTCATGACGACCACGATGGGCTTTGCCAATGCGGCCGCGTCCACTGCCGCTGTTGCGCTATCGGACAAGTTCGATCTGTCGAAAACCTATTTCATCGTCGCGGGCATTGCCGGGATCGCCCCTTCCAAGGGTACGCTCGGTTCGGCGGCTTGGGCCGACTATGTCGTCGACGGCGGCCTTTTCCACCGCATGGCTGCGTCCGAGGCTCCCGCCGAATGGACATCGACCGTCGTCGAACTCGGTGCGAAGGCACCGGACGAAAAGCAGGTCTGGGGAGCCGGAACGGAGGTCTATGAAATGAACAAGGCCTTGCTGGATGCAGCACTTGCCGCAAGCCGCAATGTCACGCTCGCCGACGGCGAGACCGCGGCCGCCTATCGCGCACTCTATTCGCAGCCTGCCGCCAAGGCCAAGCCGACGGTGACGAGTTGCACGACCGTCTCGGCCGATACCTATTGGCACGGTGCGGGCGTTGCGACCGAACTGGCCGCGCATGCAAAGCTCCTCACGGATGGAAAGGCGGACTACTGCACGAGCCAGATGGAGGACAATGCCACTCTGGCCGCGCTCAGCCGCGCCGCGGAGGCCGGACGACTGGATTTCAGCCGTGTCGCGGTTCTCCGCACCGCGTCCAATTTCGACCGGCCATATGACGGTCAGAGCACGGCGGAGTCGCTGGCTGCGAAGTCCGGCGGCTTCGGCCCTGCCACCCAGAATGCCTTCCTGGTCGGCAATGCTCTCGCCCAGGACATCGTCGCCAACTGGAACCGCTATGAGCCGGGGGTGAAGCAGTAAACGCACAGCGCCGAACCTACAGTACCCGCCATCGCCTTCGGCCTTTATCATAAGGAGAAGAGACAGGCGCCACGCGCGCTGATTTTGACCTCCTGATAACGGAAAACACGCGTATAAAGTCAGAGCTATGCAAGCAACTTGCCGTTGGAAACAGGCGCCTTCAAGAAAGGCTCATGCGGTTTCTGTAAATTGTTAGACCCCACCGAAACGTACGGTCGGCTTGGCATTGAACTGATACAAGCACTACCCAGAATCCATACACGCCAACGGCTTTCGTCAGACCCGTGTTCAGTTGCACTGACGAAAGCCTTCCTTGTCGATAAGGGCCAAAACCAAGCCAGCAATTCGCAAGGATATGCGCTTCAACGCCATAGACTGGCGTTGCAACAGCGGTACGGTTGATGACTGGCACCGCGCGGCGCTTGAGATCCGACGCGATACTCCTGAATTTGCCGGAGGCATCGGCCGCTATTCGCGGCAGGCTTCATCCATATCGACATGAGGGGAGATAACAGGAATTGAGGAGCCTAGAACATTTCCAGCCGAAGCGGTATCGCTTATTCGCATTATAATCATTTAAAAACAAAAAGATAGAACACTTTCTGAAAACCGGATTTCATCGGAAATACTCTAAAAGCGGCGCCTGCGACACGAGGGAAAAGCATCGTCGATCACGGTGCCCATTTCGGCAAAAGTGCGGAGCGAGATGGGCCGCCACGGCCGAAGACATCGGTCGTGAGCGCGCCCTGCCCACCAGGGCCAAGTTGCTTAGGCCTTCCGGGTAGCACCCGTGGTTTCGCGCACCACCAGGGGGCCGTCGACCTTGATGGTCATGGGGCGCATCGGCTTGTCGTGGATCGCCATGTCGATGAGGATCTCGGCCGCCCTCTGCCCCATCTCGTAGTTCGGCAGCACCAGCGTCGAAAGCGGGGGATGGGTATAGCGGGCGAGTTCCTGGTCGTCGTAACCCATGACGGAGATGTCGTGCGGCACGCGAAGCCCCTTTTCCTGGACCGCCTCCATGACGCCGATGGCCATCAGGTCGTTACCGCAGAAGATCGCCGTCGGGGGATTGTCCATCGAGAGAAGCTCGAGCCCCGCCTCGTAGCCGCGCAGCGGCAGCCAGTCGCCATCACGCACCAGCGTCTCGTCGAAGGCGATGTCGGCGGTGGCAAGCGCCTGCTTGTAGCCCTTGAGACGGTCCATCGCCGCATCCATCCACGGCTCGCCGTTGATGAAGCCGATCCGCTTGTGCCCGAGCGACGTCAGATGCGCCGTTGCCGTAAAGCCGCCCGCCACTTCCCCCGGCACGATCGCCACATGCTGGCGCGGCTCGCAGTAACAGTTGAGCAGCACCGTGGGGATGGATTTCAGCGCCGGCGGCACGGAAACCTTGCGCGTGAAGATGGTGGCATAGATGACACCGGCAATCGCCGGGTCCCGCAGCACGGAGCGCAGCACCGCCTCTTCAAGGTCAGGGTTGGAGCGCGTGGCATGCGCCGAGACCAGAAGTCCCTGCTCGAAGGCATAGTCACGGATGCCGTCGAGGCTGACGACCGGATGCGGGCTGGTGGAGATTTCGTCGACGATGAAGGCGATCGTATCCTTTTCCACCCGCGGGGCGGTCGCCACCGGACTGCGGGTCGCCGGTAATTGATAACCGATTTTATGAGCAGCCTCGCGCACCTTCTGCTGCGTCTCGGCGGAAATGCGCGAACCGGACATCTCGTTGAGCACGAGCGAGACGCTGGATTGGGAGACGCCGGCGATGCGGGCGATATCCGTCATTGTCGGGCGGCCACTGCCCTGCCTGTCCGAATTGCGTCCGTTTCCCCTGGCCATGCACTGTTCCTCGCCCTCGGCGTGCTTTGCACCGCACGCGGATTTTTTGCAAGTGCTCATAATTTTGGCCCTTGACTGCTAATATTATTAGCGCAAGATTTGCACATGTGAAGCAGGAATTTGCTCACGTCCGGTAGAGGAGCACCGGCCAGAACCTGGGAGGAGAACCCGCTCATGACCATGATTTCCCGTCGCACTTTCATGCTCGCGGCAACGGCCGTCGGCGCGCTCGCCGTTGCAGGCGTCGCGATTGCCGAAGTGCCGAAGCTGGCGCAGAAGGACACCTACAAGGTCGGCTTCGCGCAGACCGAATCCAACAATCCCTGGCGCATCGCCCAGACGAACAGCATGAAGGCCGAGGCCGAGAAGCTCGGCTACCAGCTCGTCTATACGGATGCCGCCGGCTCGGCCGCCAAGCAGGTCGCCGACGTCAACTCGATGATCGCGCAGGGCGTAGACGTCATCTTCCTCGCGCCGCGCGAGGAAAAGCCGCTGATCCCCGCCGTCATGGCCGCCAAGAAGGCCGGCATCCCGGTCATCCTGCTCGACCGCTCGGTCGATCCCTCGCTCGCCAAGGCCGGTGAGGACTACCTGACCTTCATCGGCTCGAACTTCGTCGAGGAAGGCAAGCGCGTCGCCGAATGGCTCGCCAAGAACGCCAACGGCAAGTCCAAGATCATCGAGCTGGAAGGCACGACCGGCTCCTCGCCTGCCAATGACCGCAAGAAGGGCTTCGACGAGGCGATCCAGGCCGCCGGCGGCTTCGAGATCGTCGCCTCGCAGACCGGCGACTTCGCCCGTGACAAGGGCCGCCAGGTGGCCGAAGCGCTGCTTCAGGCCCATCCCGATGCCGATATCATCTACGCCCATAACGACGAGATGGCGATGGGCGCCATCGCGGCGCTGGAAGCGGCCGGCAAGGTGCCCGGCAAGGATGTGCTGGTTCTCTCTATCGACGGCGGCAAGGAAGCCGTGCAGGCGGTGGTCGACGGCAAGATCGCGGCGGTCGTCGAGTGCAACCCGCGCTTCGGGCCGAAGGCCTTCGAGACGATGCAGCGCTACGCCAAGGGCGAGGCCATCGATCCGATCCTCGTCAACGAAGACAAGTTCTACGACGCCTCCAACGCGGCGGCCGAACTCGCCAACGCCTACTGATCGTAACTCCCAAGCCTTGTGCGGCCGGGGCGGCATCGCCGTCTCGGCCGTTTTTGAACGACCTTCATCCGGTTCGGGTGTAGGCTCGTCATGCGGTTGGGATAGAGGAGGAACCGATGCTTCTGTCCATGCAGGGCATTTCCAAGGCGTTCGCCGGCGTCGCCGCGCTGAAATCCGCCTCGCTCGAAGTCGAGCCGGGAGAAGTCATGGCGCTTGTCGGCCAGAATGGTGCCGGCAAATCGACGCTGATCAAGATCCTGACCGGCGTCTACCGCCGGGACGAGGGCAGCATCGCCTTCGATGGCAGGCCGGTCGACTTTTCCATGCCTGCCGAGGCGCAAGGCGCCGGCATCGCGACCATCTACCAGGAGATCAACCTTGCCCCGCAACGGTCGGTGGCGGAAAACATCTACCTCTCCCGCGAGCCGAAACGCTTCGGCCTGATCGACCACGCCGCCATGCGCCGCGGCGCAGAGGCCGTGCTGAAGACCTTCAATCTTTCCATCGACGTCGACCGTCCCGTCGCGCATTTCGATGCCGCGACCCGGCAGATGGTGGCCATCGCCCGCGCCGTCACCCAGAACGCCCGGCTCGTCATCATGGACGAGCCGACCTCCTCGCTCGACGAGCGGGAGGTCGCGGTGCTGTTCGAGACGATCCGCACGCTGAAACGCTCGGGCGTCGCCGTCATCTTCATCGGCCACCGGCTCGACGAACTCTATGCGATCTGCGACCGCGTGACGATCATGCGCGACGGCCAGACAGTGGCGAAAAGCCCGATGGCAGACATGCCCAAGATGGCGCTGGTGCGCCACATGCTCGGCAAGGAACTCGCCGCCTTCCAGACGATGGCGCTGGACGAAGAGGTGCCCGACCGCCCCGTCCGCCTTGCCGTCGAGAACGCGGGCGCAGGCGTGCGCGTGCGCGATGTGAGCCTCGATGTGCGCGAAGGCGAGATTTCGGGCCTTGCCGGCCTGCTCGGCTCCGGCCGCACGGAGACCGCCCGGCTGATCTTCGGCGCCGACAGGATGCAACGCGGCACGATCCGCATGGGCGGCCGGGAGCGCGCCTATCGCGAACCGGCGGATGCGATTGCCGACGGCATCGGCCTCGTCTCCGAGGATCGCAAGATCGACGGCATCGTGCCCGACATGAGCATCCGCGAGAACATGACCCTGGCCCTGCTGCCGAAGCTGAAGAAGGCCGGGATCGTCGACCGCGCGCGGCAGGACGAGATCGTCACGCGCTATATCCGCGCGCTCGGCGTCAAATGCGCCTCGCCCGACCAGCCGATCAAGGAGCTATCGGGCGGCAACCAGCAGAAGGTGCTGCTCGCCCGCTGGCTCGCGACGGACCCGCGTGTTCTCATCATCGACGAGCCGACCCGTGGCATCGATATCGGCGCGAAGTCGGAAATCCTCAAGCTCCTGCGCAGCCTCGCCGATGAAGGCCTCAGCGTGTTGATGATCTCCTCCGAGCTGGAGGAACTTCTGGCGGCCGCCGACCGCGTCACCGTGCTCAGCGACGGCACGTCGGTCGCGACCCTCCCGCGCAAGGACTTGAGCGAGGCGGCGCTGCTTTCCGCCATGGCCCATCAGGTGGGCCCATCAGGTGAAACGGCATGACGACGATCGAGACTCCCGCCCCGCAGCCGTCGGGCACGCTTTCTTCCGGCAGTCGGCTGTTCACGCTGGCCGGCCGCTACGGCACCTTCGTCGCCTTCCTGGCGCTCATCCTCTTCAACATCGCGGTGACGCCGAACTTCCTGTCCTGGCAGACGCTCAACGTGAACCTGACGCAGGTCGCCACCATCGTCATCGTCGCGACGGGCATGACGCTCGTCATCGCCACCGGCGGCATCGACCTGTCCGTCGGCTCGCTGATGGCGATATCGGGGGCTCTCGCGCCGATGATCTTCATGGGGCAGTTCTTCCCGGTCGGGAACATGGCCTTTGCCGTGGCGCTCGCGCTGCTGCTGCCCGTCGTGGTCGCCAGCCTGTTCGGCCTCTTCAACGGCCTGCTCGTCACGCGCTTCGCCATCCAGCCGATCATCGCGACGCTCGTGCTCTTCATCGCCGGCCGTGGCATCGCGCAGGTCATGACCAACGGCAACCTGCAGGTCTTCAAGAACGAAGGCTTCCAGTTCATCGCCCTGGGCCGCATCGCCGGCATTCCCGCGCAGGTCGTGCTGATGGTCGTCATCGCCGTGCTCGCCTCGGCCATGATCCGTTACACCGTCATCGGCCGCCAGATCATCGCGGTCGGAGGCAACGAGAAGGCGGCACGACTGACGGGCATTCCGGTCAGGCGCGTCAAGCTGCTCGTCTACATGATCAGCGGGGCGCTTGCCGGCCTTGCCGGCCTCGTCGTGGTGGCGCGCAATTCGGCGAGCGATGCCAATCTCGTCGGCCTCGGCATGGAGCTCGACGCCATCGCAGCCGTCGCCGTCGGCGGCACGCTGCTGACGGGCGGGCGGGCGAACATCGTCGGCACCGTGCTCGGCGCCTTCGTCATCCAGCTCGTGCGCTACACGCTGCTGGCCAATGGCGTGCCGGATGCCGCCGCCCTCATCGTCAAGGCCGGGCTGATCGTGCTCGCCGTCTTCATCCAGCAGCGCGCCGACAAGCACTGAGGAGCCCCTTCATGCATGCCCTCCTCCGCCCCTTCGCCATCAAGTCGTCAGGCGATCTCGCCCGCATCGGCGTCATCCTGGCGCTCGCCGGCCTCATCCTGTTCGGCGCACTGCGCTACGACAACTTCCTCTCCCCGTTCAACATCCTGAGCTTCCTGCGCTACAATTCCATGTTCGCGCTGATCGCGCTCGGCATGGCTTTCGTCATCATCACCGGCGGCATCGACCTTTCGGTCGGCGGTACGGCGGCCATGGCAAGCGTGGTGGCGGCGCTGCTCTCGCCCTACCACTGGGCGGCCGGTCTTTTCGGCGGCATGGCGGCGGGCCTTGCGGTCGGCGCGCTCAACGGCTTCATCATCACGAAGATGCGCATCCAGCCCTTCATCGCGACACTCGCGACCATGCTGGCGGCCTATGGCACCGGGCTGCTGCTCGCCAACAACCAGTCGGTTTCCGTTTCCTACGACACCGGCTTCACCGTCATCGGCCAGGACGATTTCCTCGGCTTCCCCATTCCCGCCTGGATCGGGCTTGCGGCCTATGTCCTCGGCTGGCTGGTGCTCGAAAAGCTGCCGGTCGGCCGCCATATCCTGGCCATCGGCGACGGCGAGGCGACGGCCGGACTGATGGGCCTCAAGGTCGAGCGCACGCTCGCCGCCGTCTATCTCGCGTCCGGCACGCTCGCCGGCCTTGCCGGCGTCATTCTCGCCTCGCAATTCGGTGCAGGCCAGCCGACGGAGGGCGTGGGTTGGGAGCTTTTCGCCATCGCCTCCGTCGTCGTCGGCGGAACCTTGCTGACGGGCGGCTCGGGCTCCGTCGGGGCGACGCTCGCCGGCGCGCTCCTGCTCGCCATGGTCTTCAACATCCTGAACTTTGAAAACGGTCTCGGCTGGATTTCCCTCTCCGCCTACTGGCAGTCCGTCATCCGCGGCGCCTTCCTGCTCGTCGTCGTCGTGCTGCAGGCCAAATTGATGGCACGGCACCGCAGCACCTGATCTGACCGGCGCAAAATAAGAACGCCCGCGTTTCAGGGAAACGCGGGCGTTCTTCGGTTCAAGCCGTGCTTTCAAGGCTTACTTTGCAAGATCGTGCTTCCGGATGCACAGGATCGTGAGGATAACCGCGCAGAATTCCACGGCGGCGATCGTCGTGAGGCCGGTGGTGAACTGCCCGGTGCTCTGCTTGAAGTAGCCGAGGAGCTGCGGAGAGAAGTAACCCGCCAGGTTCGCGACCGAGTTGATGATGGCAAGGCCGGCGACGATGGCCGTTCCCGACATGTAGTAGGACGGCAGCTTCCAGAAGACCGGGATGGCACCCATCGTTCCGGCCGCGGAGACGGCCAGACCGAAGATGACGCCGGCAAGGCTACCCTGGCCGATGGCGAAGGCGCAGATCAACAGGCCGGCCGCACCGAGAAGAGCCGCGACGGCGGTGTGCCAACGCACTTCCTGGGTCTTGTCCGACAACCAGCCATTGCCCACCATGCCGAGCCAGCCGCACAGATAGATCCCGGACATGATCCAGCCGAGCGTCGAGATATCGGTAATACCGGCTTCCTTGACGAGGCTGGGGCCGTAGAAGACGAGGGTCGCGTTGCCCGCCACGATGCAGAAGAAGATCCCGATGAGCGCCCACATGGCCGGGCTGCTCAGCGACTTCCACACATTGTGCTCGCGGTGGGACAGCGTCTTGTCTTCCGCCGACATTTCCTCGTGGACATGCTGCTTCTCGGCCGCCGTCAGCCAGCGCGCGTTCTCCGGCTTGTCGCTGAGGATGAAATAGGCCGCGATGCCGGCGATGATCGACGGAATGCCCTCGATGATGAACAGCCACTGCCAGCCGCTATGACCCGCCGCGCCGTTGAAGTGCGACATGATGAAGGCGGCGATCGGGCTGCCCAGCATCAGCGAAAGGGCCGAGGCGGAGATGAAGAAGGCGAGCGCCTTGCCCCGGCGGTGCGAGGGAAGCCAATAGGTGAGGTAGAGAATGACGCCCGGCTGAAGACCCGCTTCAAACGCGCCCATGAGGAAACGCAGGAGATAGAACTGCCACGGGCTGACGACGAACGCCATCAGGACGCAGGTCACACCCCAGCCGAGGGCGATGCGCATGATGGTCTTCGGCGCGCCGATGCGCTGGAGCACGAGATTGCTCGGCAACTCGAACAGGAAGTAGCCGAGGAAGAAGATGCCGGCGCCCGCGCCATAGACCGCGTCGGACCATTGCAGTTCGTCCATCATCGTCAGCTTAGCGAAGCCGACATTGACGCGGTCGATCCATGCAAGGAACCACACAAGCGTGAGGAACGGGATGAGACGCCAGATTATCTTGCGAAAGGTGGCGTCGCGCTCACCGGCATTGGCGCGCGAAATGCTCGTATCAAGGTTGTCCATAGGCGGAAGCCCCCCATAAGTAGGCCGTGTTTCATCGAGGTCGTTTTTATGCTGCCTGACGGCAGGGACGGCCGAAGGGGAGATTTCGGACCTGGTGGAAGGTCCACTCTTTGATGTGACATTGCAAGTTATGGGTAGCAATAGCAGATATAACAGATCATTATGACCAACCAGATGGATCATAAGCTACCCCTTCTCGACACGCAGACCTTGCAGGTGCTCCACACGCTGCTGGTCGAGCGCAGCGTCACGAAAACGGCCGTGCGGCTGGACCAGTCGCAACCGGCAATCAGCATCGTCCTGAAACGCCTGCGCACGTTGTTCGGCGACGAATTGCTGGTGCGCACCGGCAACCGGATGGTGCCGACGGCGCGCGGCGAGGCGTTGCAGCCGATCCTGCGGGACGCGCTCGACAGCCTCTCCAGGATCTTCGCGACGAAGGAAGCGTTCGATCCGGCGACGTCCCGCGCTTCCTGGCATATCGGCTGCCCCGACTACCTTGCGACGGTCTATCTGGCGGAAGTCGTCGGCATCCTGCGCAAGGAAGCGCCCAACACCCGCATAACAGTTTTTCCGCTGGGGAAAGATTTGCGCGTCGCGGACGCACTCTCGGAAGGCACGCTCGACCTCGTGATCGGCAATTGGCCGGAGCCGCCGGAAAACCTCCACACGGCGCCACTCCTGGCAGACGATCTCGTCTGCCTCCTGGCGAAGGATCATCCGCTCGCCGGCGGCATGACCGCCGAACAATATTTCGAGGCCGGGCACATCGTCCCCTCACCCTTCGCAACGGCCCATCGCGGCGTGATCGACCAGCATCTCAGCCGGATGAAAGCGACGCGCAATGCGATGATCACCGTGCCATTCTTCAGCATGGCGCCGCATATCCTGGCCAATACGGATCTTATTTTCACGATCAGCCGGCATTTCGCCAAATATTATTCCGACCTTCTCCCGCTTTCCATCTGCCCCTGCCCCATCGATTATCCCAAGATGGAATTCTACCTGCTGTGGCACGCCCGCAGCCAGCGGGACGATGCGCACAAGTGGCTGCGAAGCGTTCTCACCCGTGCCTCCCAGAAGCTGAACATCAGCCCCGGGGGTACGGGCTAAGTCCCGGCCGCGCGTCCACTATTTCCATTTCCGACGCTGTCTGAATCCTCCGCGGCCCGGCGCGCGGCGCGGCCTGCCGCACCCCCGCAAAAGGACCGGTGCGGAGCGATGCCGGCCCCTTGCGCCCGGGGTCATACCTGTACGGAGGATGTATTTACTCCCCACCCCCCTGCTTCCTAGCCTGACGCATATCCCCGCCGTTGCGTACCGGCGGTGGGAGGAACCAGACGCATCACGGAAGGGAGGGGAAATGGGGACGTTGATTCCGCTTCTCCGCGCCGGCTTTGCCGCAGCGCGCAACGGAGGCCTGTCGTAGTGGAGATTTTTGCAACAGCAGCCCTCAACGCCCTGACGGTCATCGGCATTCTCGCCCTGATCGGCCTCGGCCTCACCATCAGCTTCGGCCTGATGAACGTCACCAACCTCGCCCATGGCGAATTCGTCACGGTCGGCGCCTTCACCGTCTACTTCGTGCAGAGCCTTGGCGGCTCCTTCTGGCTCGGCCTCGTCATCGCGCCGTTCTCGGCCGCCATTGCCGGCATGCTGCTGGAATGGCTGGTGCTGCGCCATCTCTACGAGCGGCCGGCGGCGGTGATCCTCGCCACGCTCGGCGCCAGCCTCGTCCTCCAGCAGAGCCTGGAATTCCTGTTCGGCCACGGCGCGAAGCCGGTTTCCGCGCCCTTTTCCGGCACGGTCGACCTCGGCTTCACCGCCTATCCGGCCCACCGGGTGCTCGTCATCCTCGTGTCCTTCGCCGCGCTTGCCGGTGTGCATTTCATCATGCGCCGCACCGGCTTCGGCCTCGACATGCGCACCGTCATCCAGAACCGCGACATGGCCGAAGCGGTCGGCATCAACACGCGGCGCACCTTCGCCGTGGCCTTCGCCTTCGGTGCGGCGCTCGCCGGTCTTGCCGGCGCGCTGATCGCCCCGCTCGCCTCGGTGCTGCCGCAGATGGGCGTCTCCTATCTCGCCAACGCCTTCTTCGTCGTCATCGTCGGCGGCGCGGGTTCGGTGGGCGGGGTCGTTGCCGGCAGTTCCTTCGTCGGCGGGCTCACCACCTTCTTCAACTACCAGCTCGATCCGTCGCTGTCGCAGGCCCTGGTGCTGCTCGCCGCCATCGTCATGGTGCGGCTGCGCCCGCACGGCATCGTCGCCATCAAGGGGCGCCAGTCATGAGAGCCTATCGCTGGGTTTCGGTTTTCGCCGCCGGGCTTGCCTTCCTCGCCCTCTATCCTGCCTTCGCCGGTTCCTATGACCTGACGGTCATGCGCGACGCGCTGATCTTCGCCATGTTCGCGGTCGGCCTGGATCTGTTCTGGGGCCGCACCGGCATTCTCTGCTTCGGTCACGCCGCCTTCTTCGGCGTCGGCGGCTATGCCATGGCGCTCGTCACGCTTTCACCGGACATGCCGGCTCCCGCTGTGCTCGGCCTTCTGGCCGCCGTTGCCCTGCCGGCGCTGCTGGCCGCCATCGTCGGCTACTTCCTGTTCTATGGCGGCGTGCGCGGCAGCTATTTCACCATCGTCACGCTCGCGCTTTCCGTCATCGCGCAGCAGGTGGTGATCGCCTGGAGTTCGGTAACCGGCGGCGATACCGGACTGCTCGGCATTCCACCCCTCGCCTTCGGTTCGTTCGATCTTTCGGGCGACCTTGCAAGCTACGGGCTCGTCGCCGTGCTGCTGGCCCTGCTGCTCGCCGGCCTGCGTCTCCTGACGCGCGGCCGCTGGGGTCAGGTGCTGAAGGCCATCGGCGACAACGAGGTGCGCGCCGCCGCCCTCGGCCACGACGCGCCGGCGCGCCTGACCGTCGCCTTCGTGCTCTCGGCGGCCATCGCCGGCTTTGCTGGCGCCCTCTACGTCTCCGCCTCGGGCGTCGTCGCGCCCGACATGATCGGCCTCGCGCTCTCCACCGAAGCCGTCGCCTGGGTGGTCATCGGCGGACGCGGCACGCTCATCGGCCCCGTCATCGGCGCCGTGCTGGTGCAGCGCGCCCAGCAGGAGATCAGCAGCTTCAACCCGGTCATCTGGCCGATGATCATCGGCCTGATGTTCGTCGCCGTCGCCTTCCTGCAATCGGAAGCGGTCGAGCGTTTCGCCAAGCGCCTCGCCAGCCGCAAGAGCGAGGTCGCACCATGAACGCCATCCTGTTGCAAGCGGACGGCATCGGCATGCGCTTCGGCGGTTTCCAGGCGCTTGCCGAGGTCGACTACGACGTGAAGGAAAATTCGGTCGCCTGCATCATCGGCCCGAACGGGGCGGGCAAGAGCACGTTCCTCAACATCATCACCGGGACCCTGGCGCCGACGGCAGGCAGCGTGCGCTTCGCCGGCCATGCCATTGCCGGCCTGCCGCCACACCGCATCGCGCGGCTCGGCATCGCCCGGAAGTTCCAGATCCCCTCCGTCTTCCCGACCATGACGGTGGAGGAAAACATCGACGTGGCGCTGTGGGGCGGCCGGGCAACGGAGAGCGCGGCCGAGATGCTCGACATGATCGGCCTTTCCACCCGGCGGCAGACGCTCGCCGGAGACCTTGCCCATGGCGAGAAGCAGTGGCTGGAAATCGGCATGGCAATCGCGACCGGCCCGAAGCTGCTGCTGCTCGACGAGCCGACCGCCGGCATGACGCCGGAAGAAACCCGCGCCACCGCCGATCTCGTGCACCGCTTGAGCAGCCGCTGCGCCATCGTCGCCGTGGAGCACGACATCAACTTCGTGCGCGCGCTCGATGCCGATACGCTGGTGCTGCACCAGGGCCGGTTCTTCCGCCGGGCGCCTTTCGCCGAGATCGAAGCCGACGATGCCGTGCGCGACGTCTATCTGGGGAGGCGCTGACATGCTGCAGTGCAAGGATATCCGCTCCGGCTACGGCCACCTGCCGGTGCTGCACGGGGTCGATCTTACGGTTTCGGCCGGCGAGGTCGTGGCCGTGCTCGGCCGCAACGGCGTCGGCAAGACGACGCTCCTGAAGACTCTCGCCGGCGCGCTTGCCTTGCGATCCGGCAGGCTGGACCTCGACGGCGAGGATGTGAGCCGTCTCGTCGCCCATCGCCGGGCGCGCGCCGGCATCGCCCATGTGCCGCAGGGCCGGGGTATCTTCGGCCGGCTGACGGTAGAGGAAAACCTGACCGTCGGCACCCGCGCGGCAGGCAGCCGGGCGCGCAAGACCGTGCTCGACGAGGTCTTTTCCTTCTTCCCCGTGCTGCGCGACCGGCGCAGCGAGACCGCCGGCAATTTCTCCGGCGGTCAGCAGCAGCAGCTCGCCATCGCCCGCGCGCTCTGCGGCGCGCCGAAGGTGCTGCTGCTCGACGAACCCTCGGAGGGCATCCAGCCCAACATCGTGCACGAAATCGGCGCGCTCATTCCCAAGCTTGCGCAGCAATACGGCATCGCCGTGCTGCTCGTCGAACAGAACCTTGATCTCGTGGCGCATGCCGCCACGCGCTGCCTTTTCATGGACAAGGGGCGGATCGTTCACGCCGTTCCGACATCCGCGCTGTCAGACGAAAACCTGCTGAAGAACCTGCTCGCCCTGTAACTCGCCAAGCAACTCGCCGCAACTCGCCTTGTAACGACCATCGACCAAGAAGGGGAATGACCATGACCTATTCCATCACCCGCCGAACCATGTTGAAGGGCGGCGCCGCCGCTGCCTTCGCCGCCACCGGACTTGGCGCACCGGGCATCCTGCGTGCCGCCGACACGGTCAAGGTCGGCCTGTCGATCCCGATCACCGGCCTTCAGGCCATCCTCGGCGAAACGCTGCTCAACTGCTACAAGATGGCCGCCGACGAGCTGAATGCCAAGGACGGCATCGGCGGGCGCAAGATCGAACTCATCGTCGAGGACAACCAGACCAGCACCAAGGGCTCGATCGACAAGGCGCGCAAGCTGATCGGCCAGGACGAAGTCGACGTGATCATGGGCAACATCATCTCCGTCGAGCGCAGCGCCACGCTCTCCGTCACCAAGCGCGCCAAGAAGCTGTTCTTCTACCCCACCCAGTTCGAAGGCGGCGAGTGCGATCCCTACTTCGTCGCCATGGGCGCCATTCCGCCGCAGGAAGTCGATCCCGTCGTGCCGTGGATCGTCGAGAACATCGGCAAGAGCGTCTATATCCTCGGATCCGACTACGCCTGGCCGCGCAAGATGACCGAGGCGATCACCGCCGCGCTCGACAAGGCCGGCGGCAAGCTGGTCGGCGCCGACTTCTATCCCTTCGGCACGCAGGACTTCGGCCCCGCCTTCCAGAAGATCAAGGACGTGAACCCCGATTTCGTCTGGAGCATGGTGGTCGGCAATGACGGCCTCGCCCAGCTCAAGCAGTATCGCAGCTTCGACATCAAGCCGCCGATGGTCGGCCCGTCCGATGACGTGATGATCCAGGAAACGCCGGAACTTGCAGCAGGCACCTACGCCGCCCACTCCTATTTCATGGCCGTCGACACACCGCAGAACAAGCGTTTCATCGAGAGTTACCGCGCCCTCTACGGTGCCGAGAAGATGGTCAACACCATCGGCGAGTCCGGCTACAACAGCCTCTATCTCTACGCAGCCGCGGCCGCCAAGGCCGGCTCCGTCGAGGACGCCAAGGTGCTGGAAGCCCTGCCGACCGTCGAATTCGAGGCACCGCAAGGGCTCGTGCGCATCGACAAGAGCAACAACCACTGTGTCCTGCACTCGTTCTTCGCCAAGGTGGACGACAATGGCCGCCAGTTCGAGGTGGTGAAGGATTTCGGTGCGATCACGCCCGTCACACCCTACTGCACGCTCTGATTCCAAAAGCCTGCGGCGGCGTGCCGCCGCAGGCACTCCTCCCTGCCAGCAGAGAAGAAAAACGCCATGCAAGCCTCCACCGTCATCCGCAATGCCCGCGTGCTCACCATGGACGAAGCAAAGCCCCGCGCGGAAGCCATCGCCATTGCCGGCAACCGTATCCTGGCCGTCGGCAGCGATGCCGAGATCGCGGCTCTTGTCGGCCCGCAGACGCGTGAGGTCGATGCCCGCGGCGCGACGGTCCTGCCCGGCTTCAACGAAAGCCACATGCATATCTTCGGCGGCTCGGCCGGGCTCAACACGCTCTCGCTCTTCGGCCTGCGCGGCTTCGACAAGCTCAAGGCCGCCCTGCAGCGCTTTGCCGCCGAGCATCCGGACAGCAAGCTCATCGTCGGCATGTCCGCCGAATACACGATCATTTCCGAAACGGACAACCTCACGCGACACGACCTCGACGCCATCATCGCCGACCGGCCCGTCATCCTGATGGCGCCGGACCACCACACCGCCTGGGCCAATACGCTGGCGCTGAAAATGGCCGGCCTGCTCGAGGGTCGCGACGTCGGCGTCGGCAACGAGGTGGTCATGGCGGCGGACGGCCTTGCCCATGGGGAACTGCGCGAAATCAACGCCATGGGTCCGGTCTTCGCGCTCGGCGACACGGGCGGGCGCGAGGGTCTCGGCGTCGAGACCGGCGGCGAGCCCGACCATGTGACGGACGCGGATCGCGCCGCCGATATCGCCGTGCTGAAGCGGGGCCTTGCCTATTGCGCCTCGCTCGGCATCACCTCGCTCCAGAACATGGACGGCAATCTCTACCAGCTCGAACTGATGGAGGAGATCGAGAAGACCGACGGCCTTCCCGTGCGCGTGCGCATCCCCTTCCACATGAAGAGCTTCATGCCGCTCGCCGACCTCGAAACCAAGGCCGCCGCCTGGCATGCCCGCTTCACCTCCGACCGGCTGCGCTGCGATTTCGTCAAGATGTTCATGGATGGCGTCGCCCAGTCCGGCACGGCGCTCTTCATCGAGGATTATGCCAACCGTCCGGGCTGGACGGGTACCCCCTCTTCACCCAGGCGCATTTCGACGAGATCTCGATTGCCGCCGACAAGCTCGGCCTGTCGATCGCCGTGCACGCCATCGGCGACGGCGCGGTGCGCATGGTGCTGAACGGCTATGAAGCGGTCATTGCCGCAAACGGCCCGCGCGACCGGCGCAACCGGATCGAACATGCCGAGATCGTGCATCCCGACGACACGGAACGCTTCGGCACGCTCGGCGTCGTCGCCTCCATGCAGCCGACCCATCCGCCGGGCAGCGCCGGCACGCCGCTGGAGCCCTATGTCTCCTGCGTCGGCGAGGCGCGCTGGCAATATTGTTTCCCCTGGCGCAAGCTCGTCGATACCGGCGCGAAGATCGTTTTCGGCACGGACTGGCCCGTTTCGCCGCTCTCGCCGATCAGCTGCATCTACGACGCCATGAACCGCAAGGTCTGGCGGGCCGATGTTCCCGATCACCGTCTGACACTTACCGAGACGCTCGCCGCCTATACGCGCACCAGCGCCTGGCTCGAATATATGGAAGACCGCAAGGGCATTCTGCGCGCGGGTTATCTGGCCGATATCGTGGTGTTGTCGGGCGATATCGAAGCCGTGGGCTTGGACAGGATCAACACGCTCACGCCCGTCCTGACGCTGTGCGACGGTCGCGTCACCTATGAGGCCTAGAGCAGCAGGAACGCCGCGCGGGATCGCCTCCAACCGACGGGACGGGGCGTTTGCGCGCCCTTACTCAGTTCAGGTAGTGCTCCAGCGGATCGTCGTAGAGGTTGGGCGCCGCGGATACGGAGGCGATAAAAAGCGAGAAGAGTTCGGTCTGCGAGGTGATGTCGAGCTTGGCGTAGAGGTTGCTGCGATGCAGCTTCACCGTCGTCTCCGAGATCGACAGTTGCTCCGCGGCCCCCTTCAGCGAGTAGCCGCGCAGGATCAGCCGGGCGATTTCGCATTCCCGCTCGGTGAGCACGCTGGTGCCGAACCGGCTCATCGCATGCTGAAGCGCCGGGCCGAGCGGATTTGCCGAGGGCGTGTCGCTTGCCGGATTGAGATCGCTCCAATGGCGCGCCACCGCAGAACGCAGCAATGGCTCCAGGTCCTGCAGGACGCCGATGTCCCCGGCCTCGAAGGGACCGTTGACCGCCTGCCGGCTCAACGAAATGGCGAAGGTGACGTGTTCGTCCATCCTGAAAAGGTAGTTGAACTCATCGCCGAAACCAACGTCGCGATAATATTCCCGGTAATATTGGGTATGGGTGAAATTCGAGGGTGCGATTTCGCTCAGCGCATAGAGCCCATCCACCGGCTCTTCGACCGCGATCCCGTAGAAGGGATCGCGCAGATAAGGGCCGCCGAGATATTTCTGCAGGCCGAGTATGCCGCGCTTCGTCGTCCAGTCATGGAAGAGCAGCCGGGGGCTGCGGTCCTTCTGGTAGATCAGCAGCAGGGCAGCGTCGATGGGCAATTCCCGCTTCAGGGCCGTCGTCAGCTCCGTCTCGAAACTGGCACGACCCGCGCAGCCGATCAGGCGTGCCGCCAGATCGTATTTCCCCGCAACGGGCAGGGTTTCCCCCCTCATGGCCATGGATGCGGGTCTCCCCAGAACGCACTGCCGGCGCCGCGCCGAATGAGCGCGCGATATCTGCCTCGAACTATAGAACGTGGCCGGACCGCTGGCAAACTTTTACCGAACCGGCGTCAATGCGCCCGGCCGACAGGAGGCTTTCAATGACCGTTGTAGACAGCACGATCTCTGCATTGCGTGGCGCGCTTGAGGCTGGGGAGGTTTCGAGCATCGGGCTTGTTGCGGCGTATCTGACCCGCATCGCCCGCTACGACCGCCACGGCATCGCCCTCAACGCCGTGCCCGTGCTCAACCCCGCCATGTTCGCTGAAGCCCATGCTTCCGATCTCCGGCGCGCCCGCGGCGAAACCCTCGGCCCCCTCGACGGCATCCCCTACACCGCAAAGGACAGCTACAAGGTCAAGGGTCTCACCGTCGCCTCCGGCTCGCCCGCCTTCGCCGACCTCATCGCCACCGAGGACGCCTTCGCCATCGCCCGCCTGCGCGCCGCCGGCGCCGTCCTCATCGGTCTCACCAACATGCCCCCCATGGCCAATGGCGGCATGCAGCGCGGCGTCTATGGCCGCGCCGAATCCCCCTACAATGCCGACTGGCTCACCGCCGCCTTCGCCTCCGGCTCCTCCAACGGCTCTGGCACCGCCACCGCCGCAAGCTTCGCCGCCTTCGGCCTTGGCGAGGAGACCTGGTCGAGCGGACGCGCACCGGCCGCCAACAACGGGCTGTGCGCCTATACGCCAAGCCGCGGCGTCATCTCCGTGCGCGGCAACTGGCCCCTCGTGCCCACCATGGATGTCGTCGTGCCGCACAGCCGCTCGATGGCCGACATGCTGGAGATGCTCGACATCATCGTCGCCGACGATCCCGAGACCCGCGGCGATCTCTGGCGCCGCCAGACCTTCGTCCCGATCCCCAAGGCCTCCACGGTCCGTCCCGCCTCCTATCCCGCCATCGCCGAGACGGCGAGCCTTGCCGGCAAGCGCTTCGGCCTGCCGGCGATGTATATCAATGCCGATCCGCAGGCCGGCACCGGCGAGAGCGTCGGCATCGGCGGATCGACCGGCCAGCGCATCGAGACGCGCGCCTCGATGGTGGCGCTCTGCATGGCCGCCAGGGCCGCCCTGGAAGCGGCCGGCGCCGAGGTCGTGGTCACCGACTTTCCCGTCGTCAGCAATTACGAGGGCGATCGGCCCGGCGCACCGACCATCGCGACGCGCGGTCTCGTCAGCCCGGACTACCTGCACCGCGAGATCGTCGATCTCTCCGCCTGGGCCTGGGACGATTTCCTCGATGCCAATAGCTATCCCGCTCTGCGGCGGCTTGCCGATGTCGACGGTGCGCGCATCTTCCCTGCCCCCAAGGGCAGCCTGCCGGACCGTTATGCCGGCTTCGACGACAGCATCGCCAACTATCCCGACCATCTGCGCCGTCATCCCATAGCCGCCTTCACGGACATTCCCGGTCTTGCCGAGGGCTTCCAAGGGCTGGAGGAGACCCGGCGCGTCGATTTCGAGGCATGGATGGATGGGCTCGGGCTCGATGCGGTGATCTTCCCGGCGGTTGCCGACATCGGCCCGGCCGATGCCGACGTGAACCCCGCCTCTGCCGCCCTTGCCTGGCGCAACGGCACCTGGGTTGCCAATGGCAACCTTGCCATCCGCCATCTCGGCATTCCGACCGTCACCGTGCCGATGGGCATGCTGTCAGACATCGCCATGCCGGCAGGCCTGACCTTTGCCGGCCGGGCCTGGGACGACACGGCGCTGCTCGCTCATGCCTGCGCCTTCGAGCGCACCGGTTCCTATCGTCAACCCCCGCCGCGCACGCCCGAACTGCCGGCGCTGCCGGTCCCGGTGACAGCATCCCCTGCCGAAGCGCCCAGCCTGACCCTCAAGGCCACGCTCACCAACACCGACACGTCCACTGCGCCCGGCCGCCAGCGCCTGAGCATCGAGGCCCGCTGCCCTGCTGCCCTCGTCTGGCTGACGGTGAACGGCGAGCCGGTCGCATTCCACCAGGACGGTGCGATCGCGACCGCCAGCCTGGACATTGCCGGAAACACCCATATCCACAGCGAATGGCTGGAGCCCTATGCTCCCGTCGTCATCGCCTGTGCCGCCGACGGGTCTGCCGAGTTTGCTATCGCTGAGAACGTGTGAGGCGATAATCCCGAGCCTAGACAAGCCGGCGGCGCAGGTTGTGGATGTGCGATGCGCCGACCCCGCAACAGCCGCCGATCATGCTCGCGCCGCTTTCCGCCCAGTCGCAGGCAAAGCCCGCATAACGGTCGGCCGAGAGGTCGTCGCGGATGGCGTGCAACGCTTCGTTTGCCGCGCCCTCCTCGTCCGATGTGAAGGCATTGGCATAGACACCGATTTCGATGGGGCGCCCCGCGGCCCTGAGGATCGGGGCCGCCACGTCCACGGCCTGCCGCATGACTTCGGGACGGCTGCAATTGAACAGCAAGGCGGAGGCCGTGGAGCCGGCGATCCACCGCGCCGCGTCCGCGACGCTTTCGCCAGACCGCAGCGCCGGGGGCCGGGTTTCCGCGCCCGGCTCGTCCTCCAGCGTGAAGGAAATCCAGAAGGGTTTTCCGCTGGCCGCCACGGCCTTTTCCACGGCTTCCGCCTCTGCGACGAGGCTGAGCGTTTCGCCGAGGAAGACATCGACGAAGGGCGTGAGCGCCTCGACCAGCACGCCGAGATAATCCTGCACCCGATCCGGCTGGAACAGGTGCGGCTCGTAGGAACCGAAGATCGGCGGCAGCGAACCGGCAACGCGGACGGAGCGGCCTTCTGCCGCGTCGGCCGCCTCACGCGCCAGTCGACCGGCGAGCGCGATCAGGTGCCGCCCGTCGGCGCGAAACCGCGCCTCGCCGATATGGAACGGCACAAGGGCATAGCTGTTCGTCGTGACGACATCCGCCCCTGCGGCGATGAATTCGTCATGCACGCGCCGGACGATATCAGGGCTTTCCATCAGGGCCAGCGCCGACCATTCCGGCTGGCGGAGTTCGGCCCCGAGGCGCACCAGTTCGCGGCTCATGCCGCCGTCGAGGATCGTCATGGATGTCATCGGTCTTGTCTCCCGCTCCGGTCGATCTGCTACATTCTGCATGCAGAAAAAGAATCTACCTACGATTAAAATTGCATACAACTATTCGTAAAATTTAATCGATCTATAACCAACCGACTGTATACGAAAGGCAGTTCCACCCCGATAGGCGGCTATCCATGCGCAACATCCCGATCATCAGCAAATTCCTCGTCATCCTTCTGGCCTTCGGCCTCTTCGTGGCCGGCGTCATCGCCTACAGCAGTTCGAGACTTTCCTTCGTCAACACCAACTATATGGCGTTGCTAGAGCAGGAATCCACGGCCACGCTGACGCTCGCGCGCACCAGCCGCAGCCTCGTCTCGGCCCGCGCCGGCATCGCCGATCTGCTGCTTGCCCGCACGCCGGAAGCCAAGAAGGTCGCGCTCGCCGATATCGAGATGAGCAAGGGCTTCGTCGTCCAGCAGCTTGACCTGTCGATGGCCGCCCTCCCCGAGCACGCCGCCTTTGCGGGGCTCAAGGCCGACAGCCTGAATTCGCTCGACACCGTCTGCGGTCCGCTGATCGCCGCCGCCACCGCCGCCGCCAGCGATGTGGATATCGACCGCACGCAGGCCGAATTCCCGAAGAGCTGCCAGCCGGCTCTCAACGCGTCCATCGAGAAGGTGACGAACGAGATCACCGTCGTCATGGATATGGCCGCCGCCCGCACGGCGGCACTCGACGAAATCTCGGGTTCCACCATCGTCATGACGGTGGTCGGCGCCGCCATCGGCCTCGTCGTCATCCTCATCGCCGGCTTCTACGCGGTCCGGGCGTGGATCGCCCGTCCGCTCAACACGCTCGCCGGCACCATGACCACGCTCGCCAATGGTAATCTCGACGTCACCGTCGCCGAAACCGAACGCCGCGACGAAGTCGGCGGCATGGCCCGTGCCGTCCAGGTCTTCAAGGACAACGGCCTGCGCACCCGCTCCCTCGAAGCCTCCTCGCAGGCCGAACGCACCGCAGCCGAAGCCGAGCGCGAACGCACCCTCGAAGTCGACCGCGTGCGCGCCGCCGCCATGGCCCAGGCCACCGGCGGTCTTGCCGAAGGCCTCAAGCGCATGGCCGGCGGCGATCTCGCCTGCGAACTCACGCAGTCCTTCTCGCCCGAGTTCGAAAGCCTGCGCCAGGACTTCAACGCCGCCGTCTCCCAGCTGCGCACCACGCTGCAGTCGGTCTCCGAAGCCACCGGCTCCATCGACAGCGGCTCGCGCGAGCTCAGCCAGGCCGCCAACGACCTGTCCCGCCGCACCGAACAGCAGGCCGCCGCCCTCGAGCAGACCGCCGCCGCCCTCGACGAGATCACCGCCAACGTCTCGCAGTCCACCAAGCGCGCCGAGGAAGCCCGCAACAAGGCCTCCGAGGCCAATTCCTCCGCGCATCATTCGGTCAAGGTCGTCTCCGACGCCGTCGCCGCCATGCAGCGCATCGAGGCCTCCTCCGGCCAGATCTCCAACATCATCGGCGTGATCGACGGCATCGCCTTCCAGACCAATATCCTGGCCCTGAACGCCGCGGTGGAAGCCGCCCGTGCGGGCGAGCACGGCAAGGGTTTCGCCGTCGTGGCCTCCGAGGTGCGCGCCCTGGCCTCGCGCAGCGCCCAGGCCGCCAAGGAGATCAAGGTGCTGATCCGCCATTCGGCGGGCGAGGTCGAAGGGGGCGTTCGCCTCGTGACGGAGACCGGTGCGGCGCTGAAGGTGATCGGCGAGCATGTCAGCGAGATCAATGCACAGCTCGACGCCATCACCACCTCGGCGCGCGAGCAGTCGGTCGGGCTGGCGGAGGTCAATGTGGCCATCATCCAGATGGACGACACCACGCAGAAGAACGCCGCCATGGTCGAGCAGTCCACCGCCGCAAGCGCATCGCTCGC
Organism: Roseateles sp. XES5; assembly: GCF_020535545.1. Classification (NCBI taxonomy): domain Bacteria; kingdom Pseudomonadati; phylum Pseudomonadota; class Betaproteobacteria; order Burkholderiales; family Sphaerotilaceae; genus Roseateles; species Roseateles sp. XES5. The sequence goes on from NZ_CP084753.1 coordinate 887,107, forward strand.
CGGCGAGGCGGACCGCCTGCGCCAGCTCATCAGCCAGTTCCAGGTCGGAAACGTCGCGACGGCGCAAGGCCGCCCGCAGCTCCGGGTCGCCAACGCCGCCTCGGCGCAGGTCGCCTCCCCCGCCAAGCGCATGGTGAACAAGATTGCCAGCGCCTTCGGCGGTGGCAACGCCGCTCCGGCCGTGCAGGCAGGCTGGGACGAGTTCTAAGCTCGAACCACGCCGGAGCGTCCTTCTTTCCTAGAGGAAGGACGCTCCGGCAAAGCCACCATCTCGGCTGTCACCGTGACAAGAATGGGCGTTCCCAAGGCGGGAATGCCCTTTTATGTATCGGGCTCCATCGCAGCCGAGGGCCATCCGCATGACTTCCATCGAAATGATCGTCGCCGCCCGGGCGCGGCTTCACGGCCATGGCCGGCGCACGCCGCTGCTCACCTCGCCGTTCCTCGACGAGATCGCCGGACGGCGCGTCTATGTGAAGGCGGAATGCCTGCAACATACCGGCTCGTTCAAGTTCCGCGGCGGCTGGTCCGCCCTGTCGGGCCTCGCGCCCGATCTCCGCAAGCGCGGCGTGATCGCCTTCTCCTCGGGAAACCATGCGCAGGGCGTCGCCCTCGCGGCGCGTCGGCACGACGCGCCCTGCGTCATCATCATGCCCTCGGACGCACCGCGACTGAAGATCGACAACACCCGCGCCTTCGGGGCCGAAGTCGTTCTCTATGATCGCGCGAAAGAGGATCGGGATGCGATCGGCGCACGGCTTTCCGAAGAGCGCGGCCTGACGCTGGTCAGACCCTTCGACGAACCGCTGGTCATCGCCGGCCAGGGCACGGTGGGCCTCGAGATCGCCGAACAGGCGGAGGAGGAAGGCATTGCGAGCGCCGAGGTGCTGGTGCCCTGTGGCGGCGGCGGATTGAGTTCGGGTGTCGCCCTCGCCCTCGAGGCCACGGCCCCCGGCTTTACGCTGCGCACCTGCGAACCGGAGCATTTCGACGACACCGCCCGCTCGCTGGCAGCCGGAAAGGTCGTGCGGAATGCGGCGCTCGCGGGCTCGATCTGCGATGCCATTATCACGCCGGAACCGGGCCGAATCACCCTGCCCATCCTTGAAAGGCTCGCCGGCGCAGGCCTTGCCGTCACCGACGAGGAGGCTCTTCGCGCCATGGCGCTCGCCTTCAAGCGGCTGAAACTGGTCATCGAACCAGGCGGCGCGGTGGCCCTCGCCGCCGCCCTGTTCCACGGCGACCGGCTGAATGGCGACACCGCCATCGCCGTCGCCTCCGGCGGCAATGTCGACACGGACCTCTTCACCGAAGCGCTGCGGCGCTTCGGCTAGAGTGTTTCTTCCAGCGCAAAATCGCCGCGCCCGTTTGTCGGAATTGCGTTAGGTCAGTCCGCCACCGAAATGTCGGGCGCGACCGAACCGATATTGTAGCCTTCGAGCTGCGCGGCCCCGTTCCGTTCGGGGAAATGCAGGATCGTCGCCGTGCCGGGCGTGACGGGCACGACGCGGGCGGGCGGCAGGTCGAGGAATTCGTGGCAGGCCGCCCGGATGACCCCGCCATGGGCGACGACCAGAAGATCGCCGTCGGTGCGGGACATCCAGTCGCGCACGCCCTCGGCCACCCGCTTGCGGAAAATGCCCCAGGTCTCGCCGTTCTCGGGTGTGAAGGTGCCCGCCCGCCAGGCGACATAGTCCTCGGGATGGGCGGCGATGAGGTCCGGCTTGCGTTTGCCGGTCCAGGCGCCCATGTCCAGCTCGCGGAAGCGGGCATCGGACGGCGCGTCGGGATGGCCGATCAGGGCAACGGTCTGGCGCGTGCGACCGAGGTCGGAGGCGATGATGCGCGCCGGCTTCAGTGCCTTGGCATAGGGCCGGAACTGCTTGACCTGCGCCACCCCGCGCTCGGAGAGCAGCGAATTGTCCTGCCCCTGCAGGCGCTGCTCCGCATTCCACTCGGTTTCGCCGTGACGCATGAGGATAAGCCTCATTGATGTATCCTTTCTCCAGTGGCCGCGAAGACCGCATCGGGGGTGCGAATGAAGGAGAGCGTGATCGGCTCGCCGGGCATCGCAGTGAAGTAGCCGTCGGCCATGGCGGTGATGCGCTGGTCGCCGGCAAGAGCCGTCACCATCGTGCGGCCGGCGATCGGCGCAGCCTCGGCAAAGCGCGCGGTGAGCGTGGGCATACCCGCCACCGCACCGACGCCGACGTCTTCCGCACGGTACAGGAGCTGCACCGCCTCATGCCCGGCCGCCAGCGCCGCCGGGGCGAGCACCGTCTCGCCGAAGACAAGGTTTTCCCCCACACGCTGGACCGGCAGAAGATTTGCCGGCGGCGTGCCGAGGAAGGTCGCGACGAAAGTCGTCTCGGGATGGCGCAGAAGATCGATCGGCTTGCCGAACTGTTCGACGCGGCCATTGTTGAGCACGGCGACATGGGTCGCCATGGTCATCGCCTCCACCTGATCATGCGTGACATAGACCGAGGTCGCCCCGGTCGCCCGGTGGATGCGCATCAGTTCGCTGCGCATCTCGATGCGCAGCTTGGCATCGAGGTTGGAAAGCGGCTCGTCGAAGAGCAGGATGCTCGGCTCCGGCGCAATGGTGCGGGCGATCGCCACGCGCTGCTGCTGGCCGCCGGAGATTTCCGCGGGATAACGTTCGGCGAGCGCATCGATGCCGAGCAGCCCGAGCACTTCCCTGACCCGCTTCTCGCGCTTTTCCCGCGGCCATTTCGCCACCTTCAGCGGCCAGGCGATGTTGCCGGCCACCGTCATATGCGGCCAGAGCGCGTAGCTCTGGAAGACGAGGCCGGCATTGCGCCGTCCGGCATCGGCGATGACACCGCCCGCCCCGCTGGAGACGGTCTTGCCGACGAAGGCGATCTCCCCTTCCGTCGGGCTTTCGAGGCCGGCGAGCATGCGCAGGAGGGTCGACTTGCCGCAGCCCGACGGTCCGACGAGGACGAGGAAGGCCCCGGCGGGAACGGAGATATCGATGTTTTTGACGGCGGTGAAGGCGCCGAAACGTTTGACGAGATTGCGGATCTTGATGGCGTCCGCGGCCCCTGTGGCAAGCGCGTTCATGACTCTTTCCATTTCTGGACGCGGTTCTGCAGGCTGTGGGCGAGGAACGACGCCGCAAGGCAGACCACGAGGATGACGAGGGTGATGGCATTGGCGAACTGCATGAAGCCTTCCGACGCATAGCGGTAGGCGACCATGGAGAGCACCGGCGAGGTGGCGGTGAAGAGCAGCACGACCAGCGAGAGGTCGCGCACCATCTTGACGAAGACGAGGATGGCGCCGGCAAACAGGCCCCGGATCGCCAGCGGGAAGACGATGGCGAAGAGCCGCCGCACGAGGCTTGCGCCCGTCAGCCGCGCGCTCTCCTCGATATCGGCCGAAATCTGCCCGAGCACGGAGCGGCCGGACTGCACCGCGAAGGGCAGGTTGTGCGCCGAGGCCGCAATGACCAGCAGCGCGAAGGTGCCGTAGAGCGAGGGAAGCGGCCCGATGGGTGCGCCGAACAGCGCGATGTAGGCGGCGGCGAAGGCGATGCTCGGCACCAGCAGCGGCAGGAAGGCGAGCTGGCTGAGGAGCGTCGCCAGCAGGCTGCCCTTGCGCTGCACGATGGTATAGGCGAGCGCGAGGCCGAGCAGCATGGTGGTGAAGGCGACGACGAGGCCAAGGCGGATGGTGTTCCACAAGGCGTCGATCAGCACGGGATTGCGGAAGATGCCGGCCTGGCCCTGGGCGATCTCGCCGCCACCCTCGCCGATCCAGAAATGCAGCGTCCAGTTGGAGAACAGCGCCCCGCTCTGCGGCGCGAGACTGGAGGCGGCAAGCACCAGCACCGGCACGACCGTGGTGAAGAGGCCGATGAGGGCGGCGAGCGCAAAGAGCGGCCAGCGCCAGGCACCGAGTGGAAAGCGCTTCGTGCGCCCGCCCTTGCCCGTGACGGTGATGAAAGCCTTGCGCCCGGAAACGAGGCGGTCCGACAGGAAGAGGAACAGCGCCGAGACGGCGATCAGAAGCAGCGCCAGCACGAAGCCGCGCTCGTTCTGGCCGGTCTCGATCATGCCGAAGAGGCGGGTGGAGAGCGTCTGCATGCGCACCGGCAGGCCAAGCAAGGCGGGCGCGGCGAAATTGGCGACCGCGCCGGCAAAGGTCAGCGAGGCGGCCGCGACGAGCGCCGGGGTGACGACCGGCAGGATGATGCCGAAGAAGATGCGGGGACGCCGGGCGCCCGCCATCTGCCCGGCCTCGACGAGATCGGCCCCGACCGAGCCGAGCGCGGCGGCGATGATCGTGTAGGCGAGCGAATAGTAGTGGGCGATCAGCACGATGGCGGTGGGAACGAGGCCCCAGGCGAGCCAGTCGGGAATGGAAAGCCCGTTCGTCTCGAAGAAACCGGCCGAGCCACCGAGGCGGGAGTTGCGGAACAGGGTGCCCCAGGCGAGCGCGGCGGCAAAACTCGGGATCATGTAGGGCAGCGTCGCCATCATGGCGAGGAAGCGGCGTCCCGGCACGTCCGTCAGCACGACGAGCCAGGCGAGGAAACCGCCGATCATCAGGCAGCCGCCGGCCACGCAGAAGCCGAGCACCATGGTGTTGAGCAGCGGCCACCACCACAGATTGGCCGAAAGGCGGCTGGCGAGCACGGCCTGCCAGGCGGCGATGCCCTCGGGCGTCAGCGTCGACAGGAGGATGCGGGCGAGCGGCGCGACCACGAGGATGGCGACGATCAGGACGAGCACGGCCGGCAAAGGAAGCCCGATCGGAGCAGCCGGCTGCCCGATGGCGCTGAAAGCGAGGTCGATGTCATGGGAACTCCTCCACGCCTGCCGGCGCCGTGTCGTGGCGCCGGCAGGCGGCTCCGTTACTGGAGCGTGATGATGAGGTCGGCGATGCGGCCGCGTGCGGCGGCGGTCTTGGCCGGGTCGATGGTCCAGGCCTTCAGGTCGTCACGTTTGACGGAGTCCGGATGGTCGGCGATGGCCTTGCGCACCGCATAGTCGCCCGGCACATTGAAGGGCTCGAAGCCGGGACCACCGGTCGGCGAATTGTCGCCGAACATGAAGTCGATGAGCAGGCGCGCGGCGGCCGGATGCGGCGCCTTGTCGGCAATGGTCAGCACCGCCGGGAAGAGGATGCCGTTGGCCGGCTCGACATTGTTGGCGACCTGCAGCGCCCAGCCTTCCTTCTCGTTGTCGCGGCGGTCCGAATAGGTGCCGAAACCGACGGGCGGGTTCTTGGCGTTGACGTCGCCGATCGACTTGTTGAGCACGTCGCTGTTGGGCAGCAGGATCAGGTCGTTCTCGAACAGCGCCTTGATGAACTGTTCGCCCGCGCCTTCCAGTCCCTCCTCGACCTCGATGTCCTTGCCGTACTTGGCCTTGTAGGCGGCAGCCATCTCGTCCGGGTGAAGCGCGATCTCGGTCAGGAGATCGAGCAGTTCGCCGCGCTGGCTCGGATCGACCATCAGCACGCGGCCCTGCCATTCCGGCTCGGTAAGCTGCCAGAGATTGGTGACGGGCGAGCCATCCGGGAAGGCCTTCTCGTTATACATCAGCACCTTGGTGGACAGGCGTTGCGTAAGGAGCGGCCCCTTGAAGCGATCCTCCAGTTCGCCGGCGACGCGCGGCGGCACGTAGTTCACCACGCGCTTCTCTTCCACCAGCTTGGAAAAGACGACGGGTGTGTCGGCGATATAGAGCACGTCGACGGCGTGCACGCCCGCCTGCTGCTCGGCTTCCACGCGGGCGATCTGCTTGGTCGAGCTCATGTCGAGACCGATGAGATCGATGCCCGGATAGGCATCCTCGAAGGCCTTCTCGATCTTGGCGATGCGGCTCGACAGCGAGAAGACGGTGACGCTGCCCTCCTTCTGCGCCAGCGGCAGCAATTGTTCGGGCGTCAGGCCGTCGAGGTCTTCGGCCATCGCGGCGGCCGGCAGGACGAGACAGGCCGCAAGGGCGGATGCGTACAGATGTTTCAGCATGGTTTCCTCCTCCAATTTTCTCTTTTCAGTCGAAGTCGTTGAACAGCTCCGACAGCTTCTCCAGTCTTCCGATGACCTCCTTCTCGTGCCGCCCCGCGATCGTCAGCACGATGCCGTTGACGATGGCGAAGGGGATGGTCGGGGTCTGGAACTCACTGCCCGAGCGCCCGCGCGGGGCCGCCAGCATCAGGTCGGCCGCAGGATCCATCAGTGGGCCGGCAAGATCCGAGACGAGGACGGTGCGCGCGCCGACGCGGGCGGCATGCCGCATCAGCGGCCCGTAGCTCTGCGGCTGCTTGCGAAAGGCAAGCGCCACGACGATGTCATTGCCATCCATGCCGACAAGGCGCTCGGCGATGTCGCGGCCGCGCCCTGTGAGCGCGATGGTCGTCATGCCGAAACGGTCGAGCCGGCGCTGCAGGAAGCCGGCAACGGACTGGGCGTGGCCCTGGCCGAAGACGAAGACGCGGCGGGCCTCGAAGATCATGTCGGCGGCGCGGTCGATATCGGCCTGCGACACCGCACGGGCGAGCGTTTCCAGCGCGGTAATCTCGGCCGCGATGAGGTCGGTGAGGTAATCGCCGTGCTCGACCTTGGCGACGGAGCGGCGCATGCGGCCGGCCGCGTCCTGGTCCAGAAGCACCTCGCGCTGCAATTCGGCGCGCAGGTCCGGAAAGCCCTTGTAACCGAGCTTCTGCGCCAGCCGCGTCGCCGTCGCCTCATGCACGCTGGCGCGCTGGGAAAGCTGCGGCCCGGACAGGAACGCCGCTTCCGCGCGGTTCTCCAGCATCGCCGTGATCAGCTTCTGGTCGGCTTCCGTCAGCTTGCGCGATTTCGCCTTTATGCGGTCGAGAATGGTCATGGCGCTCACAAGTTTCGTTGCAGCCATGATCGTGCAAGCAAGTAGCCTTGCAGTCAATACGATGCATGCAAGATTCCTTGCAAGACTCTGCAAGGATTTGCCAACGCCCGGAAAAGCTTCGAGCGGCTATTGAGCTTTTGTTTTTACCGCATCACCCGACGCCGAAGCGATCTCGCTTCGGCTGGAAATGCTCTAGCGGAAAGCGACGTCGAGGTTCTGGCGGTCGCGAGAGAGAACCGCGCAGGCCGTTTCGAACCCTTCTGCCTTCATGATCAGGGTGAACTCCGGCGGGATGCCGGCGGAATTGCTGACCATGAGCCCGGCCCCGTCGGCGCCGAGGCTTTTCACGGTGCAGTCGATCGTCGAACGACGGTCGTTGAAGAGGATGGTGCCTGCCTTGAGAACGCGGCGACGGGCGCCCATTCCCTCCGTCATCGACCAGGAAACGCAGCGATTGCGCCCGCTCCCCTTGGCCTGGTACATGGCCGCATCGGCCTGCGCGAGCAGGGTTTCGATATCCCGACCGACAATCGACAGCGCAGCACTGCCGAAGCTGGCGGTGACGGAGAGCGTACCGAAAGCCCCGTTGACGGGCCGCGCGGCAATCTCCTCGCGCAGCTTTTCGGCGACGGCCAGCGCCTCCTCGCCGCCGATATGGGGAAGCACGATGGCGAATTCCTCGCCGCCGAGCCGGCCGAAAAGGTCGCTGGCGCGCAGGTTCGCGCGGCAGGTGGCTGCAACGGCCTTCAGCACCTCGTCGCCGGCCGCATGGCCGTGGGTGTCGTTCACCGCCTTGAAGCGGTCGACGTCGAGTACGACACAGCCAAGATCATGCTTGTGGCGCACCGCGGCGGCAATCAGCTGCTCCGCCTCGCGCTTGAAAGCGCGGCGGGTCAAGGCTTCCGTCAGGCTGTCGGTCGCCGCGGTCTGCATCAGTTCGATCCGGTCCATCGCCGCGCCGGACAGTTCCCACAGGATGCGAAGATCCTTGTGTCCGAAGGAATGGGGCGTACGGTCGATCGCGCAGACGGTACCGATCGTGTGACCGGCCTTCGTCTTCAGCGGCACCCCCGCATAAAAGCGGATATGGTCAGGCCCGGTAACGGCGGGATGGTTGACGAAACGCGGGTCCTTCAACGCGTCCTCAACCACCATCGGCTGGTCTTCGTTGAGCACATAGCGGCAGAAGGTGTCCTCAAGCGGC